>NZ_AJLG01000010.1 GCF_000258495.1 Pedobacter agri PB92
ACGTACACACTTACTAAATCAGCTGAAAGTATGGTGGTCCCTAAAATAACCAGACCAGTTTTGATATAAAATTCTGACCGAACGGCTTCTTTTAACCACTGCGGAAGTTGGACCAAATTGCCCAGTAAAATTCCAATCAGCAAGGCGAAGACTACATATTCCAAACCGTAATAAGAAACGTTTTTATTTCCTCCAATCAGGAACGCGAAGATTGAAACAACATAAATAAAAGTGAAACCAAGTATGAATCGCTTAACCTTTCCTCCTGATAACGCAATAGCGATAGTTGTTAATGAGAGGAACACAACCCAAACACCAAATATTTTCAAGATGTTATCTGCTGAAAATATTTTTGCTGAAAGATCATCTAATGTAGCCCATTTATAAACCGGCAGATCAATTGTGTAACCTAGCCCGTAGAAATATATAACTAACGAAATCAAAAATCCACCTAAAATCACAGCCCACCAATCTTCAGTGAGGTAGCTTAGAAAAGGCTTCTTTTCGGTATGATAATTATCTTGAATAGGCTGTTCATCTAAAGAAATAGACATGAGAAGGGGTATTAGAGATTTATTGCTTGATTATTTTGTTTAACTACTGCGGCGGTAACCATCAACTGACCCAGATGGCGCATGGTGTGCTCTGCTCCATGAAAAAGTAATCCTAAAACAGTAGAAGGTAACCCGGCACGACCAATGTCCCTGAATGCTGTAAGTGTTTGCACATCAGTTTCATAAAGTTGTTGCATCGCTTTAAGCACCTGTTGATCAAAACGATGAATGAGGTGCTGCACTGAATAGCCAGCAAAACTATCTTTCCCCTCTTCTTCTAATTGTTCAAATTGAAAAGGTATTAAAGCCTCTGCCCGGGCGTAAGTGAAAACACGGTCTAAAACTCCGGATAAGTGCTGTAAATGAAACCCTACTGAAGCCATTCCAGCTGGTTTAGTCCACAGCAGTTCAGCCGGAAAATCAACTAAATAATCATGCAACTCTTCCTGCGCTTGCAAAATTGCATGCCCAACTGGTTGCAATAAAGGTTCAAGATCAGGTAAAGGTCCTCTCTGCCAGACTTCTAATTTCGCCATAATGGTTTTTTCTACTGGCTAATCTATGAAATTGAGTGCGAGCCTATGGCATATCAAGCGTTAATTTTACAGACATGATCTAATTTTAATCAAGTCTCCATTTCTGCAAACCCTGTTGTACACCTGGAATTTTTTCTTCCAGCTCTGTTTGAAGATCTTTAGAAATATTTAAAAATTCAAATGCTTTTTTGCCGTTAGAAAGTTTAAGTTCACCCCCAGCCAGTTCAATCCGCTGAATGAGATCCTTCCCTAGTTCATGTTCAATAAGGTATTTTTTCGCCTTATTCTTTAAGTTGTCTTGAAATTGTCCAATTGTAGCCATATCGTCTTTTTAAATAGTGAATCGATGCAGCAAATGTATTAAAAAATAAAAAGACTACAAAATCTATAGACATTATATTTTTTATTATATCTTTGCTTCATCATTTGATAGAGCCTGGCAGTTTGCATACACGCTTTACTTTTGATTGTATAGTCATGTGGCCGAGTGGTTGAGGTACAGGTCTGCAAAACCTTTTACGGCGGTTCGAATCCGCCCATGACGTCTACTAGAAATAAAATATGACTACATTGCAAGGAACATTTGCCTTGGTTACCGGAGCAAGCAAAGGATTGGGCAAAGCGATTGCAACTGAACTGGCAAAAAAAGGTTACCATCTTTTACTGGTTGCTCGCTCGGAAAACGAATTGGCTAAACTGAGCGAGGAATTACAAACCGGTTATGGTATAAAAGCACTTTATTTTCCAATTGATCTTTCACAACAAACTTCTGCAAAAACCGTAAGCGAATGGGTGGAAAAAAATGACTTTCCGGTTTCCATACTGATCAATAATGCCGGCTATGGTTTATGGGGAAGATTTGATGAGCTAC
The DNA here is from genome assembly GCF_000258495.1 of Pedobacter agri PB92. Taxonomy (GTDB): domain Bacteria; phylum Bacteroidota; class Bacteroidia; order Sphingobacteriales; family Sphingobacteriaceae; genus Pedobacter; species Pedobacter agri. The sequence continues at coordinate 1,962 of NZ_AJLG01000010.1, forward strand.
CGCTCGAAGATCAAATTAACATGTGCCACTTAAATATCGATGTTGTAGTAGAACTTTCCTATCTCTTAATTCCCCGCCTATCCCGATCTGATAAGGCTTATATTTTAAATGTATCGAGCACTGCTGCATACCAGGCTGTTCCAACACTGGCAGTTTATGCTGCCACAAAATCATTTGTGCTGTCATTTAGCAGAGCATTAAGATTTGAACTAAAAAACACAACGATAGCAGTAAGCTGTTTAAGCCCCGGACCAATTGATACAGGATTTGCGCACAGGGCCGGACTTGATGCCTTTAGCAAGATGGCTGAGAAGTTTAATATGCAGTCTGAAGAAGTTGCTAAAATTGCGCTGAAAGGTTTATTTGCTCATCAGCCGGAAATTGTTCCGGGTTTTACAAACTGGATAAGCGTTTTCGCAAACCGGATTTTGCCAAAGGCATTCATCGAAAAAATGGCAGCAGGAATTTATAAAACTTAAAGATTTTTTGAAAAAATTGTACCTGATATTCTTTGGAATATTAAAAAAATGTTACGTTTGTATTAAATACTACTAAATCTATAGATTATGTATAATAAAACAATCTTGTTTTATTTCACTTCAGCACAGAACCACTCGCGAATGCGAATGTGCTGTTGTTGCGCATAATTCTTCTTCCAACCAATTTATTTTTCTTTACCTAAACTTTTGAACCATGGCTTCATCTTATCCAACCTTTACCCTATCTGATCAATTAACCAGCGAACAAATTGATTTCTTCAATGCTCACGGCTTTATCCATTTTAAGAATTTTATAACAAAATCTACCGTTTCCTCTATTATACATGCTTCAAAAGAAGTGGAGCGAAACTGGGTTGAAAATGATATCAAGAAAGTAAATGGTGTGCCAATTAAATACGGAAAAGATTTAAACGGAGAAAAAATTGTACAAAGGTTTGCATTTATCAACCAACACCATATGACATTAGCAGGCTTACTCCTAGATCCCCGTATTACCGCTTTACTGCCACTCGCAGGAGAAGGTTCCCGTTTAGGTACCGAAGAAAAAGATGGGATGGTTTTCAATCATTACATCAACGGGCCTGAAAGTACTTTTACTAAAATGGGCTGGCATACGGATGGATTAAGAGATATTTTTTATGGAGGCAAACTTAACCCGATGCTTAATGTAGGCATCCATTTAAGCACACAAACAGAATCAAACGGTGGATTAAAGATTATTCCCGACACCCATAAACAAAGTGTTTATCAAATGCTTTTTCGTAAAAAATACTTTTTAGATAATAAAGCAGATAAGGATGAGGTTTCGATTTTACCCGAAGCGGGTGATTTGACTATCCATGATGGAAGGTTGTGGCATCGTGTTGCACAATCATCCATACGTGGAGAGGAAAGTCGCAGGCGAGTAATTTACATCCCTATTATTGCAGGCAAATATGCGCCGAAAAATGAGAATAGTCCAACCGTTTTTTATCAGCGTTTCGCTGGAATTGTGAAGTAATAACATGGTATTTATATTGATATTCAGCTATCTGGCTAAAACTGGAAAACTACAAAAACAAGTTTCTGGCTTCAAAGCTTTCAAAAGAAGAATTGGTTCAAAAATCTTTCGTCCTGAAGCCGCAGTTATATTAGGATGCAGCGTTTTAATTTATTAAAATTTGATGAGCGACACACACGCACAGCGAGAAAAGATTTTTGCCGATCGGAAGAGAACCAACATCCTGAGAAATGGTGAGCAGCGTTTCATTCATTTTTTATTAAAACAGATGCCGGAATTTGTATCGCCAAACATATTAACGGGCATTGGATTACTGGGTTCAATAACTGTTTCCGTATCATTTATATTGGCCATAAGCAGTAATAAGTATTTTCTGCTGTTAGGAATTTTGGGTCTTTTTATTAACTGGTTTGGCGATTCGCTTGATGGAAGGCTGGCCTATTACCGGCAAACTCCGCGAAAATGGTACGGTTTTGCGCTTGACATCATCATGGATTGGGCAAGTATTGTTCTAATCGGATTAGGTTACTTTTATTATGCGGAAGCCCCAGCAAAAGTTTTAGCTTTCTTTTTCGTGGTGTTTTATGGCTGGTCGATGATTATTTCTTTGCTACGTTATAAAATTACTGATGTTTACCGCATCGATTCCGGTATATTCGGCCCTACTGAACTTCGAATCATCATCGCTTTTATTCTTTTGCTTGAACTTTTATTGGCCGGATCGCTTCTGTATTCTGCGATTTTAATTACGATTACCTTGCTTGTGGTTAATATTTTGGATACCATGGAATTGCTGCGTTTTGGAAATGAACGTGATAGGAAGGATAAAATGAATGATTAAAAAAAAATCTGTCAACGTTTTTCTCAAAGCACAACTTTCAGCCTTTTCAGGCGGCGTTACAGATTATGGAATGATGATCTTGCTCACCGAGAAGCTAGGAATTCATTTTACGGTATCAATTCTCATATCTGGTTCTTTAGGAGGAATGGTTAATTTCTGCATCAACCGCTATTGGGCTTTTAAGGATCAATCGGCTTATGCTTCATCTGCAAAAATGCAATTCTTCCGGTTTTTCAGCGTAGTGCTTGGAAGCATTACATTAAAATCAACAGGAACCTATTTGCTACACCGGGCTTTCAACCTGGATTACCGTATTGGGAGATTATTAATTGATAGTATAGTCTCTTACGGATTTAATTATCCGATGATGAAGTTTTGGGTATTTAAAACCAAAAAGAAAAAACATCAGCAAAATTTTGATAATAATATTAATGTCCATGCAGCTCAATAGGACTTATTTGCGTTCAGCCACGCTTGCGCTGCTATTGCTTTTATTAGCTGGCCAGTTAACAGCGCAAATATCAGACCCCTCTCCTATCAATTTTCCTATCCCAAAAAACATAGAAAATATGCTGTTTTATTTACAGCGAGATCCAAATACCAACACACTTATTTATGCTTTAAACTTACAGGAAAATGGAAGCATTAATCGCTCACAACCTGTTTCAATTTATTGGCTTCGTTACGGCGAACATGGAGAGAAAAAAGAATTGGGATATATCCAGAAGAAATTTGCCTACGGCTTAGTGACTAAGGAAATTGCAAAAGATAAATTCGAACTAAGATTTGTTTCACATAAAACATTGCCGCTTTATTTAAGCAAGGTCGGTGAAAAATATACTGTTACGGTGGCCGTTAACGGGAAAACAATTAAGATCAACCGTTTTTATTCGGATAGTTGGTGGTTCGTTTTGGCTACCTAATGTGCGGTACGCTTTAATTGAAGGAATTGATTTGGTCACAGGAAAATCGCTAGCAGAAAAAATCACCATTAAATAGCATTAAACAGCTGGACTACCCATTTTTTTGAGCATCCGGTAATGAGAAGCCAAAGCCGATGAGAAAGTTGCGTTTTCATGATAAGGAATGCCATATTCTAAGGCTGTTTTCTTTACGATAACGGATATCCACCCATAATGAATATGACATACTTTTGGGAATAGATGGTGTTCAATCTGCCTGTTTAAGCCACCAAGGAAAAATGCAGCAAACGGACTATCCGCAGCAAAATTTGCCGTAGTATGCATTTGATGTTCAGCCCAAGCTTCCTCCATGTTTCCTGAATGATTAGGCACCGGAAAAGCTGTACCTTCTACAACATGAGCAAGCTGAAAAACCAAGCCCATTGTAATTCCCTGAGCGATATGAAGCAAAACAAAGCCAACCAAAACCTGCCACCAGGCTAAATCGGTAATTAAAATTGGAAGAACGATGAAGAGAAAGTAATAGAGAAACTTGTAAAAGAAAAGATTAAAATACTCAATTTTGGGATGAATGTTTTCTCTGGCACCTATATTTTTCTGAAAGAATTTCTTGTAATCCTTGCGTAGCACCCATGAGATTGAAGCTAAGCCATATAATGGAAATGCGTACCATTGCTGAAAACGCTGATGTGACTTCAATTCATCTTCATTACAGATGCGGATTAATCCCGGTGCAATCTCAATATCTTCATCATGTCCTGGTATATTGGTGTAGGTGTGATGAACTACATTGTGGGTAATATTCCATACATAAGGACTAGCGCCGAGTAGATGAAAAATCATTCCAAGCAACTTATTAACTTTTTTATTAGCCGAGAAAGCGCCATGAATGGCATCGTGGCACACATTAAAACCAATAAATGCACAGGTTACTCCCAAGGCTAAAGTAAGTGGAGCGAGATATATCCAGTTTAACCCAGAAAGTAGAATGCTGAGATATAATATGATAAATAGGCTTAAAAAAATGGAAGTCTTCATCCACATCAAACTGTTGGCATTAATTCCCAATCCACGATTGTGAAACTGTTCATTTACCTTTTGTCTGACTTCTGAATAAAAATTTACTTTTCCTGATGCAGGGAATTTTGTGATGATCTTCATATTTCTCGTTTACCGTACCCGCTGCACAGGGGCGATACTCCGAGTTCATCAAGATGCGCATCTTAAATTAGATGACGTGTAAATATATGAACGTAAACTGAGATTGTTTAGTTTTTAAATAAAGTAATAAGTGTACATAAAATTACAGCCCCTAACCGGGTAACAATTCGTTTCTACTTTTTACCAAATCAGAAACATCAGTAGCAATAATCATGATCGAATTCGTTGTACCCCGATCATTTTTCAATGGTTCATATATAAAATTGAAATAACAATCTACTTTCTGGCCATCTTTCTCTAAAATAGCTTTCGCTTCCTTGCCAATATATCTCTCACCGGTGGTGTAAACACGATCGAGTATTTCAAGATAAGGTTGATCTTGCAGTTCGGGTAAACCTGCCGCTAAAGGTTTTCCTAGAACGGTTTTATCTTTACCCCAAAGCTCAAGAATTAAATTATTTGCCATTTCGATCTTAAGTTGGCGATGACGCAAAACACCAAAGGCAATAGGTGCCTTTTCTAAAAAGCCACTTATTTTGGTTTTAGACTTTGATAAGCTTTTTCCTAATTGAAATGTAGCCGTAAAAGCCTGACTGAGTTCTTCATGAGCCAAATTTAAATCTTCGTACAATGTATCAAGCTCATTTCGGTGACTTGCTATTTCTTTAGCAGAGATATCAACCTGTTGTATCAGCGCAGCATATTCTTCCAGAAACTGAAATTGTTTAACAATGTTGGCCGCAATAATTTCCAATATCTCTTTTCCATGTGCTTCTAAGCCGTCTGCTCTAATATCTTTTATTATTATTTCTCCTATCAACTGGTTAGAAGCATTAATTAGAGGCTTCAGGAGATGACTTTCCGCTTTCAAACCTGGAGCCTGCAGCGCCTGTTTATGGATATTGATTTCTACTAGATCTGAGTTAAATACGGTTTTTAAAAGCCTGATATGTTGTTCCAGTAAATCATCCTTTTCAAATTTTAAAAATTTACGTCCTTGTTTACTGTCCATTTTCTGCTTTTTTGATAAATCGTTTTAATTAACGACTAAATATCTTTCTTGTTAAGGTAGACAATATTCATACCCCAAACACGAATACTAAAATATAAATCTTGATTATGATGTTAATACGACTTTAAAAGAAAATAACTCTTTTTAGGAATGCTTTTGATTGTAACTATTAGCCTTTGGCAGATGTTAATCTTAAAAATCAAATACTCATGTATCCAAATCACGAACTTTCGGTTTTGAGAAGACGTTTACTTGAAAAAATTGGTTCTACAACTTTAGGCCCTGGCGATTGTTCTGAAATATCAGTCCAAATATTCGTAAAAACTGGTTATTACGTAAGCAGGTCTACTATTAAACGCATTTTCAGCACCGCACCGAACTTATCAGATTCTTCACCTTTTGTTAAGAACGCCATTGGCAGTTTTTTGGGTTTCGACCATTGGGAAGCTTTGAAACAAGCTATTGATAGAGAAAAGTAAATGTTGCGGATTTAATTTTAGATTTAACGAATGGAAAAAATTGGATTTGGGGGTAGCTGCCACTGGTGTACTGAAGCAATATTTTTATCTGTTAGAGGTGTGGTGAAGGTTGAACAAGGTTGGATTTCGTCAACAGGCAGTGATCATGAATTATCTGAAGCGGTTATTGTGCATTACGCAGAAGAAATAATTGAGTTAAAATCATTAATCGAAATACATCTCCATACGCACAGTTGTACCGCACAACACTCCATGCGTGTGAAGTATCGCTCGGCCATTTATGTATTTAATGATTTGCAGCAACAACTTGCGAATGATGCCATTGTAACACTACAGTCTGATTTTGCACATCCCATCATTACAAAAGTTATCCCCTTTAGGCAATTTAAGCTCAATCAAAATAAATACCTAAATTACTATTATGGTAACAGGGAAAAGCCCTTCTGCCGAAATATTGTAAGTCCGAAACTTAAAGCACTTATCGATTCGTTTCCTCATTTGGTAAATAAGGATAAAATGAATTTATCTTAAATTTGTAGCGGACGATCCCCTCGAAATTCAGGCGCTTAATGCCATAATATTAAATCGAATTATTGTATTAGAATAATTTTTACAACCTTTGCGCCTTGCAAGGCAATTTGTTTCTGCAAACATACAAGCCTGTTTACTTCGGCTTAAATATTGTTCAGCCTTACTGAACTAAATCCTGCTTAAAATAAGGATCACCAAACATTAAAATATTTCGTTTACCATGAGCAAGTTTTTGTACGGCATTGATTTTGGCACAACCAATTCTGCGCTATCTATTTACGATGAAGAAAAAAAGGAAATTATAGATACAATTTCCATTCCCTCTTTGATCTATTTTACCGAAACAAAAAGTTTTGTTGATGGCGAAAGTCATATTGTTGGAGAAAAAGCAATTGAAAGTTATTTAAATGACGGGATGAAAGGGCGTTTCATTAAATCAATCAAACAAATCCTCTCTCGAACCACCTTTACAGAGACCAGAATTCATAATAAGCGATACACAGCTGCCGATTTAGTGACACCAATCCTCAAAGATCTGAAATCGAAGGCAAATAAAATTATAAATGGAAACTGTAGCAAAGCCATCATTGGAAGACCTGTGTTTTTTGATGATGATAATTCGCAAAGAGATACTTTGGCGCAAACGAGATTAAAGAAAGCCGCTGAAAACGCTGGCTTTACTGATGTGCGCTTCCAGTTTGAACCGATTGGCGCTGCCTTTGCTTATGAAAAAACGATTAATAAAAAAGAACGGGTATTAGTAGCTGATTTAGGTGGTGGAACAACCGACTTTACTTATCTTATCCTCGATCCGGCAAAGGTGGGTAGTAAAGATCGAAAAAATGATATGATCGCATCAGGTGGTATTTATATTGGTGGAGACAGTTTAGATTCTGCTTTTATGTGGGATAAAGGAACGCCATATTTTGGAAAAAACACAACTTACGAAGCCACACCCGGCAAGGTTTTAAACGTTCCGAAATCGCTTTTCGCAAATATTTGCACCTGGGATAAGATGAACTTTTTTAATGGACTAAAAATCCAAAAAGAAATAGAAGAGTACTACTATTATTCTGGCAATGATCCAAAATTTAAAAACCTAATTACCCTGATTGAAAATAATTTAGGCTATTCTTTATTCAGAGCGATAGAGAAAACGAAAATCGAGCTTTCTGATTTACCCGTTTCCAATTTTGAGTATTCCAGCTTGGGAATAGATATTGATGAACAAATCAAATTAGATCAGTATAATGCCATTATTGAAAAAGACGTTTTAAAGATCGAAGCTTATCTTAACCAGTTTATGAATATTTATCACATCAACCCTGAAGAAATTGATTGCCTGTTTTTAACAGGAGGAACCTCAATGGTTTCAGCCATACAACAACTATTTAGACGCCGGTTTCCGCATATCCCTTTAAACTCAGGCGATAATTTTAAAAGTGTGGCGAAAGGCCTCGCCTACAGTGGTTATTTGTTTGAAGATTAATGATTGGCTTACCGGAAAGGCAGTCTCGGTGTTTCGACGGAAACCTAAGCATCTTTCCCCTAACCTAATTTAATAGTTTCTGAAGAAATTATTACAGATGACTGGTACTACTACTCATATTTAGTAGATTTTGGAATATTATTTCCAATTTGTGTTAGTTTTTTTAATTTAGCACTAAATTAATGCGACTGATAAAAGCATGAAGCAGTTAGCAATATTTTACGCGTGTGGCGCTTTGGCAAAATATGTTGTGAGGTACGGAAAACCTGGATTCTTGGAAGAAATTTATCCTTATGATTAACATTTCTTTGACGGTCGCATTAATTTTATCCTAAATGGCTAAATTGATTTACCGTTACTCCTTTGTATCTTCTAAAGGTAGAATGAAAGTTTGAAGTTTGTTCAAAGCCTAAAATCTTCGCAATCTCATCAACGCTATGATCTGAATGAAGCAACAACATTTCGGCCTCTCTCATGATCCGATCTTTGATCAGGCTGGATAAACTTTTGCCTAAAACTTTACTTAAAAACAAGTTAAGCTTTCTGCTACTGATCCCCATTCCCTGGGCATAAAACTCAATGGACCGCTCCGTTTTGTAAAACTGTTCTAATATCGCTCTGAAACGAAGTACCTGCTGTAACTCATCCAATGAAAGTGCAGCTAAATAACCATCCAAATCCGAAGTATACCCTAAAAATAGCGATAGATATTGAGATAGGTAAGCTACATCTCTCCTTGCATCTACTTCTTTACGCAGCTGCTCAATGAGGCTAGTTGTTTTTTTAAACTCATTCGCATCCAGGTCTCGGTAAGAAAGTTTCAAAAAAAGATTTTTGGCGAGGGGATCTAAGTGCTGCAATAAAAATTCAGCGTATAATATGCTGCTAAACGTTAGCCAATAAGCAAATTGTATTTCGCCGTCTAATCTTACCAGTCCCTCTTCAGGAATAAAAAATATTCGTCCGGCAATCAATTTATGATCACCAGAATTCATGTGCAGGTATCCTTCCGCTTCTTTAATTACTAAAATACGCATTGGAAAAGCTGCTGGCAAAGCTTTTTCCCTTTTATAAAATCCTTTAATCACCTCAAGTTGTATCATATCAACTTAGATTTTAAAGTGTTTAGTGAGAGATCGTTTATCATTATAAATTAGTGTGGTTTCTAAGACTACCAACGCACATTAAAAGTTACATTAATAAATTGTTAATCTAAACCAAATTTCCTGTTGCTGTAACGAAATCAATGGTTCAATAAATTCTTGCGCAAACATAAATAATATTATAGTTTTGATTGGCTTGTAGCTAAAATTCTAAGCTATCAACAATAAATTCCTAGGCAAAAAAAAAGCAAACTAATAATTAAGTTTGCTCATTTTGTTTAATTTGATGAATCTTTCAGGATTTTAATACTATAACCTTTACTACTTCAACATTGTTGGCAGCGAAATTGAGATCGAAAAGTACAATATTTTGCGTTTGAATTTTATCTATTAATCCTTTAGCCGAAACGATTAAATCCTTTCCTCCATTAGAAGGTGTAATTAATCCTAGTCCTTTTTCATCATCATAATACTTTACAGTTCCGAGTCTCATAGTATATTACACTAGTTTAACATTAACTGCATTTAAACCTTTTTTGCCCTGAGTTACTTCGAACTCTACCTGGTCATCTTGATTAATTTTATCAACTAATCCTGTAATGTGTACGAAGATCTCTTCTCCGTTTTCTGACTTAATGAATCCAAAACCTTTTGACTCATTATAAAATTTTACTGTTCCTTGCATTTAATTTAGAAAGTTTAGATTTCTAAACATAGCAAAATGAAAAAAGTTTAAAAAATGTAATAGATTTTTACGGCGTTTTAATAGATGAAGGGTAGTACCTGGCGGTTTAACCTAAAATATTCTTTTAATTGTTTGATATACTGTATCACAATTCCTGCAAAAAAGAAATTCTGAAAGCTTAAGAAGTGAGTATTGCCAGATTATTCTGCTATATTTTCTTACTCGCAAAAATTATCCAAAAAACTGTAATACCACTAAGTATAAAAATAATCCCCAATATTAAATTCATTCTGTCATCCATCTTTGTAAGCTACAAAAAATATGATGACATTCAGATGATTTACGTAAAATACAACCTGAGGGGTTAAAGTAGTCTATGGATTGTATTTAAAAAATAAAATCCTCGCTTTGTAAATGAACAAGGCGATAGCGATTGAATATTGTGAGAATTGCATCGATTGTTAATAAAATCCCAATCAAATACCAAAAAAGATTTGATTAAACGACCTTCAACTTAGACCTTTTTTTGGCCATGCCGACAATATTTTTAGCAACTTTTCCTCTTTTTGTGATGGCAAGTTCAAATTCTACTGAGCTACCTATATAAAGACCCTTTGCTTTACAATCTGATATATCGAAATAAATACTTTGAACTACTAATTCCTGTGAGATTAATCCGAAACCTCTTTGCTTATTGTAAGCTGTAATGACACCATTCATCATGTTTAGTTTTGAGCGTTTATTGATATAAACATAGTTGATTGTGTATAAAAAAAATAATGCAGTAGATATTCTATCACAATAAATAGATATGATTTGTACCTAAGTTGATTATCGTAAAATATCGGGTCGGTATGACTATTAAATCAGATCGCTAATTATGATAATTAAAACTTAAAAATATTTTAAATGTTTAATCATTAGTTTAAAACCATCGCTATGAAAAATGTAAATAAAAAAAAGTTCTACCAAAGAACTTAATGAAGTTAAAGAAGGCGATATCATAAAGGATGATACCGGGAAAAAAGGTGAAGTTGCAGACATAGAAATTTTGAATAGAAAGAAGGAAACGCAATACTATTACAAGATCAAAAATGATGGAACAATTCTCGTAATTAAATAATAGGTTCAGTTGGATTTATTTATTGGCGATTAGAAATATTTAAGGATATTTGCGCAAAAGTATTGATCCATGCAAAATATTAAAAACATCATTTTTGATTACGGAAACGTAATTTTCGATATCGATTTTAGAATTGCCCAGGCTTCGTTTAAAAAACTTGGCATAACAGATATAGAAAATTTCTTTGCACATAAAGGCCATAATCAAATATTTGATGATTTTGAAACCGGCGCAATCTCTCCGGCAGAGTTTCGCGAGGGTATCAGAAAAGCTGCTGAGAAACCTGATTTAACTGATGCTCAGATTGATGAGGCATGGAATAGCTTATTAATTGGAACCCATCAACAAAATCATAATTTGTTACTGGCGGTAAAAGAGAAATACAGAACTTTTCTATTAAGTAATAACAATGAAATCCATTACGAATGGATTATCAATTACCTGAAAACAACTTTCGAACTGAACAATTACGATGACTATTTTGAGAAAGCTTACTTTTCTCAGCAAATGAAATTGCGTAAACCTAATATTAATATTTTTGAGCAAGTATTAAAGGAAAACAACTTAAATCCTGCCGAAACTTTGTTTATAGATGATAGTCCGCAGCACATCGAAGGGGCAAAAAAAGTGGGGTTAAATACGTTATTGATGACTGAAAAACCAGCTCAACTGGAATCGTTTTTGAAAGCCAACGGCGTTTTGTAAATTAGGGTTATGGCGGAAAAGAAATACAAATCTCTTAAAGAGTTTTATCCCTATTATCTAAGTGAGCATACCAATACAACTTCCAGAGTACTTCACTTTATTGGAACAGGGTTAGTTGTACTCGCCTTTTTTACAGGCTTTCTTTTTCATGATTGGCGTTTTTTCTTGGCGATGCCGATTTTAGGATATGGTTTTGCGTGGGTAGGTCATTTCTTTTTTGAGAAAAATAAACCCGCAACTTTTGAATATCCGGGTTATAGTTTAGCCAGCGATTTTATCCTTTTTTACGATTTGCTTACGGGAAAACAAGGGTTTGTAATGAAGAAAGATTAGCAAATATTTAAGCCGTTGGTTAAAACCAATGGCAATGAATTATAAACATAGTCTTTTATCCGCTATTTATTGCAGGCTGCTTGAGCTGCCTGGTTGGTATTAAAGAATAGCGGTGTTAGCAAAACCTTTGTTCTTAAACCCGATTGGAGCGAAAATACTTTTTGCAGCAGGTTTTTAACAAGTTCGAACTAACAATATCAAAAAGATTGAAGCAGAAAGCGGGACTACTTAATCCAAAAAACCACCACACTTTCCTTTCCAAATAAAAAATGGAATCATCCTTTCGGTAACCCCATTTCTCATTTAAGCAAGTATGTTATAATTTCCGTCTTTTCAATTCCCTTTCAATTAAACCCAGTTCCCTACCTGTTTGCCCTGCAACCGAAGTATTTTCCTGCGCTCTTCTAAAAAGATATGGCATTACCGCTTTAATAGGGCCATAAGGAACATATTTAGCAACATTATAGTTGGCGTCGGCAAGGTTGAAACTCAAATTATCGCTCATACCTAACAATTGAGCGAAATATACATGCGGGTGATTATGTGCGACTTTTTTCTCATCCAAAAGGTAAGTTAATAAACGGCTGCTATCTTCATTGTGCGTACCACAAACAATGGCAATTTCGTCAATATGGTCTACACAGTACCTTAAGGACTCATTATAATCTTTATCTGATGACTCTTTATCAGGTTGAATTGGCGATAGATAACCCATTTCGGCGGCACGTTTACGCTCCTTTTCCATATAAGCGCCACGAACCATTTTTACACCCAAAATAAATCCGGCAGCTTTGGCAATTAAATGGTCGGCTTTCATATCGGCCAGCTTATCATGGCGGTACATTTGATAAGTGTTGTAAACAATAATGCGTCCTTGGTTAAATTTACGCATCATATCGAGAGCCAACTCATCAATCGTATCCTGAATCCAGGTTTCCTCAGCATCAATCATTATCGGAACACCTTTATCAAAAGCGGTGCGACAAATCATTTCACAACGCAATTTTACTTTCTCAAATTCTGATTGTTCATCGGCAGTTAAAGTTTGCTTTGCATCTAACTTCTCTAGCAAAGCAAACCGACCGATGCCTGTAATTTTGAAAACCGTAATTGGAATGTTTTTATCGCCATCGGCACGAAGAATGGTGCGAATAATTTCCTGACAAGTTTCATCGAAAACGATTTCTTCTTCCTCGCCCTCCACAGAATAATCTAAGATGGTACCAACACCGCCTTTAGCCAGCTGAGTAATCGCTTTATCGCATTCAGCAATGGTTTCGCCACCACAAAACTGCTGGAAAATAGTTGCTTTTATTGCACCTTGAATAGGCAAACCGATATTTAAAAAGAAATTTGTTATCGGCGGACCAACCTTGGTTAAAAAGTTACTGCCAATCATTTTAAAAAGCCAAAAAGCTTTTTTCAGTTCTGCATTACTTTTTTGGCGGAAAGCTACTTCCGTATTATCAAAATTCGGTTGTTTATTAGGAGATGATTCAATCATTTGTTATGTAATAAGTCAGATGGATGCAAAATTATAAAAAGCATCCATTCTACGAACGTAAAACCTCGAAATAATCGTATTTTTGCAGCAAAATGATACAATTCAAATTAGAGGGCGAATTTATTCCACTAATCCAACTATTAAAAGCAACCGGATTAGTTGGCACAGGTGGCGATGCTCAGGCTGCCGTAATGGATGGCTTAGTTAAATGTAATGGTGAAGTTGAGTTTCGCAAACGCTATAAAGTTAGGGTTGGCGATATCATCACTTTTGAACAAGATAAAATCGAAATAATTTAATGGAAACTTTAACGAGCGCAGGCCATTCGCTTTATTTCGAAAGCAATTTAGATGCCTTAAAAACTCTTTTAGAAAGCAACAAATACAGCAAGATTTTTATTCTTGCTGATGAGCATACCAGCGAAATTTGTTTGCCGGTTTTTCAATCGATGATGGATGATTTTGCTGATTTTGATTTAATTGAGACTTCAGCCGGCGAAGAAAATAAAAATATTGATTTCTGTATCGGTATTTGGAAAACCCTTTTGGATTTTGAGGCCGACCGCAAAAGTTTGATGATAAACTTAGGTGGTGGTGTAATTACTGATATGGGTGGTTTTATTGCTTCGACCTATAAACGCGGTATTGATTTTGTTAACGTTCCTACTACCCTATTGTCGCAGGTTGATGCCTCGGTTGGCGGCAAAACTGGTATTGATATCGATAACGTAAAAAACATGGTGGGTACTTTTACACTCCCACAAATGGTTTTTATCGAAACAGAATTTTTGAAAACTTTACCACAGCGTGAGCTTTTATCGGGCTTCGCCGAAATGATTAAACATGGTTTAATTTACGATAAAACCTATTACGAAAAACTAAAAACTACCGATTATCTTACACCATCGGCAGAAGATATTTACCGTTCGGTTGCAATAAAAAACGAAGTCGTAACCATCGACCCGCATGAAAAAAATCTACGTAAGATTTTGAACTTTGGCCATACCATTGGCCATGCGGTAGAAAGTTATTCGTTAGTAAATGATGAAAACCCACTTACTCATGGCGAAGCAATTGCTATTGGATTTGTTTGTGAAGCGGCTTTATCCATCAAAAACAGCGGATTAACAAAAGAAGAGTTGAAAGATATCAGCGATTATATTCTATCGTTATATCCTAAATATCATATCAAAAAAGAGAGTTTCGAAACGCTTTTAGAATTAATGCAAAGCGATAAAAAGAACGAGGATGGAAATATTTTATTCTCTCTGTTAGAAACTACAGGCAAATGCACGTATAACTGCCGTGTAAGCACAGCTGATATTTTTAGCAGTTTAGATTATTATAATAGTTTATAAAATGAAGTACACCGGAAGTGATATTTCTGTAGGCGCATTATTTGGCTTCGTAATCGTTTTAACCTTGGTTGAAATGTATTTCAGCTACGCCCACGACAGGAAATTATATACCAAACGAGATACCTGGACCAATATATATTTGATGGTTTCGGCAATTGTAATTAACCTCGGCATGAAAACTGCAACATTCTTTCTGTTAGAATATTGTTATCAATTCAGGCTGTTTCAAATCTCAAATATCTGGATTTATTGGACGGTTTTAATCCTTGCACAGGATTTTTTGTATTGGTTTTTACATACCGTTGGGCATTACGTTCGCTTTTTCTGGGCGATGCATGTTACCCACCATTCATCAGAACATTTCAATTTAACCACAGGTTTCCGCTCTACTGTTTTTGAACCGTTGTATCGCGTATTCTTTTATTTGCCTCTGGCATTTATGGGTTTCACGGCAATGGATATACTTTTTGCGTATCTCGTAACACAGATTTATGGCAATTTGGTTCATACGCAATACAAAATCAATTTCCCAAAATGGTACGAATATGTTTTTGTTACGCCATCGCATCACCGCGTTCATCATGCCAGTAACGTTCGCTATCTTGATAAAAATATGGGCATGGTGTTAATCCTTTGGGATAGAATGTTTGGAACATTTCAGGCAGAATTACCTGAAGATGAAATTAAATACGGCTTAACCACACAACCGAAAGATACAGGTCCGGTAAACATTATTTTCCATGAATTTATTGCACTAACAGCCGATGTTAAAAAAGCACCAACATTTATGGATAAGGTAAAATATCTTTTTAACCCACCTGGATGGAGCCACGATGGAAGTACAAAAATTGCCAAAATCATGCAACAGGAATTGCATGAAGCTGAGGAACAAGCAAAGAAAAACAACATCAAAGATTTTAACGAAACACAACGAACATTAAGTTCAACAGGATAACATAGGCGGTCTGTATTTTACAGGCCGTTTTTGTTTAATAGGATTTTGTAAATTATTGGCTTGGTGCTTTTGGCTTATTCAGCCCTGCTATCCATTACAATCTTTTAAAAAACTTCTGTCATGCTGAAAAACGAAGACCCTGTTTCATCGGTTGCAGATGCTTCGTGCCTCAGCATGACAGAATATCTAAGTCTCCTGCAATTTTAAAAGTATTTTCATTCCTATCAGGTTTAGGAAATAAAGAAAACTGTTTCTTCGGAAAAAACTTATCAGCGCTACAATTCAATAATTTAATTCGTATTTTTGATTAAAGTCGATTTTATTATGACAACATTAACCATACAAGTAAAAGATAACGATACTCAATTTCTTTTAGAGGTATTAAAAAGAATTGATGCAAAAGTCATACAAAGCTCTAAAAAGGAAGAGTTGTTAAATGGAATTAAACAAGGCATAAAAGAAGCGAAAGAAATTAAAAGCGGAAAAATTGCTCCTTTATCTTTAAGCGACATATGACAAAGGGAATCAAAATTACTTATTCCCCTATTTTCATAAAAAAAGCAAAACAACTCAAAAAGAAACACCTATCATTAGTTAGCGATTTAACCCAATTAGAGTCGATACTTATAGCGAACCCGAAAACAGGCACCAACTTAGGTAATGGCATTTTCAAAATTAGGCTTGCTGTTAAAAGTAAGGCGAAAGGAAAAAGTGGCGGTTATAGAGTTATCACATATTTACAAACTGAAGATGAAATCACGATGATTTATATTTATGATAAATCAGAAGAAGCAACAGTTTCCAAAAAAGATATTCAGAAGATTATTGATAGTTTAAATTAGCTCCTAAAAAATTTTATATTGTAATAAAGTTTAACTTTAAATTTTAAAACTAAATAGACGAGTAAGCAAACTTCACCGAATCCGAATGAATATTTTCTTTCTACTATTTATCGA
The DNA here is from genome assembly GCF_000258495.1 of Pedobacter agri PB92. Taxonomy (GTDB): domain Bacteria; phylum Bacteroidota; class Bacteroidia; order Sphingobacteriales; family Sphingobacteriaceae; genus Pedobacter; species Pedobacter agri. The sequence continues at coordinate 18,619 of NZ_AJLG01000010.1, forward strand.
CCTCCTTAATAACTCCATTTAGCCATTTCATACCCATCTCCAAAATAGCCTAAATCAAACAAAATTAAATTTTATTAAAAATATTTTCATTTTCCTATTGACAAATTAAATTTTGTTATTACATTTGGCTCATTCAAAAACGAAAATGAAATTATTCAACACATATTACTTTGGTTACTTTTACTTTTTTAGTAAGAGCCGGGGCTAATATGCAAAAAGATATATAAAATATTAAATGTATAAAAAGTCCCGGCAAATAGCCGGGACTTTTTTGTTTTACGCAAAAATGGAAACGACAAAACGAGTAGCAATTCAAGGTATTAAAGCATCTTTTCACGAAGAAGCGGCCTACAAATTCTTTGGTAAAAACATCGAAACGGTAGAATGCAATTCGTTTAAAGAAACTTGCGATAAATTGGAAAAAAACGAGGCAGATTTCGTGGTGATGGCCATTGAAAACTCTATCGCTGGTAGCTTACTACCAAATTATACTTTAATCCGCGATTATGGTTTCTCGGTAGTTGGTGAGGTTTATTTACCTATTCAATTGCACTTAATGGCTTTGCCAGGTGTAAAATTCGAAGATATTAAAATCGTAACCTCCCATCCTATCGCTATCCGTCAGTGTATTGATTTCTTTTACGATTATCCACACATAAAAATTGTTGAGAGTAATGATACTGCTGCATGTGCAAAACGTATTCAGGAGGAAAAACTGACAGACACCATGGCCATTGCAAATAGTTTAGCTGCAGAACTTTACGTCCTAAATATTTTAGAACGTCGTGTTGAATCCAATAAAAAAAATTATACCCGTTTCCTTATCCTTAAAAAAGATAAAACAGATGAGGGAAAGAAAATCAACAAGGCATCAATTTGTTTTCAGGTTGGTCATAAAGCTGGCTCATTGGCAACGGTGTTAAACATTTTCGCCGAACAAGAGGTAAGCTTAACAAAAATACAATCTATGCCAGTGTTGGGTAAACGAAACGAATACTATTTTTATGTCGATTTAGAGTGGCCAAGTACTGAGAAGTATGATAAAGCTGTAAGAAAAGCATTAAAATATACTTCAAACTTTAATATCCTTGGAGAATATCAAAAGAACGATAAAGTATAAATAAGTCGGTAGTCCTAAATCAGGAGTCCAAAAACAAAGTGAAATATAAATAATAAAGTCAAAATATAACTCCGGACACGCGACTGCAGACTTCGGACTAAAAAACAAGCCATAAATCATGAAACTTAATTTAAACATCCAACCTTTAAACACTTGGTTAAACGTCAACAACGAACCATTAATCATCTCTGGACCATGTAGTGCAGAAACTGAAGAGCAATTATTAACTACAGCACATTTATTAGCTGCAACTGGTAAAGTATCGGTTTTAAGAGCTGGTATCTGGAAACCACGTACCCGTCCAGGAGAATTTGAAGGTATCGGAAGCATTGGTTTAGAATGGTTAAAACGTGCCAAAGCGGAAACTGGTTTACCAACAGCTGTTGAGGTTGCGAACGCAAAACATGTTGAAGAAGCATTAGCTGCAGGTGTTGATATCCTTTGGATTGGTGCACGCTCTACCGTAAACCCTTTCACTGTTCAGGAAATTGCTGATGCTTTAAGAGGTCATGATGTTCCCGTATTAATTAAAAACCCGGTAAACCCTGATTTACAATTGTGGATTGGTGCAATTGAGCGCATCAACGGCGCTGGTATTACAAAAATTGGTGCAATCCACCGTGGTTTCTCATCATTTGAAAAAAGTTCATTCCGCAACGAACCAATGTGGGAAATGGCTATTCAATTGAAAACTTTATGTCCAGAATTGCCAATCATCAACGACCCAAGTCATATCTGTGGTAACCGTGAGTTAATTCCATACATTTCTCAAAAAGCTTTGGATTTAGATATGCAAGGTTTAATGATTGAATCTCATGTTGACCCATCAGTTGCTTGGACGGATGCAAAACAACAAGTTACTCCTGCTGCTTTAGCTGAGTTAGTGGAGCGTTTAACTGTTCGTGAACCAGAAGCACCAAATGAGGCTTTTGCTGATAAATTAGCTGATTTACGTAAGAACATCGATAAAATTGATGATATCCTATTGCAAAAATTAGCGGAGCGTATGGCTATCGTGGAGAAAATCGGAGAATTTAAACGTGATAACCAAGTAACCATTTTACAGGTTAACCGTTGGGATTCGATTATCAAAAAAGGTCACGCTTTTGCAAAAGCTTTAAAACTAGATTTAAACTTTACTGAGAAATTCTTAGAATTGGTACACGGAGAATCTATTCGTAAACAAACTGAAATTATGAATGCTGGTAAAGCCGAAAAAGGAATTGCTGCTGAACAACATACTGAAGTTAAAGCATAAAGAATAAAGCTGAAAGACTAAAGCGAAAAGCAAGGTCTAGGCATCGCGTCATTGCGAGGCACGAAGCAATCTTAATGCGATAAGTATTAGCATTATTCAATCTTCGTAATGACGATTTTACAAATATGATGGTTTGTATATTATAATTGTCGTCCTGAGCTTTTCGAAAGACTTTATCATGGTCTTCGACAGGCTCAGGCTGACAATAGAATAATAGCAATCCATTAAGAATAAAACCAGAATAAAATGTCAAAAACGCCTTAGTTTCTTTTAAAGGAACCAAGAATATTCATACGGAAATCCAGTTAACAGGTTCGAAAAGCGAGTGCAACCGGGCATTAATTATCAGTGCGCTCAGCAAAAAGTTAGTTAAGGTAGAAAACCTATCGAACGCTGCCGATACAGTAACATTAAATGGCATTCTTAATATTTTAGAGGAAGAGTTAGAGGTAGAGATTCAGGAATCGAAAACCGTTGATGTTGGTCCTGCAGGAACGGCTATGCGTTTTCTTTCGGCATATCTTTCTGCTAAAAACGGAAACTTTTTGCTCACCGGAACGGAGCGGATGAAACAACGCCCGATTGGAATTTTAGCTGAAGCCTTAAAAACATTGGGAGCGGATATTTCGTACGTAGAATCTGAAGGCTTTCCTCCATTAAACATTATTGGCCCCTTAAATCAAAAAACTGCTGAAGTTAAAATTAAAGGCGATGTGAGCAGTCAGTACATTTCAGCATTGCTGATGATAGCTCCTATCCTGCCTCAAGGTTTAACCTTAGAAATTGAGGGCGAGCTAACTTCAAAGCCTTATGTAGACATGACTTTGGATATGTTGGCTGAAGTAGGCATCGAACATAGTTGGAAGGAAAATTCAATTTCGATTAAACCGCAAGATTTTAAACCGGGAACTTTGGTAGTAGAGCCTGATTGGAGTGCAGCATCTTATTGGTATAGCATTGCAGCTTTAGCTGACGAAGCAGAAATCAGTTTACCGGCATTAAAAGACAAAAGTTTGCAGGGAGATAGCCAAATCCAAAAAATCATGAAGATTTTCGGCATCGCAACGGATAAAACTGAAAAGGGAATTTTAATCAGCAACCTAGGTTTGTCTTTAGAAACCAATCAGGTTTTAGACTTAAAAACTTGTCCTGATTTAGCGCAAACCATTATTGTTATCGCAGCAGCATTAGGTAAAAACATGTCGTTTACTGGTTTAGAAACTTTAAAGATTAAAGAAACTGACCGTATTGCCGCTTTACAAAATGAGCTGGCTAAAATTGGCGTCACCTTAACGGAAGATAATCTGGTTTATACGCTAAATACAGATGAACTTCATTTTCCTGAAAAAATTACTATTGCCACTTACGAAGACCACCGTATGGCAATGGCCTTTGCACCGCTAGCATTATTAATCAACGAAGTGGAGATTGAAGAAATGCAAGTGGTAGAAAAATCTTATCCTTATTTTTGGGAAGATTTGAAAAAGGCGGGATTTTCAGTAGAAGAATAAGGATAGTAGAGCAAAGATTAAAGACTAAGAAACATATAACTTATAACCTAAAACTTTTAACCTAAAATGGCAGGCAACTCATTTGGACAATTATTTCGCATCACCACCTTTGGCGAATCTCATGGCGTAGCCATTGGGGTAATTATTGATGGCTGTCCGGCACAATTGGATATCGACATGGATTTTATTCAATCAGAGTTGGATAAACGCAAACCAGGTCAATCAAAAATTACTACACAAAGAAAAGAAAGCGACACCGTTCAAATTTTATCAGGCGTTTTTGAGGGAAAAAGTACCGGAACACCAATTGCTTTATTGATTCCGAATGAAGACCAGCGTTCAAAAGATTACGGCCACAATGTTGATGTTTACCGCCCGAGCCATGCCGATTATGTTTACGATGCAAAATATGGCATCCGCGACCATCGTGGTGGCGGACGTTCATCAGCTCGTGAAACTGCCGCTCGTGTAGCAGCAGGCGCCATCGCCAAGTTATTTTTAAAACAACAAGGCATTGAAATTTTCGCTCATGTAACCTCAGTCGGAACCATTGAAGCACCTAATTTGGAAAGCAACGATTTATCAGCTTTGCTGGATATAAGAGAAGAAAATATTGTTCGCTGCGCCGACCCTGCAACTGCACATGAGATGATTGAGTTTATCGATTCAGTAAGAAAAGATGGCGATACCGTTGGCGGTAAAATCGGATGTGTAATAAAAGGTTGTCCCGCTGGATTGGGTGAGCCCGTTTTCGATAAATTACATGCTGATTTAGGAAAAGCAATGCTAAGTATTAATGCTGTTCATGGTTTTGAATATGGTTCTGGTTTTGCCGGAAGCGAATTACGAGGCTCTCAGCACAACGACATTCCTCAGCCAAAAGCTGCTGATTCAAAAATTTTCAAAACCACCACAAATTTTGCAGGCGGTATTCTGGGTGGTATTTCAAACGGTATGGATATTACTTTTAAAGTAGCATTTAAACCCGTTGCAACCATCATGCATAATCAACAGACCATCAATGCAGCAGGCGAAGCTTCTGAAATTAAAGGCAAAGGCCGCCACGACCCATGTGTGGTTCCAAGAGCTGTGGTCATTGTCGAAGCAATGGCAGCTTTGGTTTTAGCAGACCAGTTTTTAAGGAATAAAGCAAGTATTATTTAACGCTACCTGTCATCCTGATCTTGTCGAAGAACTTACTATTGGTCTTCAACAAACTCAGACTGACCATTTATTGAGGAAACGAACCATGAAACTTCTCCCTGTCCTATTTCTATTAATCAGTATAAATAGTTTTGCCCAATCTTATAATGAACAATTAGCTAAACATCGCGATAGCTACAAACAAGATTTTGTTAAGGAGGCTAATTCTCCACTCAAAGAAGCTGATTTAAAAAACCTTCATTTTTATGATGCTGACAGCACATATAAAGTTGTCGCTGATGTTGAAATTCTAAAAAATGAAAAGATTTTTAAAATGCCCACTTATGACGGTACAAGTAAGGAATTTTTCCGCTTTGCTAAAATAAAATTCATTTTAAATAGCAAGGAAACAGTAATGACTTTGTACAAAAATGTTGCTTTGGCCGGCAATCCTGCATTTAAAAATTTATTGTTCTTACCATTTACAGATGAAACCAATAACAAAGAAACTTACGGTGGCGGCAGATACATTGATTTGAGTTCGACTGATATACTGAATAATAGGGTAGAAATTGATTTTAATAAAGCTTACAACCCATATTGCGCCTATAGCGATGGCTATCGCTGTCCTGTTCCCCCGGAAGAAAATGATTTACTGTTAGAAATCGAAGCCGGCGAGAAACTGTATACAGGAGAAAAAAAACACCGAAAATGACATAACTCATTGATATCAATATAATTAATAATAATTTATTTTTATCGGCATAATTTTAGAGTATATTTAAAACAATACAATTTAAAAACCTGTATATAATAAATTAATAATCTATCCTAATGTTGTATAAGTGTATAATTGTCGATGACAATGAAATTGAAAGAGATGCATTAGAAATGCATTTGAAAAAAATTTCATCATTACAAATCATTAAGGTATGTACAAGTGGTGTAGAAGCTGCTGAGGTGCTATCTACTACCGAAATCGATATTGTTTTTTCCGATATAGATATGCCCGAACTATCTGGCATGGCATTATTGAAGATTACCAAAAACAAACCATTGTTCATTTTTATTACATCTCATAGCGAGTATGCGGTTGAAAGCTATGACTTAGACGCCATAGACTTTATTGTGAAACCTGCAACCTTTGAGCGCATTTTAAAAGCAGCTAACAAAGCAATTGAGTATCTGGAACTTAAAAAACAGATAAGTGTTGAGGGAAATGAGCAAGCCGAGATTAGAAAAGAAAATGAAGATTTTTTCTATTTCAGAGAAACCAAAGGAATAACAAAATTGAAATACAGCGATGTGATTTACATTGAGAGTATGGGAGATTTTTCAAAACTGTTTACTAGCAATGACAAACATGTTATATTAGTGAGTTTAAAAAACCTCGAAAAACAATTACCTGAAGATATTTTTACCCGCGTACACAAACAGTACATTATTAATATCAACCACATTGCAACACTAACAAACCATGAGGTTCATTTAGACTTTAATTTTATTGTTCCAATAAGTGCTTCTAACAGGCAGGAATTGATGGAAAAGTCTATCGAAAAGAAAATTCTATCAAGATTTATTAAATAGTTATTATTTAATCTTGCGCTGTAATTTATTGTTATTGATTCCTTGATCTAAAAGATAAATCATAAAACTGTAAATCAATTTACCGAAAGAAACCATTTTTTTGAATTGAGGCATAAAATTTTTGCGTGAGAGATGACTGATTACGTAATGTTATGGTGCTAAAATTATCAACTATATATTAAAATTTATTGCAAAAGTTGATTGTGCCATGCCAATTAGTAGATTTTTAACACTCTAAAGTAGAGATAGCAAATTTACCGGGGCAAAATAATTGTAAATATCGTTCCGCCAGTTGGATTTGGCTGTACCTGAATTTCTCCCTCCATTAATCCAACAAAAGTTCTGCAAAGCATTAAACCTAAGCCAGTACCTTTCTCGTTATTCGTACCTAAACTACTTACTCCTGCCCCCAAATAGCCGGGCTTGTTGAAGTGGTTAATCTGAGCAGTCTTTAATCCAATTCCGGTATCAATAATTTTAATCTCCAGATTTTCAGCAACAATAATAGCATCGATAGTTATTTTCCCACCTTTATCCGTAAACTTAATCGCGTTACTAAGAAGGTTTCGAATAACAAGGGAAAGCATGTTGTGATCTGCCTTGCAAGTCACGAATTTTTCGATATTGTTATTCAAAGAAATACCTTTCTGGTTGGCTAAGTCCTGCATAGAGCGGGTCACTTCTGCTATCACTTTCTCAATATCGAGCGATTCTAAATGTGGGTTAAATCCCTGCATTTGACTGGCTGCCCAATTCAGCAAATTTTCCATCATCGTAGAAGTGTAACTAAGATTATTTCTTAAAGATGACGCATATTTAGTCAATTTTTCCTGTTCAATGGTTCCTCCTTCAAGTAGCTGGATAAAAGAAATTATGGAGTTTACAGGGGTTCTTAAATCATGACTCACTACACTAAATATTCTATCTTTTACACGGCCTAACTGCTCAAGTTCTCTTTTTTGAGAGCTGATGATTTTATTCAAGCGTGTTGTTTTTCGTTGATTTAAAAAGATAACCAATGCCGTTAACAGAACAAGCGTAATGGCTACTGTAAGAAAAATTTTTACACGCCAATCGAACTTTATTTGCTCGTCTTGCTTAATAATTTGTCGATCTCTTAATGAGGTTTCATATTTAGACTGAAGCTTTGCTCTTTCAAATTTATTTTTCTGCACTTCACGATCTATCTCCAGATCAACTTGTTTTTTTAAAAAAGTAAGGCGCTGCAACGTTTTTTCTTTATCACTTAATGCCAGTTCCTGTTGTTTTAAAAAAAGTTACCTGTTGTTGCTGCTTTGCCAACAAAACCTGCTTTTGCAGTTCAACATCAGTTATCTTTTGTTTAAATTGATAATCTTTTTCCTTAAATCCGAAATCAATCTGCATTTGTCTTCGGGTAATTTCTCTCTCCTTGTCTTTATTAAAGATTTGGTCTTTTACAATGATGTATTCTTTGTAAAATGCCAGTGATTCATCATAACGGTCTAAATTCTCATAAATCTCACTTAATCCAAATGCTGCCTGTTTCTTAATTTCAAGCAGATTATTCTGCTTGGCAATTTCATAACTATTAGAATACAGAACCAGCGCATTTTCATAATCTTTTCGCTTGAGGTAAAAACTTCCCAATGCATAAAGGCAATCGGCATACAAATTTTTATCATCGCCAACCTTACTAATCTGGATTGCCTTTTGATAAGATTTAAGTGCTAAATCATCATTTCCTAATTCATTATAAACGTTTCCAATCTGTTGTTTATTAGATGCGATTAATCCATTTTCGCCGAGCGATTCTGAAATTGTTAAAGATTTCTCGAAATTACTTAGCGCAATTTGTAAACGATCCTTAACTGTTGTACCCATTTTTAGCAATTCATCTTTTGGGGCATCTAAATAGGCAGCGCCTATTAAGTTTTGAACAACAGCAACTCCTCTACCATTAGGCTCATCTTTTGCAAATACTTTGAGCGCCATTTGGAGATAAACTAACGATTGGCTTGCTTTACCTAAATCCTGATAGATACTGGAGATGTTTGTGTAGCAACTCGCCATATCCAGGTCGTTACCCAGTTTATCATAAATGGCGATGGCTTTTTGATTAACCTCTAAAGATTTAGCATAATCGGGTATGTTAGCGTACATTGCACCCATATTTAAGTAGGTGCCTGCAATCATATCTAAATTTTTAACCAGGTCGAATTCACTGATGGCGTGTTCATAATTTGCTTCAGCTTTTATGTAATCGCTTCTGCCATGATAGAACAGGCCTCTTCGATAATATGCCATGGCCGAAAAGGTATTAAGCTTCAATTGCTGAGCAAGCTGGATCGTACGGTTTACATAATCTTCCATACGATCTGCATCCTTAATCCTCATGTATTGACGGTAAACGTCTGTTAAGATTTTAACTTTAGTTGAATCAATACGGTTATAACTTTGGTTTCGAACCAATAAACTATCTAAATGCCGCTGTTGTTCGGCGGTCTGGGCGAAACCAACTATTGGTCCTAAAAGAAAGGACAAAACTAATGACAGGTATGACCAATGCTTAAAAGCAAATTCTTTGCGTGAAAAACTTTCGTAATAATATGTTAGTCCTCTACTCAACATCTATATTAAGAAAGATTATTACGAAACAAACTTAATATACAGGTAAAATATGTACAACAGAAGAAAGGCATAAATAGGTTGATAGACGTTAACTTGATGTAATATATTGTTTTATTACAAAAATAATTAATAATCAACTTTTTTTTTGCCAATAATTAAAACACAGCGAGAATATTCATGGTTAAATTACCCTTATTCAAAAATTGATGGGTATTTAGCTGGATTGGCATCGTGCATCATGGCATAAACTGTTTCAATGATATCATCAACCGATGGCTTGCTAAAGTAATCTCCATCTGAACCAAATGGTGGACGGTGTGCTTTTGCCGATAAAGTTTTGGGTTGTCCATCTAAACTGAAGTACCCTCTCTGTTCTTCAAGGATCTTTTGTAAGATATATGCGGATGCACCTCCCGGAACATCTTCGTCCACAACTAGTAACTTATTCGTTTTTGCTAAAGATGCAGCGCAAACATGAGTGGTATCAAATGGCAACAGGGTTTGAGGATCAATAATTTCAACTGAAATTCCCATGCTTGCCAATTCTTCTGCAGCTTCCTGAACCAATCTTAATGATGAACCATAAGATACTACCGTAATGTCACTTCCCGGTTCTAATACCTCTGCTTTGCCGAGTGGCACGGTAAAGGTTCCAACATTCTTCGGAAGCTTTTCTTTCAAACGGTAACCGTTTAAACATTCAATCACTACGGCAGGCTCATCTGCCCTAAAAAGTGTATTGTACATTCCTGCCGCCTGAGTCATATTTCTTGGCACACATAAATGCATACCTCTCAGGGAGCCCAATAACATGCTTATCGGCGATCCGGAATGCCAGATTCCTTCTAAACGATGTCCTCTGGTTCGCACAATTACCGGTGCTTTCTGAATGCCTTTTGTCCGGTAGGATAAAGACGCAAGATCATCGCTGAGCACATTCAGCGCAAATATTAAATAGTCTAAATATTGAATCTCAGCAATGGGCTTTAAACCCCTCATGGCCAAGCCAATGCCTTGCCCCATGATAGTCATTTCGCGGATGCCGGTATCTGTTATTCTTAGTTCACCAAACTTCGCCTGTAAACCAGCGAAACCCTGATTAACATCGCCAATATTACCCAAATCTTCTCCGAAAGCAACAAGCCTTTGATCTCTTTCAAAATTTTCGTCGAAACAGGCGTTTAAAACCTCTCTACCGTCAACCATTTTCGAAAGATCGTCATAAACTGCGTCAATCACTTCGATCTTATCAGGGCTTTCGTTACCTTCAGTATGTAATTTAGAATTATATCGATCTTCGTTTAAAGCTTCCTGATCTTGATACCATTTCAACATTTCATCTCTTTCCGGAGAACTGTTTTTTGCGGAAAGACGAATCGCCTTACGGGCAGCTGAAAAAACTTCTCTTCTTTGCGCATCGGCCGTTGAGGCAAGCTGAGCTGAAATTTTGGCTAGCTCTGGTTGATGTTTAGCCATGCCACTAATCAAATCCACTACCTGCTTTTGCTCTGGTTTGATACTATCCAAAAACTCATTCCAAGCTTCCTTTTGTGCATTCCGAACAAATATTTTTGCGTCTTTTTCAACCTCTGAAATTTCTTCCTCCGTCGCAACTGCTGAATCTAACATCCATTCTCTCATCTTGAGAATGCAATCGTGCTCATTTTCCCAGCTTAAACGATCTTTAGATTTATACCGTTCATGAGATCCGGAAGTTGAATGCCCCTGAGGTTGAGTTAATTCAGTAACATGAATGAGCACAGGTACATGTTCAGTTCTGCAAACCGCTATTGCTTTTTCATAAACTTCGCATAAAGCGGGATAATCCCATCCTTTTACTTTATAAATTTCGTATCCAGGCTGCTCGCTATCTCTTTGAAAACCCTTTAAAACTTCTGAAATATCTTCTTTTGTAGTCTGATATTTGGCTGGTACTGAGATACCGTAAGCATCATCCCAAATAGAAATAGCCATGGGAATTTGCAATACGCCTGCAGCATTTATGGCTTCAAAAAATACACCTTCCGAAGTGGATGCATTGCCAATGGTACCGAATGCTACTTCATTTCCATCTACTGAAAAATTCTTCAGATATTCCAGTTCTTTATTGTTCCTGAACAGCTTAGATGCATAAGCCAAACCTACCAGTCGGGCCATTTGACCACCTGTGGGAGAAATATCAGAAGAACAGTTTTTAATTTGCGTTAAGTCATTCCAGCTTCCATCCTGGTTAACCGATTTTGTTGCGAAATGGCAATTCATCTGCCTGCCGCCAGAAAAAGGGTCGGCGCCATCTGTTGGATTTGCATACAACTGGGCAAAAAATTCTTTTATGGTTGAAATTCCTGTTGCGAAGGCAAAAGTTTGATCACGATAATAGCCAGAACGCCAGTCGCCGTTTTTGAACGCCTTGGCCATAGCCACCTGAGGAACTTCTTTACCATCGCCAAAAATGCCAAATTTAGCCTTCCCTGTTAACACTTCCCTACGCCCTAAAATGCTTGCTTGTCTGCTTTCAAAGGCGATTTTATAGTCGTTGATAACGATGCTTTTAAAATCGTTAAAACTTAATTCGGAACGGTCAATAGAGTTGGTTATAAATTTTTCATTCTGCGCCATAATCAAATATTGGTTGCGGCAAATATATACAAAATAAAAAGTTTGCCTTTATCTTGAATTGTAAAATTATATATGGATGAGCAAAATATAAGTGGAATAGTTTTTGTTTTAAACTGAAAACATTAAATTTGTTTAAGTAAAATTTAAAAAAATAATTTCAAACATAACATGAAAAAGATCTTAGTATTATTCGCTTTTGTATTAGGTTTTGGCGTTGCAGCAAATGCACAGGCTAAACCTGCGGAATTTAAATTTGAATCGGAAACTCACGATTTCGGTAAAATCACATTAAACAAACCGGTTACGTTTGATTTTAAGTATGTTAACGTGGGCGAAGAGCCTTTAATTATTACAAAAGCTGAAGCTAGTTGCGGATGTACAGTTCCAAAATATACCACTACACCGATTAAAAAAGGTGAAAGCGGTGTGATTTCAGTGACTTTTAATGCTGCTGCTGGTCCATCTCCATTTTCTAAAGCTGTAACAATTACTTCGAATGCTAAAACCCCAATTAAGGTTCTTTACATTAAAGGTGAAACTGTTGCTGCGAGCTCAACGAGCTCCAAATAATATTTTTAATAATAGTATTTAAAGTCCCGATTTTCATCGGGACTTTTTTATTTTTGCACCATGCCAAAAAATTTCACAAAAAGGTTTGCAGATGCCTGCATCACCAATCAGAAAATTAACCCCATTTGCTGATCAAGCAAAACAAGATGGTAAAAAAGTTTTCCACCTTAATATAGGTCAGCCAGATATTGAAACACCAGAAGGAATGTTAAATGCAATTAAAAACATTGATTTCAATGTTTGGGCATATACACCATCTGAAGGGACTTTAGCCTACCGCTTAAAATTAACCGAATATTACAATAAACTTGGGTATAATATTAAGCCAGAAAACATACTGGTAACTGTTGGTGGCTCTGAAGCCATAACTATAGCCATGCAGACCTGCGTAAATGAAGGCGACGAAATTATTATTCCAGAACCGTTTTATGCCAATTACAATGGCTTTGCGTGTATGAGTAATGTAGTTGTTAAACCAATTTTATCGTACATAGAAAATGGTTTCGCACTGCCACCAATTGCTGAATTTGAAAAGTTAATCACCGATAAAATGAAAGCAATTATAATTTGTAATCCGAACAATCCGACTGGGTACTTATATTCAAAAGAAGAGCTGGAAGCTTTGAAAACACTTTGTGTAAAGTACGATTTGTTTTTGTTTTCAGATGAAGCATACCGCGAATTTTGTTATGATGGGCGTGAGTTTATCTCTCCAATGCATTTGGATGGATTGGATGAGCATGTGGTAATTATGGATACCGTTTCTAAGCGTTATAGTGCTTGCGGTGCACGCCTAGGCTGCCTAATTACTAAAAATAAAGAGGTAATTGCTTCAGGTTTAAAATTTGCACAGGCGAGGTTAAGCCCGGGAATGGTTGAACAAATCGCCGGGGCAGCCGCTGTTGATACACCAGATAGCTACTTCGAAAAAGTAAATACAGAGTATACCTTACGCAGAGATACGCTAGTGAGCAGATTAAATAATATTGAAGGTGTGTTTTGCCCTAACCCTGGTGGCGCCTTTTATGTAGTGGCAAAATTCCCTATTGACGATGCTGACAAATTCTGCCAATGGATTTTAGAAGATTTTAGCCATGAAAACCAAACGGTGATGATGGCGCCTGCAACCGGATTTTATTCAACTAAAGGATCAGGAAAAAATGAGGTAAGAATGGCTTATGTATTGAATACGGAAGAATTAAATAAGGCTATGGATTGTTTGGAAATTGCGCTTCAACAATATCCCGGAAGAACGATTTAATCTCAGTAAAAAAAACTGGAAAAGCTCACAACGTAATTGTTGCGAGCTTTTTTTTTGACCATACAGTACTGAGATGGATTCCGAGATGTAATTATTTAATGACTCCAATACCATCAAATTAGTCCGTCTTGTATGATGTACAGCTACATTTTTATTGGCAATAAAAAATTGCACAGTTATCAGTCACAATTCAGAATTATGATGACAAATATCAAAATAATGACGATTTGTAGCTGTAGGCAGTCATGATTCAGCTAATAATGCTACTAAAAATTTAGCTTTACTGTATGAATAAAGAAAGACCGATTTCAGGATATATTATGGGGATGGATGATTATGAAATCAAAATGATTAAACTGATTGCAGATGGGTTTACTCATATTGAAATTGGTGAAAAACTTAATTTGAAAACAAGTAAAGTTCTAAACCTAAGAAAAAACCTGATTAGCAAAACGCGAACAAAAATATCGCTTCACTAATTTCATTTGCATACAAATATGGGATACTGAAAGTATAAAAGTCCATTCCTGAACCCATAGGCATCTATAAAGAACTAAATGCGAAAGATGATCAAATAGATCATTCTACAGATCAAAAAACAAGTAGGAAAACAGTGCTAATCATTTTCTTTTATCATTGTCGATCACTTAATTCTCTAAAAAAAAGCCATTCCTTAATCTGCCAAATTAGATAGCAATAATATTCTAATTGATCCCGAGAGCTGGCAGACCTTATAGTCCAAAAAGGCCATTTTTTGTAAAGCCGGATATTACAACCTTTAGGAGTTTTTAAAACTCTAACTAGATGTACGCTCTTACAATCAAATTATTTATTACGCTGATGATTTTTTCCGCGTTTGCTTTTGGCCAGCAAGTTTACCAATCAGGCAAATATCCCCGTCAATCCATCAGACCTCACACTGAAGTGATCAAAGGTACATTAATTGATAAGTTTACAAGTAATGGCTATTTCTGGTACAGCGTGGTAGATCATGATAAGATTTATAAAATTAGTGTGATGAAATCGGTATTCGACAGCGCCAATATTCAAAGCAAAGTTTTGCTTGCTAACTGCTTTAAATTATCAAGTAGAAAATGGAAATGCGAGCCAGCTAAAAAGAAATCTACATTCATGCAAAGAAACGTTTTTTATGCTGATGCTCAGGAAAAAAAGTAAAAACCATAGCATTGCAATATGCTTTTAATGTGTGCCGTAATTGATCCTATGCGTGTGGAAAATTAATTTAAGTCCTGATTGTAGAATATTTGAATAATTATAATAAAAAAGACCCACATAATTTAATATGTGAGTCTTTTTTCGGTGGAGCCGAAGGGATAACTCACATATGATTTAGTAATCTGTGCATCAAATAATTACATGAACGCAAAGATTTTTAGGGTACTTTTTTGCTACCATTTTTAATAAAAAACATGCAAACAGGGTTTTCCTACTTGCATGTCAATTCTGGGATAAATATATAAAATTGTAACTATTTTCTCTTCTTTAACTTTTCATATTTCTTATGAAACCGCACCATTAATGGTAACTCTCAAAACTTCATCAATCTGTTCAATATTGACTTTCATTATTTCGATAATACCTGGTTTGGTGCAATCTAATTCGTAAGTTGTCATATTAGATATTTATTTATAGACATTGAAATTTACTTAATAGTTTGGTTTCTAACATAATCCAATAATGGTTCAAGATCACCTGCTGAATATTCAGTGTTTGAATTTTGCAATCGTACGTGCCATCCTGTAGTATAATAACCAATTACACCCCAATAGCCATTATTAACCATTAGATGATACGTTCTACTTCCCCCACCATTGGGTGAGGAAATGGAAACTATCTTATCACCATCCGGAAACGCACCAATAAAAGTTATCGATACTAGGTACATAACCCATTTTTAACACAGTCGATAATACGTGCATAGATTACAGGGGGTATTGGGGTTTGTCCTGTCAGCGAGTATTCACCATTCTTTCTAATAACATAACCTTTGAAAGCATTATTGATGTTGATCCTAAACAAGTTTTCATCTCCTTTGACCTGCTCAATTGTGATGAGGTCTGCTCCGATTTTAAGGTTTTTTGTTTCAGTTGCTGCTTTACTTTTCATTTAAATTTATTTTTTGATTTCTGTTGATAATAGTCGATGACGCGTTGTGTAAATGCTTCGCCTCGTTCACGTAGTTCCTTGGTTTCGGCTTCAAACTTTGTCAGCTTATCAGCCAGAGTTTTGTGATATGCTTTAATGCCCTTGTTTGGATCTATAATGAAAATATTCTGTAATAGAGTTCGAATGTTAATGTCCGTATCTCTATGATTGGCATATTTCTCGTGAAACTCTTCAGGTGTGTACCATTCGTTGTTTAGTTTATTGTACAGCCAGCAGTTAGCCCTCTTAGCCTCCGCAACAATCGACATACTAGTGTATACACCAGATTTTTTATCATTCGTGTTTACCTGAGGCGGATCATTTACTATTCTCATAGCGCAAAGTTTACTAATATTTTTAGCAATCGCAAGAAAAGTTTTACGCATAAAAAAGCCTTCCATTTCTGAAAGGCTCTAATGTCATCCCTCTATCCAGATGGGCAGTAATTACTTACTGAAAAGTCTTTAAATCGTCCCGTGATTTAATATTTGTAAAGGTAAAGTGTGAAGTTAAGTTTACAAATAGCACAAATGGGCTATGCTAAAATCACTTCTTAATCACAACGTACAATACGATTCCTGCAATAGCTCCCATTCCTAACCATGCCCACAAACCAATCAAGGTTGGCTCACTTTCTTTCTTTACCGCTGTGCTGGATTGCTTAAGTGTTGATTTACCAGCTTGCTCGGTAGCACCTGACTTGGTTACATCCTTTTCTATTGTTGTGGTTCGATCAAATTGAAAAGGTATGTGTTGAGGTTTGACAATTGCCGTGGTTGTTAATATGCCATTACTATCTAAAACCATTTTAACATCGACCAGGTCATTACTAATTGCAGTCAGTCCGTTGACTAAGCTATCCATGTTCAAACCGATCCGAACCGACCCGCTAACTGTCTGCTGGTTGGTCGTCACTGAGGTATCAGCTTTTTCCTTAATAGTGATCTTGCTTTTATCGGTAACCGATTCAGATGATCTAACCGTACTTTCAATTGAGGACTGTGAACTGGTCAGCAATTTATCTTTTGATGATTTCCGAAAAATACCACAGCTACTTAATGAGCAAATAGCAATTATGAATAGTAACTTTCTCATAACTTATGAATTAAACTATCCAGTTCATGCAGGCCAATTGCCAGGCTGTCAACCTTTGTATTTATAGGAATAACATTTGATTGTTTGATAATCGGCTTAATTGGTTCAACCCTTCTGGATGATCCAGCTAAGCATACAAGCATTACCGGTATAATTAAGATCTTTTTCATTTCTTCTTATTAAAATATTGTTTAACTGATTCTACCGTACCATTGATATTGATAAGGGACGTATCAACATTTTTAATAACACTGTCCTGTTGAGCCTTAATTGGGGCGATCTGCCTAGTTGTTTCCCGCTGAACACTTCGTCTTACTTCTTCAATCATTTCCTTGTTGGCTGATTTCTCATCACTCAACCTCGCTTCCTGAAGATCGCTGTTCATATTTATCAGCATGATATTTAGGCCTACTGAAAGCACAAGCAAAGTAGCCAGTGGATTTTCTTTAATTGCCAGATACAACCTATCAAACATCCTTTCGATCCATGCTCCCTTTCTATCGATTACATCTTCTTTCTCTGACATTTATTTACGGGATGATATTTATAAAATGGTTTATTAATCGATTTGTTGATGAGAGTGATTTACTAAACTTTGTTAGTTATCCTTTAACCTGAAAGTGCATCCAATCATAGTTTTTCTCACGTCCTAAACTTTCCCATCCATGTTTGTAAAAAATATCGATCATTGGTTTATATTCTGGCCGGGCAAAACGTGCTGTTTTGGAAGTTTCCCGCAAAAGGTTTCTATCAGGATCTAAATCAATGGCGATGCCCCAGGAGTGTAATGATAATTCAGAACCGCCACGCATTTCACGATAATTGAAGCAACCGCCATAATCATCCAATTGCAAGCGTTTAACTTCAGCTAATCCATAGTGAGCAAGAATATCAGTAAATATTGCAACTAACGATTTTGCCACCTCTTTATGACATTGGATAGAGTTAACGTATGTTTTGGTTTCCCAGTTCAAAAACATGGGATAAGGAAGTTTAATCGTGGTCAAATAACCTGCGCCAGTTTTATTTGGCTTGCCATATTTTGCTAAGGCTTGTTTTGATGTAAGCATAAAACAAAAATACCCAACCATACATTCATGATTGGGTATTCATATTTACCTAACTAAAGCAGTAAGCCTTATTCTATAATCACTCCGGTTTCGCAATCTCCACTTCCAGCAATCGAACCGCTAGAATAATAATCAATATGTGCACCCGGGCCACTGCTAGTATAATAGAATCCATTAGGAATATATTCATTCCCAGCTTCGTAATTTCTCACATACACTTTATTATCTACATTATTGAGATAACCAATAATATCGTTGTCAGGATTTCGTACATAATCCGGTCTCGAAATAAAGGTGCATGTTTGGGGGTAATTGGTTCTAGCGTATGTCAAAAATCTAAGCGGAGTATAAGTAACTGGACCACTATTTACACATCTTCCCAATGCATCTGCGTTTGCCTGGCCATCAACATTGAATGAAAGATCGAGATATCCCTGGTTCATAGCATCAGCGTAACTAATAATTGAAGTATACTTACGTTCAAATTTTACAGCTTCACCTATAAACCCAATCCCACATCCCTGTTTCTGGAACGTTCCTATTCTTGAAAACACGTAAATTCCTGGGCTTTGAATTGGTGGTTTAGGTTGTCCACTCTGAGCCTGCTTAATCTGCTGCCTGATTAACCTGGTGTATGGATCAATAATTGGATAGTCAGATAGTGTGAGTTCATTATCCCACTCACTTCTTGCATAGAAAGTTTTAAATGACTCAATAGGGATTAACCTATCAACTCCTAACGGTCCATCAATCAGTCTGACCTGATCAGCAACTTCCAGTTTAATAGCTTGCCTTTTGAAGTGCATTCTATCAGGGGTAACCGCATAGTTACGCTTGTGGAAGTTATTGGCTTTGTAATAATCTAAACCAAAATCGTACAATTGTTGCTCTGCCAATTGCACTAATTCAGCCGGCGGATCCATGTCAACAATGATGAATGTATCGCCAACTTCTGCATGCAAATCCTGACTTGGAATTTCTAAATCCTTTTCGCTTTCGACTTTATTGACAACAAATGTTTTATTGGTATTATCGTATGATGCCACCTCTATTTCATAACCGGCAAGCAAGCCCGTCTGGAAAATAACCTTTGCGGTGAGCACTGGCAGCAATTGATCATTCAAATTAAATGGCATCGCTGATGCACTGAAAGAAAATTCATTTCCGACAGATGTAACCGTCCCCAAGTATTGCGGGAAAATTTCAGGGAAAGTTATAGTTTCCTCATTTAATGGTAAGGTCGTTGGCAACTCAATTGGATTATCCAACTGAAGCGTGTTTGCATAGTTACGATATCCGGCAGGAAGATTACGGGAGCCACCGAATACTGACAAGCGGGTTATTGGTGCAGACTCATCATCCTGGGGTGATCTGATTATATTGTATAATCCGTTACCCTGGCCATACTTGAAAATCAATCCATTATTCTTTGCCTTACTGGTAAAGTTCATTTGGTTGCCATTCATCCAAAATTCGGTCTGGAATTCGCTCACTAATTGAGCGATAGCGCTAAGGCAATTTAAATTATCGAAACTTATATTCCTTGCCTCCGTAACTTCCACGGTTCCAATTGTCCATTTGCCTGGGTTATCCCTGTCAAGGTTCATCTTAATCAATCCAACGAAAACAGAAAGATCACCCATTATGGTAAATGCTTTCTCCTTCAGGTTATTGGTTGGATTAAGGAAAAAGTATTTCACCCGCTTCATCTTGTAATGCTCTGCTTCGAAAACGCACTGAAAACGATGTTTACGAGAATCAATCTTCTCAACTGTTGGTGGTTTGGAAATCAATGAATATGTGGTTCCCAATATTTCTACACTATCATCCAATTGCAGATCAGTGGGGGTATCACCAATCTGCACCCAGTTTAATGTCGCAAAGTCAATCCCATTACGTTGTTTTTGAACATAGTCACCAAGATCCGGCGGGATGTTGGTGAGGATAGGCGTGTTGCCTCGTTTAATGGTTAGCATGTTATAAAGCCAATTGATTGATTTTACTAGATATCATATCACCCGCTCGCTGTACCCCTTTAGGCGTCATGTAAATATGCAAGCCATCATTCGCAAAATCTCTGATTATATTTTCTGAGGTTATTCCGGATTCACCATACATATCTAAAACAGGACATGCCAATTGTGCGGCCACCTCTTTTAGGATTTTGACGTAATCATACAACGTAGCATTTACGTTATTCATGGAATCTCTACCTGGAAACTCGAAAGGATTATTTCGTTGAACTGGAGTAATTATAAGTATTTGCACACCCGGATTTTGAAAACGTATTCTTTCAATTGTTTGCCAAACCCCTCCGTAAAATGTTAAAACATTGGTTTTAGTTCCAGGGCTTCCTAATGGGATCGACCTTGCAAAATCATTTGTTCCACCCCATAAAACAATTAAGTCGGGATTGTGAGAGGCTATCAGCTGTGATCTGTAATACATATTATTCGGATTACTACCGACTGTTTGCCCGTTTGAATCCACCCACCCTGTTCCGGCAACTGCCTGGTTAATTCTGGTTGAAGAGAGTTTTAAACTAACATATTGTATGATGCGGTCATCTTTAGAAATACTATCACCATCATATAAAATAGTCTTGTCCTTAGTATTTATGTTGGCATTTATCATTGCTACAGTAGCAACATCAACCCCGTCTATTTTAACCCCCTTTGCAAGATAGCTTGCTTCAATCTCCCTACCATTTACTTTGCTTATAGTTTTGTTCGCAGCAAATGCTACATACTGGCTCGCAGATTCTCCGGATTCAACCTGTATAGTATCGAAAACGGCATTGCTTGAAGTATCAAACTTATCAGTAAATCTTAGTTTTACTGCATTACTTGGAATTGGAAGTGTTGTGTTAGGATTTGAAAGCTTTCCAAATCCAATAATCGAACCATTCATATCTAAAAACTGATATGGATTGAAACTGCCCGAAAGTCCTGATACAGTAACATGAGCCAGTCCGAAAACTGTGATTGCTGGTGATGCGCTAAAATTTTGAGGCGAATCAACTAAAGCTTGTTTATAGCTCCCATCAATATCTACATACCAACCGCTAACACGAGCGGATTTATCGTAAAGATTTTTGCTGATGCTTCCGCTTTTTGTATATTCTGCTGGAGCTTCAACTTTTTTACCATTTATTGCGGTGATTGCAGTATAGGTTCCGAAGGACTCAAAATCCGTAGCTACGTTTCCTGATTCAACTTGAACAGCATTTAGAAGTGAAATATCTGTTTGAAACCATCTTAGCGTAAATCGGAATTTAACAGCATTTGCTGGGACAGCTATCGTTTTAGGAAATGAAGACATTGGACCAAATGAAACAACATTGCCGTTTGCATCTAAAAATTGATAAGGATTTGCTATCGGCTCTACCGGTTTAGGTATCACCCCTGAAACAGTTATCACATCCAATTCAGATACATCAATTAAGGCAGAACAAGAAACGTCAGTTCCAGAATAGACTTTATACGTGCCATCAGTATCAATAAAGTGGCCGACATCTTCAGTTGTTTTATTAAATATATTTTTACTGATGTAGGTATTACCATCTTCAGAAAAAATGGGCAGCGAAACATCGACGGGCGTGAACACAGCTTCCCAATGTGCAGGGTCGATAGCACGTAACTTGGCGGATAACACCTTCTTGCCGTTAATCTCCGAAGGAATAGTAATGGGCTGATTTGATACGCTTAGAAAATTTGGGTATGTTACTCCAACTGTCGCTTCGTATTCAGTTCCAGCAACAGCTAATCCAGGGGAAGTATCAGCATTTGCGACTCCTTTGTAATCGCCCCTGATGTTAGATATTGAAAATAAATTAGTACTACCGTTTTGAGCGATACCCAAAATCTTTGCCCCAGCGATGCTTTGCGCTAATGGAATCTCGTCAATAGGTTGGTTTTCGTTATTCTCTTCCATGTTAAAATTATGTTGCTGTGTTTAATAATGATCCTGATGTTGTTAGTAAATAGCCCCCACCCTTTTTGGTCAGGAAGGCAAATGGTTTAAGCAGGCTTGGTATAGGCTCAATGAATGTCACACTGTATTTAGCGCCAATCTTGCTTTGTCCTGCAACTGGTGACAATCTCTGGTAATTATTCATTTTGGAGTAATACACGAAGAATGACCTTCCCAAATCACCCACAAATAATCGCTTAGTGCCGGGGGATCTTAGCAAGTTGAGGAATGCGTTGTAGTTGGCCCAAAACTGTGTTTCACTAGTTGCATGAATGGCAAGATTGAGCGTGATCTCTTTTTCTTTAAACTTTGGATCTGCTAGATCAACCTCTATCCCATTCATTTCTGCCCAATCCACTTTATATGGCTCTTTAAGATCTGGAAGCTTCAAAAAGTCATTGCTACCAGATTCCACATACACCCCAATTGTGCTCAGATCAATCCCGCCTAAAGTGTATTTGTATGCCATGAGTTAATTCCGCTTCGCTAAAAACAAAATTATCCCATATGCCTATTATATAATGGTTTCCGATTCTACCATTAGGGGAACGTAAGCAAGGAACTACGGCCCCGGTTGCCCTGATCCACTTAACAACGGATTGTAGTTGCCTGGTCCTTTCATTGACTTGAGTATATCTCTCACCTCCGCCAAAGGTTGAGTATTATCAGCTGTACGGCGGGTATTGGCTTCGATCATTACGAGTTGATCCAGACCACTCTTAGCTGTCAGATATAAATCCCCTAAAGACTTACCGCCTCCTAGTGCAACTGTTGCGGCTTCAACTTTAACCAATTGTAAACGAACACCTGCAGTGTAACCAGATAGAATATTAATGCTATCCTGCGAAGCAGATGTAAGAGCGCCCTTCAAAGAATTGCTGTTATTAGCATCTTTACCAGTCAAATCAATACCTGTCGCTTTACTTAATGCTTCCAGATCAGCCTTTGCTTTCTCGCTGGCCGTTAGATAGGATTGGCGAAGTGTTTCAATTTCCTGTGCAGTCAGTCCACCTTCTGAAAGTTCAGCAAATTGGGTGTAATAAGCCTGAAGCTGTTTCCTGATGAATTCCCCTTTGAAAGTCTTTAACAAAGAGTTTTGCATCATTTGCTCAAACGTCTTCCCAAAATCCTGTGTACCATCTGTAAGAGTGGATATAAAATCATCAGCGATTTGTTCCAATGTGGTGCCAACCGTTTCAGCACGTAGATTATTTACCAGTTGTTCAGCCGTTTCCTTTGCTTTAATCAGGTTTTGAACAATGGTTGCTGTGTTGGCATCAAGTTTACCCTCATCAAGTAATCGCTGCAGGGTGTTGATGTCGGCCGCTCCTACTTTGGAAATTATACCTTTATCAACTAGATTGTTGAATAAAACTCTTTCGTTGCCTTTTTCCTGTAAAGTACCGGTATTGTATTTTTCAATTAATTCATCAATTATTTTGTTCCCGGTTAAAATATACTTTCCTGCTGCATCAACGGCATACTTCGCCTGATTCTCCTGCGCCTGTTTAATAGCAGCAGAATAATCACGAATCCGATCGGTTCCATAAACATCATTCAATAATGCAACCTGACGTTCGAGAGCCTTATTTAAAGCTTCAGTTTGTTTGTTCTGCAAATCCCTGGCATAAGACGCCTGTGCTTCGCGTTGCTCCTGTTTGCTGAATAGAGAAACAACACTTTGGAAGATAGAAAGCCCGGCGCCAAAAATTCCTAACCCCGCGGTAAGCTGGCCTGTAACACTTCCTTTGCTTTGGGCTAACTGAAGATCCTTAAATCCTTTTTTGATATTTCCAACCTGTCCCAAAACATTGCCAAGTGTTCCGAGTACCTTTCCAAATGCTGCATCAATCCCGCCAACTCCTGCTGCTATCTCATCTACCTGTCTGGCCAGATCCAATAAGGCCTGACCACTACCTTCACGGATGGTGACTTCAACATCGTCAAAGTATTTCTTTACTTTGGCAATTTCAGCAGGATCAACAATGACGCCTGACTTAATATCTTTCCCCAGTTGAGCACGGCCAGCCTGTAAAACTTTTAACGCTTGCTTTTGCGATAATGATTCAATGCCTTCAAATAAGGCTTGATAACTATCTAATTTCTTAGCATTCGCATCATCCAATTCCTTTAAATCCTTTTCATAGCGTTTAGTCCGTTCTACCTGGGCAGATGGATTTGATTCCAGATCAGCAAAATCACGTTCGTAGTTTTGAATGAGTACTTTCCTTTTCTCCGCATACCCCATGAACTCCTTCAATAATGCATCGGTGCGTTTTTGAGCAGCGCTTAACGCTTCCTTGTTCGCATCTTCCAGAACTTTAGCCTGCTGAGTAGTAATTCCGCCATTACCTAAATCGCCACCTTTTGCCTTATCATCGTAGCCCAAAATTTTAGCCTGTTGATCAGACAAATATTGTAAATAGGTACGATCGGTATTGATCAACTTATCATATCGCTCTTTTGCCTTTGCTTCACCAAAAGTTAACTTGAACTGCTCAAATTCTTCGTATAACTTCTTTTGCTCGTCAAGTGTTACCTTTAGCTTAGTAGCAGCCTGTTTGTCAATTACCGTATCATTCTCGCGCGATTCTGCTTGCGTAAGACCGCTTGTGTTTACTTTCAGTCCAAGCTTTTTGTTATCCGGATCATTGTTGAAACGCTTAGCTTCTTCCCTTAGCTTAGCATACTTGGTTTTAACTGCTTCAACCTCCTGTTGATTGGCATCAAGCTGAGTATTCAAACCTTTTTTAGTGAGCTCATCGATCTTTTCCTGAAGCGATCGCTGTTGATTAAGTTCCACATCATGCTTAGGAGTAGCACCAGGCTTTTTCAATCGCTCCTGTAATTCGGCAATACGCTTACTTACATCACTACCGGCAATCGCTGATCCGGCCTTTTTTTTCAGTTCAGTAATACGCTTTTGAATGGCAGATATTGAAGTCAATTCCGAATCAGCAATTTCTTTGTTCGCACTAACCTGCGTTTTCTTCGACTGGTCAATCGCTTTACCAATTTTCAAGTGTTCTGTACGATAAGCTTCGGCCTGTTTTTTCAAAGTAAGAATATGGGCTTCCGTTTCTTTCCTGGTAAACGATGGACCTTCTTTACTTTTTTTCGTGAACTCATCAATAGCCTTTGCCGTTTTGACAATAGCCATTTCATTCTCCTGATATGAATTGCGTAACTCTTTTAGGTTTTTCTTCGAGTAGTCCAGTTCTTTTGATGCTTTTAATTGAGATTGATTTGTTCTGGCCAGATCCCTTGCATCATATAAGTTTCTCCTTGACCTGGTTTCTGCACCGGTGAAAGTGGTAATATCAGTCATAAAATCAAGGAAACTGTCTCCACGGGTTAACTGGTAGAAAACATTTAATGCTTCCTTGGCTCCCCTTACTATTGGCTCGAATAAATTTTTGCTTAAAAACGATCCCTCACCCGCTAAAGATTGGAGCGTGGAGTATAGTCGGTTTAATTCAGCATTCAGGCCACTAATACTTTCGCCAGCCTTATCACCGTAAGCTTTATCTAATTCC
Organism: Pedobacter agri PB92; assembly: GCF_000258495.1. Lineage (GTDB taxonomy): Bacteria > Bacteroidota > Bacteroidia > Sphingobacteriales > Sphingobacteriaceae > Pedobacter > Pedobacter agri. Next base: position 44,137 of record NZ_AJLG01000010.1, read on the forward strand.
AGTGCAAGTTTTGGCAGCATTTCACTTGCGGTAACCTGTCCGGTCTGCAATAACTTACCTAGCTCTTGCTCTGTTACACCCATTGCTTTGGCGGCCATTGCAAAAGCACCTTGTAAACGCTCAGATAACTGACCACGTAACTCTTCACTTTGAACAGTACCTTTACTGATCATTTGTTGAAGGGCAAGGAATGTACCTTGCAAGGTATCATTCGACAAGCCCAAAACTGCACCTGCTTTGGCAACCGATCGGAATATCTTTTCAGATTGCATCAAATCAAAATTCGATGCTTTTGCTGCTGCGATGAATGATTTGTAGGAATTGGCGATGCTGAAATATTCAACCCCAATTTGATCAGCGAACTTTTTAAGTTCAGCAAGCTTTGCATCTGCAGCACCTTCAGATCCAAGGATGAATGTTAAAGGGGTTTTGAGCCGTTGAAATGCCAGTGTTTGATTGAATACATAGGTTAACGCATTACCAATAGATAAATATGCTGCTGCAAATCCTAGTAGATCCTGTGCCGTACTTTGAATTGCTCCGCGATAATTACCAACGTTACGCTGATGATTACCCATGGATGCATCAAATCGTTTTAATGCGTCGTTCAGCTCGTTGTATTCCTTAATACGTGCCCGCATCAATGGCGAAGTACTTTGGAAACCACCCGCTACATTTCTGATCTGATCACCTAACTGTTTTAGCCTTTGCTGCGCTTCACGATATGATCCGGATGCGGCCTGTTGTTCACGCCTTGCAGCCCTTTGAGCCTCTACCTCTCGTCTTCTTTCAAGTGTAAGTCTGGCTAATTCAGTACGATGATTCTGCTGATCAATTCGGCCTTGCGCTAATGTTTGGTTAAGCGCTTGTTGGGCGACTTTATTCCTTTCTAATTCAATTCGGTGATTCTGCAAAGAAATTTTGCCGGATTGGAGATCATTTTTAAGCGCCTGCTCAGCAGCACGCAATCGCTCCAATTCGCTCCTGTTTTCTTGCTGACTAATCCTCCCCTTCTCAACTTCAGCTCTATATTCAGCCGCTTTCTGTCTTAACTTTTCAGTTTCAGCCTGCGATTCAGCCAGGGTTTTCTTTAAAGCAAGTTGCGCCTGCTGATATCCAGTCAAGGGCTTAGTATCAAATCCATTGGCCGCAGTAATACCTAATTCAGCAAGTGTTTTCTTTAATTCCTGCGCATTCTTTCTAGCCTCATTAATGTTTAAGGTTGCTGTGAAATTTAGTCCCCTGGTACCATTTGCTTTAATCTTAACCGCCATACAACAAAAATACCCGTACGCAGTGGGGCGGTGTTGGTTTGGGGGTTACTTGGGTAGGGTGGTAAAATAGAAAGCGGTAAGAAAATAATTGTTGGTTACATTTGCTTATCAAGTGTTTTGGGTTTCTCGGAAATTGAAGATACACTTATTTGTAACAGATTTGTTACTTTTTATTAACTGCTAATGATATTAGTAAAAAATTGCGTTTAAAGCTAAATTTCCATATATGGAAACATTTTTCAAATATTTTGCGGACTTTGATAAATATATTTGCAATAATCAATTCACGTTCACAGTGATTTTGTAAACCAAAGTATTAATTTAGACGTTAAATAAGCAAGTATGCGAAAATTTAGATAGTGCCTGCGGGTATTTTTTTGTACAACAGTGTTTTATCAAAAAAATATTTCTAATTTTGCGCTCCCTTAAAAAAGCTAAAATAACCTCATAATAAAACTCCAATGCTTGAAAAAGAATTCAAATATTATCTAGATCACCAAAAAGAACTTGTACAAAAATATAATAACCGTTTTGTTGTGATACGGGGAGATCAAGTTGTTGGTGATTACGCAAGTCAATCTGATGCATATAACGCTTCATCCAAACAATATGAGCTTGGTACATTCTTAATACAACATTGCACTAGCGGCCTAGATGGTCATACACAAACATTTCACTCCAGAGTCTTTCTTAAATTTGCATAATAATTGTCTAAATCTCTCACTCTCAAGGGGGCCGGAATTTTACGGGTAATTGAAACGCCTATAATCATTCATAATCCCGCAACAAATAACAGTATAAAGTATAGTGCTATTTGGGACACTGGAGCTACTGGCTCTGTTATTACCAAAAAAGTTTCAGCAGACTTAGGCTTGATTCCGACAGGAATGAGCCATGTCAACACCGCAAACGGCGTTGCAATACAAAGAACCTTTACCGTTGATATTTCTTTTACTAATGGGGCAAAGGCAGAGGGAATCGCCGTCACCGAATTAGATGATTTAGCTGGAGACAGCGAAGTTCTAATAGGTATGGATCTTATTTCATTAGGTGATTTTTCAATAACAAATCACAATGGAAAAACATGCATGTCGTTTCGTATACCTTCCGCTCACGAAATTGATTATGTCGCAAGCCCCAACTTTGGAGTTGTAAAAGTCACCCCAGCAGCAAGTGTTCCACAAGCTAAGCCCAATGATAAGTGTCCATGTGGTAGTGGCGAAAAATATAAACGTTGCCACGGAAAACGGTAATAGTTCAACAATTCCAGCCCCCGCCCAACAAGCGTGGGCTTTTGTTTTTACACCAATGTTACTCTCCTCACCATCACAAATCCTATTCCTGCAAGTCCTACCAACATTAATGATATATAATCATCAATCGGGCAATTCGCTACTCTAAAGTTTACCAGCTTCCCGTTCTGGTAATAATTGTTAGGGTATTGTGTTGGACTGCCATCATTTTTATAATCAACCCAGCAACCTGTCCCCGGCACAACATCAGAAATGTTTACGGCGTAGGTTGTTGAAGCGCTAGCTCCGGGAGGGCAAGTGGCCGTATAAGAAACGGCAGTAGTGTAGAATTTACCTGGAGGTTCGCCAGACTGAGGATTTGTATATATTCTGTCTACAGTACTCCTTCCGGCGCTTCCCGCGACCGGGACAAAACATCCAGTCTGACCAAAACAGTTAATAGCACAGCAAGCCAACACGACTAGCGTGGCAAAAATTTTAAACGGGATAGACATTTGGCAAAGATGCAGTAAAATAATTTATCCCTTGTTAAGTTAATGTGATAATACCCACAACTAGATGTATCAACTATAGTCCACTGGATTTCGTACACCGCTCACCATAACGATTCTACACTTTTCAAAATCTATGTATGATTAATCAGCACGATTAACTTACAACTTGTAGGACTTTTCCGTTGTTTTCCAAAACAAACAAAAGCGATTTTCGTTTAGGATGGGTAATTATCGTCTATTTCCTATGATTAAAATAACACACGAAACCTCAGTTAACAAATTAAATTCTATTACTCTTGGTGACCAAATTGTTGATGGCTACGAATCCCAAGGCTCGGTAGTAAAAATTTTAAAAAATTCTAGTCCAGATTATATTGAATTTAAATTTGTTCTACACAACAAACAAATGATTTACATTCTTAGCTCGCGTAATTAAATGTGAAGCGTTTAATTAAAACAACTCACTTGCATCTTTCACTTCCATCTTTTCAGTGGCTGGTTCTGCTTCATCACTTTGAATAGCACCCAGGTAAAGCATGTAGTTTTTCCATGAGGTTTCCCATAATAGGGTGTCCATTGCCATTCCTCCTTTGAAATATCTTAACGCACTTCCCAATCCTGAGTGTGGGAGGCTATCGACTCTCTCCCGTCTAATGGACTTGCGTTTGGTTGTAGGATTTTTACTGTCCCCTTCGCCAAGGCAATAGAATTCAAAAAAGACTGCATCCCTAAATTTTCAAGAATTGGAAGTAAGGTGTTGTAGAGATCTTCAGCTTCAAAATTATCATTGATAAACTCAATCAATTCAGCATCAGGTTCCCTTTTACTATTCTGAATACCGGCAGCAACAATATAAACCACATCATCCAGATGATCATTGATCACCGGAATCATACTTTCGCTCATCGATCCGTTAAGTATGGTATCAGGCAACTTAACTGCCTGGCCTGCGATACGGTACATATTCCCAACTACACACGGATTAATCACAAACGATCTTTCCAATTCCTGCACTGGAACTGGTCTTCGTAATAACTTATCAAATAGGCTGCGCTTTGGTAATGTTTTTGGCTCTTTAATTTGAACAGTTACAGTGTAAGCAGGCTTATCAATAAGTGTTTCTGTGATGCTGGATAAAATCTCTTTTTCTTCCATAAATTGTTTTCAACTAAAAATCCCCCTAGCTAGTAGAGGGATTCTATTTAATTTGTTGCTTGATCAAATTCTGACGTTTCGGGTTCAACCGGTTTAGTCTCTTCTGATTTGATGCGCTTTGGCTTCTTTTCCAATTTGACTTTCTCAGCTGGTTCGACAGTTTCTTCAACTATCTGCGTTCCCTTTTCTCCGTGTCGTTTAGCAAACTCGTCGCTCACCTCAACAACATCTCCTTCTTTATGTAGGGTATTAGTAGCTTCTACCAATAAACCCTGCTTAAATTTAACCCACTTCATATGAAGAAAAATTAAGCGTTGGTTGAATCAATTGGAGTGCCATCATCAGTCACCCATGTTTTAATGCTAATAGCATCCTTTTGAGATGTTGTAGTTTTGAATGAACCAATTTTAGCAGTTAACAAAAGTTGCTGAACTGAATTTTTGTTGTAATTACCTGTATAAGTCATCACCACATTGGTGTTTGGCACAACTGTAATTAACTTGCGGTTGTCTTTAACGCTTCGTGTTGTGATACGAAGAGCAAGTCTTGCAACTTTACGTTTAGCCAAGGTAACCGTTTTGGTTGTTCCTGCTGTATACTCGTTGTTTTCAAGCATGTTCATGATAACAGGTTTCTGCTCCAAAACACCGATCACAAACTGATCCGCTTCTCCAGTTTGATAGAATGTAATTTCCGCGATATCCTTATCTTCAGGAACTAATTCTGTTTCTGTATCAGCGTTCCTTGTGTAGGTTGCTGTATCTGGAGCAATGTTTTCAAGTCTTGTCCAGGTTGCGGCTGAAAGGCCAGCTTCAGTAAAGAAGGCTGGAGCAATCTCAACCATTTCAATACCACTTACATAACTACTTGCCATAATATAATTTTTAATGCCTTGGTAGGCGGTTTTTAAATGTTTTTAAAATTGTCCTGAATGGACTGATATCTAAATCTGATGTTAGCAAAATAACTTCCGTCGGTGTCTTGCAGAATCACCGCCATATCTTCAACCCAAACTCTAAAACTCGCACTATATACACCATCAATAAGTGGCATAATTGCTTTAGCTAAAGTACTGAGGGCTTGTTGATCGGGCAATAAAACCGTCTTACCATTGACAGTTGATGAAACGGCTGGAGCATAACAATTAACGTTGCCAAAACCAATCTGATCAGCTGTGTTGCTGATGGATATGCTGTTGACGACAATCCCTTTTACTGTGCTGGCTGTACTCTTTACTGATGGCTCAACTTTGCCGCCACTTAGCAAGCTTTGAATGGCCGCGATAGTGTGTACGT
>NZ_AJLG01000011.1 GCF_000258495.1 Pedobacter agri PB92
CCACTTTCATCTAGCGACCATAATTTCTCAGGATGAGCTTCAAGCCTTGCCTGTACATCATCCCATGAGATATGTTCATGGCGATGCTTGTTTTTTTCAAATCTGGCTTTTAAGATATTTAATAAGTTTTCTATTTGCTCTGGCGAAAGTGTTCTGTGATTTGAGCTCATAATAGTTGATGAAGTATATTTTGGTTCAAATAAAATTAGCAAAATTATTTATAGCCCACAACCTGTAGTTGATTGAGGGACGTAATGGAACTTAACAGATATTACATAAAAAATGCCCTGCATAGGTTTGCAGGGCATTAAAAATTTTATTGAAGAATTAATCTACCATGGACTGATTCCTGATTCATCTTCAATATCATTACTGAAAAATTGTCCGGTTGGTCCGTTTTCATCTGTTAACGTATGTTTAATAATGAAACTGGCTGCGCTTTCTACGGTTCCGGGGCCGCTGTGGTGATTGAAGTCTGTTGCGGTATAACCTGGATCAATTACATTAACTTTAAATGCTGAATCTTTTAACTCATAAGCTAATACAATGGTGTAAGCATTTAATGCCGATTTCGATGGGCCATACGCTGCCGCTTTAACCTGATAGTACTTCCAGCTTGGATCGCTATGCAACGTTAATGAACCTAATCCTGAAGTAATGTTGCTGATTCTTGGCGCATCAGATTTTTTAAGCAGATCCAAAAAAGTTTGGGTAACCTGGATTACGCCAAAAAAATTGGTTTCAAAAACTGCTTTAATGTCATCAACAGCAGTTTCCGTTGCGGTTTGAGGATTCACACCCAAAACGCCAGCATTGTTGATTAATATATCCAGTTTTCCCTGTTCCTGCTCAATGATATTTTTCGCGGCAATAATCGAATCAGCGTTCGTCACATCAATTTCAATCGCTTTAATGTTTTTAAATCCTTGTTCGGTTAACGTACCGATAACTTCGTTTCCTTTTGCAAGATCGCGGCTACCTAAATAAACGAAAATACCTTGTTTTGATAATTGTTTTGCTGTTTCCAAACCGATACTTCTATTGGCTCCTGTTATTAATGCTGATTTCATTTTTCTTATCTTTTAATTAATGATGTAAAGCTGCGGCTTTAAAAACTGAAATCATTTGCCATTTGGCAAAAAGTGTTTTAGCGGATATTTTTTCTGATTCTACTGAGCGAAGATTGGGTAACACCCAGATAAGAAGCAATATAAGATAGTGGAATCCGGTTAACAACAGTGGGATAGATTTCCAAAAATTTCAGGTAACGGGTAGTTGCATCTTCTGAAACTAAAGGACTTCTTCTTTCTACTTTTTGCATTAAAGCTCTGGTGGTAATTTTATTTACGATGGTGTCCCAACCTATAATGGTTTGCAGAAGCTCCAGCCAGTCTTTCCGCTGGAAAACAATCATTTTACAGTCTGTAACTGCCTGAACGTAAGCACTGGAACAAATTTCATTATTGAAGCTCTCCAAATCGACAACAAGGTTATTTTCTTCAATAAAATATTTAGTGATTTCCTCTCCCTGGTTATTATAATAGCAAACGCGTAAAATTCCATCGACAATAAAGCCAACCTGGCGGGCAATTTTTCCAGCTTCAGAAAAATATTCATCTTTTTTAAGTTCCAGCGTTATCGATTTACCGGCAATAAAATCTATTTGTTGCGGATTGAGATTTCCAAACCTTAAGATGAAGTCAAACAATTCTTTCATGCGCACAAGGTAGCTAAAGAAACAAATAAAGAATTTGCCATTTGGTAAAAATTTGGGTTGTTATTTGGGCTCTATTTTTTTGGGATGAAGGAGAAGAATTAAAAAAGCAACTAATCCTCAATGGCTTCAATGCCCTGGTCTTTGAGTTTTGCCAAGGCTGCTTTCATAGTTTCAATCTGTGCCTGAGGATGGCCCTGCCAAACAGTAATCTCGGCGATCACTTTAAATGGATCTTTTGAACGGTAAGATTTGGTTGGGTTACCCGGGAACTTTTTATCCGTTAAATTAGGATCGTCCTCAATATCTCCGGTAGGCTCAACCACGTAAATTCTTTCTTTTGCATCGCCCAAAGCAAGTTCTGCACCCCAAATTGCAGCATCTAAGGTACCAGAAAGGTAGATGTATTTGGCTGCTTTTTGTTGCCCGTAGTTGGAACTAATGCCCACGGTAATCAAATCTCCTGGCTTTAAATCAGCTTTGGTACCATGAAAATAAGCTTGCGCAAAGGGACTGTGAATGGTTGTTGATTTAATATCCATACTGTTGTTGTTAAGAAAACATGAAATTATCGTCTTCGCGAAATATGTTCGTGTACCCATTTTGCCTCTTCATCCGGGCTTGTTGTTTCCAACGTACTGCTTACTCTGCTGAAAGTTGCCTGAGGAAAATCATAGGGTTTGCTATCTTCAAAATACGGACCAACCACTCCCAAAATCCAATCGTCTTTTGCTGCCCAATGTGGCTCGAGCGTTTTATATTTAAATACTTCATAAAAAACCATGTGGCGTTTTCCATCAAAATCAATGCCTACCCGCTTAATATGTTCAATTTCATCAGGGCATGTGCCTAATTCTGTAGGAAATTCTAACCAGTTCGCCAGATTACTTTCAGCTGCTTTTTCAATCGTAACTAATTCTCCTGGGAACAGCGATAATTTTTGATGTTCATTTAACAATTGATAAGTCGTTTCACGGGTAAGCAGATTTTCGGCATAAGGCTTTACTTCCGTAGGCGTAAGTTCTGCCGCCGTATTGAGCTTATCATAAAGCGGCTTTACCCTGTTAAAACGGAGATCATTCAGTTTTCTGTGTTGTCTTTTTATAATGATCATGCGGTAAGTCCCGATGATAATTACCGCTAAAATAATCAAACCCAATATGGGTAAAAATGAATTCATTCGGATTAGGGTAAATACTTTGACTTCAAAATCGAGATGCTCAAATTTTGATTATCCAATCCTAAAGATAGAGAAAATGCCTAATTTAATTACCACTTGTGCCGGTTTTTACATTTCCAGCCCTTGAGAAATTGGCCATAATCAAGCCTTTTGACGTAACAACACTCTCTTGAAGGGTGAAAGAGGCTGGAATGGCACCATCAACAAATAATTTTTTCCTTTCCCGAGTGTTAGTGGATGAATAAAAAGCCATAATTCATCAATCAGATCATTTTTTAACAACAATTGAATAAGTTCGCTGCTACCCCAAACTTGTAAGTCTGATCCATCTGAATTTTTGATTTGTTTAATATCTTCAATTCCGTTAATAAAAACTGTATTCTGCCAATCAGATTTTGTAACTGTAGTCGACAAGACATATTTTGTTACCGTATTTATGCTTGGCCAGTAGTTGGTGTGCTTAGGCCAGTAATCTTCCCATATTTTGAATGTTTTTCTACCCAATAGCAGATCAGAAGGCTGCATTAACTTCTGCATTATCTTCCCCGATTCCTCATCATTGAAAGGCGCACTCCAGCCACCATATTCAAAGCCTCCTGATAAATCTTCTTCAGGTCCACCTGGCGCTTGCATCACTCCATCTAAAGTGATCATCGATAATACTGTTATTTTTCTCATAATATTTAACTCCTTATTTTTCTATCTTGTTGATTTAGAAAGTATAAGTTAAATATCTGCAAATAAAATGCGCTTTCAACTATGCAAATACGGCAATATTGAGGGTTCAATGCGACAGGTTAATAAGTGTTCTCTATTGAAAACTACTTATTATTCTTATCATAAAACTCAAAGAAATCATTCAATCTGAATATTTTAGTGAGGAAAGCATAATCTTGATTCACGCGATTGTAATTCTCGAAAGCAGGTTCCTTATCATCAATATTACCTTTTCCCAGAGTTCTATCGGGGATAAATAACGCAGTCGTCACTTCCGGCTCTCCAAGCAACGAATAAATTTCCTTGCCTTCTACCTGATAAGCCTTGAATTTGCTGCTCAGGTCTTTTTTTGTGTAAATGATGTTATAGATAACGTACTTCGATTTTGTTGGATTAATTACCCCGTATTCAGTTGGGTCGAGATGCAAATCCTGGTCGGCGATTTGGTATGCTTTGCAACTAATTTTATGATGACCAATTTCCAGATCGATTTTTTCAAAAGAATTAGCGGGAATTTCGTAATCTGTACCATCAATGGTTACAGCCAGTGGCTTACCGGTAGGATTATCAATCAGTGTGGTTCCGTTCAGTTTTGTCTTCCATACTACCTCATATAAACCATAAATAATAAATGCAGCTAATACACCCACCAATAAGAAGATGTGCGCTTTCGTTAATTTTTTATTTTCCGGGTTGGTTGCGTTTGCCATAACAATAAATTAAAATATGTTTAATAATTCTAAAATAAAGTTTCTATTTCAACCCGTCAGGCTACATTTTAAATTCGCTTCATTTGCTTAATGATTCGTAAAGAATGGATTATTATTTGCAATAGCTGGGTGAGAATGTTTAAACCAGGCTTTCTGTCAATGGCTCGTATCATTTAAAAACTTTTCTATCATTGGCACTACCAAATCACTTTCCTTAAAGTTAGGTTTAATCGTCGTAATTTCTCCAATATATTCACCATGTCCTCCCGGGATAATAGCCAACGATGAATTCGAAATTAAATGATGTAAGTTGATGGCATGTTCAGGTGTGATCACATCCTTATCGCCGATAATGATTAGGGTTGGGGATTGAATCGATTTAAGCTGCTCATCTGGAATGTCTTTAAAATTTACCATTCTGCGGGCATCCTTATCATGCATGTTTTGCAGGCCATTCTTATTTGCGGCAACTGCTTGATAACCTTTTTTTAAGGGTTCCGGCATATTATCCAGCCTGGCCTGTGCCATAAAATCCCAAAACCAGTTGGGCACACCGTTTCGTTTGGCTAATGCAGAGCCTAAAATCAGTTTGTTAATCAGTTTTGGATGCCAGATGGCAAGCTGTAAACAAATTGTTCCTCCATTACTAAAGCCAAAAAAATCGGCTTTTTTGATATTGAGATTTTTGAGGAATGTAGCTACATCATCGGCATCCTGCTCAAAAGTCAACTCAGCATTACGATCGCTTGTTCTTCCATGCGCCTGTAATTCAACAGCAATAACTTTTCTGTTTTTAGCCAATAAGGGGATGAGTTTTTCGAAATTCGTCTGAATGGTTGAACCGCCACCATGTAACAACACAATCGGTTTTCCTTCACCGTATATTTCATAATACATTCTCAATCCGTTCACTTCAGCATATCCGCTAGTGAATGTCAAATGATCATTGCTCTCCTGTTTCATTTTCAATGTCTCAGTTTTTTGTCTGTAAGGTGGAAATGTAAACATCTCCAATAGAAAAATCAATGCAATGAATTTCATGAGTTTCCGCTATCCGTTCCATTATTAAACTCAATCATAAGAACGTGAATCTTTACCATGCCGATTTCAAGTTTAGTTGTGAGCTGCTCGCCGATCACACTGCCGGCTCGAAGTTTACCATCCATTCAATCCCAAATTTATCTCTAAACATTCCAAAATACGATCCCCACATACTGTCGTCAATCGGCACTTCAACATTTCCACCTGCTGAAAGTGCCTGAAATAGCCGATCTGCTTCTTCACGACTTTCGGCACTTACAGAAATTTTTGATCGGTTTTCATTTTCATCTACTTTACCCATAAAAGCCGGAACATCATTGCCCATTAGCGCATTATAGCCAATAGACAAAGCAATGTGCATGATTTTATCTGCCTCACTTTCATCTACCGGAAATTCTTCGCTTGATAAATCTTTAAAACGAACAATTCTTTGGAACTCGCCGCCAAATGCTGATTTATAAAAATTAAAAGCTTCTTCGGCATTGCCATTGAAGTTAATGTGTGGGTTAATAATTGCCATAGGTAGTATTTTTGTTAGTTTATAAAGACGTTAAATGTGCATTAGTTAGTGTAAAGGTATTAAAATCAATCTGTTGATTATCAATATCTTTGGATGGAAGAAAGTTGTATTTGGTTAATAATTTAGCTGAAGCATAGTTTTGATAATGGGTTACGGCCAGTATTTTCTGAAATTTTAACACCTTAAAAACATAGTTGATCACCTTTTCGATTGCTTCGCTCATAATTCCCCGGCCTTGAAAACGCTTCAGGAGTTCGTAGCCAATTTCAACACTGGTTTTATCATTCGAAAAATCAAACAGACAGATGGTACCAACAAATTCTCTGGTTTCGGTGAGGGTAATTGCCCAGTAAACCGAAATATTTTTTTTGATGTTCGCATTAATAACATTGATGAACCTGATGGCATCTTCTATCGTTTCGGCTGGTTTCCTGTCCAGAAATTGGTTGATTTCTTTGTCAGCACGCAAAGCGAAAACATCTTGCTGATCGGTTAATGATAATTGCCTGAGTGTAAGTCTTTCACTTTGCAAAACAGGAAAGGGGTTAAAACTGATATTGGCCATTTTTTTAGCTCTGGAAGTGTTTGCAACCTTATCCATCCTAATTAAGCGGAAAATTAATGATATCGCTTATAGGAAGATTGATTCCTTTTGTAAATCTAAGTCGTTTACCTGCATGAACATTCATGATGCTCACTTATGTATCTAATTGATTCCAAACAAAGGTCTTTCAAAACCTCCAGCTTAATATCAGAAAGTTTTTTGACGTAAATACAAGCTTTACTCATCTTGAATTTGCCAAGGTTTGGAAGCAGCAATTTACTTACTTCTGTTTCAGCACAAACATATAAAGTAAGTGCATTTTTTCTCGGCGAAAAACCAATAATAGGCGCATCGCCTTCATGTCCGCTGGCGTATTTGTAATGATAGTTACCAAAACCGATAATGCTTGGTCCAAACATTTTAGCTTCTTCGGCCGACCATTCTTCCATCAATTTAATCAGTTGAAAACTATCAGCCTTTTTTTGCTCGTTATCAACATAAGCGTTTATAAAATCGGCTACATTTTGTCCGGTATAAGTTGTTTTTGTTTTTGCCATAATATTGATTTAAACTACTGCCTTAGAATTTTTTCCATCTTTTTTCCTTTAGCCAATTCATCAATCAGCTTATCTAAATACCGTATTTGTTTAGTTAGGGGCGTTTCAATATCTTCAATGCGGTAGCCACAAATTACACCTGTTATTAACTCTGCATTTGGGTTTAATGCTGCTTTATTGAAAAAAGTTTCAAATGTGGCTTTCTCTTCTATGAGTTTTTGCAGTTTTTGAATGTCGAAACCTGTAAGCCACCCAATAACCTGATGTAATTCTGCCAACGTTCTGCCTTTGCTTTCCACCTTTTTGATGTAATGTGGGTAAACCGATGCAAAAGTGATGTTTGCAATCCGCTTATCGTGTTCAGGGGTTGTTTTCATATCCAATAGTCAATGCCTGTTACAATTCATATTGTTGGCACATTTTAATATTCTTTTAACTAAGATATTGAATTTACTAATTTTTACGATTTCTTTTCTTTTTTTGATATGATGGCTTATTCATTTAGTCTGGAAACTCATAACAGCTTGTACATTATTTGATAGGGATATATATGTTCAGCTTCAGCTTTTTCCGCAGAGCGACACCAGCACAGCTCGACCAGGAGTAAATCCATTTATTTAAATTCCGTTTTGAAATATTTGTATTTTTTTATCCATTGATTATTCTCATAAACTTCCTCGTAGCCTTTTACAATGAAACTATTGTCTGTTTTCCAGATAATTTTTTCGACTGCAAAATCAGCAGAGCGATAGCTCGCATATTCACTTAAATAAGTTTTGGGATTTGATTTATCATTTATTTTTAAAACTCCAATGTCGCAGTTTTTATGCCCATAAACCGCGTTGTAGAAATAAACAAAGTATTTATTATTGATGGATGGAACAGGTAAGGCTACACTCGCATCACCAAACGAAATGATATTATAGTTATAGTCATTCAAACTATCTAATAAAAACAATTGACTAAAGTTTATATTTTCAGACGTTGAATGTTCTGTAATGGCATAAAGTTTAGTAGCCGGATAATATCCTGAAAACTCATATCCGCTCCAACCCAATTTTCCACCGTAATCATTATGTTTCTTAAACTTATGCTTTTTTAGCCTTGTTTGAATGTAAAAGTAATTCCCTTCTCCCTCAGGCTTAAAAGTTTCAATATATTTTTTCTTTTCAAGAGATAAAAATTCAGCTTCATCGGCAGTTTCGAAAATTAACTTCGGCAACTTTTGGTAATTTTCATCATATCCAATATTAACATACTGCTTTCGGCTAGTTTTTAAAGCGGGTTTTTCCGAAGTCAAACTACCTTTAGAAGTTGTGTCGTTACTCTGAATGGTATTTGTTTTTTTTGAAGATGGTATAGGTGGTGGAGGTATTTTTTGCTGAGCAAATGAACAAAAAGAAAATGAAAGCAATATTGCGATCGAAATTTTTGACATCCATTTAATGTGAAAAAGATTATTCCGTTTATTTGTTCTGTTCATAGTGTTATCATTTATTGAATTCTCTTTTTACAAACTTTCCTTTTTTATCGAAGTATTTCCATTCGCCAACCTGTCAGGACTAATCAAATCTATAGTCATATTTCCTAAAAATTTAGATTAATTAGCATTCGAATAGGTTTTACAAAAAAAGTGTCAGGATTAAATTTTTATTCGTTTTCTATTTTCTGATAATAGGAACCAGAATCATTGGTAGAGGAGGGTGCATCCAATGGTGGTACGGCAATTTTTTTCGATGAAGTTGAGGATTATGAATTTTAGTTCAAGACTAAAATCTATTTTCAAAATGATAATATCAGGTCAATATCCACGGCAATTAGTGGTGATCACTCGTCGATTATATCACCTGCTCGAAATGACCATTCAATATGTTTATCTAAATCCTGTCGTAAAAGCATATTTAATTGTGCAGCATGATGTTGCGTATGTCGCATATTATAAAGTAAAATTTCCAAAATAGGATAATCCATATCATCTGGTTGATCTCCCTCTTTAAACCTTTTATTCAATTCATCAGCTGTTAAACTGAAAATTATTCGTTTGCACTTCTCTCTAATTTGTTTAAGGTATTTTAGTATTTCTTCTTTGCTATAAATTTCATCGGGTATTAAATCGCCAATAGCTTCTTTTGGTCTTTCTGACAGCTCTTTTTGTGTGAAAGAAAGTAGCGGAGAAAAATCTTGTGGTGAAATTGTAGAATAGTAGTCTAAAAAAATTGTACTGTGAAATGCTATAAAATAAAATCGTTTATTCGTGAGAAAATAATCGTCGGGGCAACTTGAAATGACGTTTAAAAGCATATCTATACTTGCCCCAAGTTGATTCCACAGTATTTCCTTTATTGAGTGATCCATATTTTATCAATGTTTGCTATAGTTTTTTTATAAGGTTAAGCTAACTTTTGGAAGTTAGGATGATTTTAAGTCGCTGCTTGCTGCAGGCAGGGCATTATAACTCGCTTCAAATTCCAAAACCTTTGCCAGCTAATTTTTTTTAGTTAGCTTTTCTCGGAGCTTCCCGAGGAACATAATCTGGGTCGGTCCTGTATAGATAATCTGGGAAATTGATACCCCTTGAATGCATGCGTTAATGGAACGAACAGTTTTGTAAATTAGCTCAGCCATAACTTTTCATCTCGTTTTACGAGTAAAAGCTCATCGTCATTTAAAAGCAAAAATCCGTATTCATAACAAAAGTGGTAGGTTTTTCCTGCCTGAGTGATGTAGGTATGGGTATGATAGTCAAAATTGAACCCTACTGAATTGAGTTTGCTTTTCTTCATCTTTACTTTGCCATCGGGATTAAATTCAGCTAAAATTGCCCGGTTTTTCTTAAGAATCAGGTTAATTTTTTTAACCACAATAGAATAATCATTCTTTATGCGGTTGTTATAATTGTTTCGACAAGAATCGTCGCAGAATTTTTTATCGGCTCTGCCTACCAAGGCTTTGCCGCAATCTAAGCAGGAGCGGTCCATAATAATTTGATTTATTTATTATGGGATGATGTTTAAAACTAAAAAGAATTGTAGGCATTTCAAAATTGAACGTCAAAAATTGTAAGCTTTTGCTAGTCAATTAGATTTCGAAACAGGCAGTACAAGCAATATTATCCGTTTTAAACGCTTATACACGACTATAAATGCTTAAACTCCGACTAAGTTTTACTGCTTGTTGCAACTTTGTCCTGTCGGTAGTTGTGGTGACTGCTGCTCGTTAAACATCAAGTTATTTAAATTTTACGATCATGGAAAGTACAATTAACAAAGTGGTATTAACTGGATTTGCAGGAGCAGATGCAGAATTAAAAAACCTGTCAGGAAATCAAAAATTAGCAAGAGTTAATCTGGCGGTAAATGAATATTTTAAAAGTGCTTCGGGTGAAGAGGTAAAGAAAACACAATGGTTTACTTTAACTTTTTGGAATGCCAAAGCAGAGCTGGCTTTAGCCCAGATTAAAAAAGGAACACAATTGACCATTGAAGGCCGGTTACAAACCGGAAGTTATGAAGCAAAAGATGGTTCAAAAAGATTTACAACAGATATTGTAGTGAGCGAATTAATTGTAAAGGAAATGACATTAACGAACTAAGATCGTCACTAATTGAAATGCAGTAAGTCAAATGGCTACTGCATTTCAATTAAGCTTTACAGTTTTACGGCTAATCCAGAATAGAAATTGAGGCCTGCTGCAGGATTGTAATATCGGTTGCCTACAGCATTTAAATCATTGCCCAGGCTATATTTTTCATTTAAAAGATTATTTATACCTGCAAAAAATTCGATTTTTGTTTTGCCCATTTTTAAATCACGAATACCCGCTTTTAATTCTATCAGATGATATTTGTCTGCAAAAGCCGTATTGGCATCATTTAACGGAATCATACTGGTATAGTTATGTTGGGCAAAGAGATAAACGCCAATTTTCGATTCAAACAGTAAATTACTAACAATCACGTTTGCCGGAACTCCTGTGAGTTTGTTTCCTGTAAAATCAGTATTACCATTTTGAAAATCACTGAAACGAAAGTGACTGTAGCTATAACTGCTTCTCAATTGGATGCCTGTTAAAAATGATTCTTCGTTTTTTATAATCCAGAAAGATGTTTCTAACTCAATGCCTTTTTGCCTGGTACCGCCGGCATTAATGAAAAATTCTGTATCGTTGGCGTTCAACCTTCTTACTATGGCATCACGAAGTTCAAACTGAAAAACATTTGCATTGGCATAAAAACGATTGTTCCTGCTGTTAAATCTTAGGCCAGCTTCGTAATTCCAACCCAGTTCGGCCTGGAGATTATTATTGATGTTATTATCGGAGGATCTTACCTCGGCAATAGTAGGTGGCGAATAACCTTTGCTGATGGAAGCTCTTAAAGAAAGGCTATTGTTCAGCAAATACGAAGCGGCCAGTTTTGGCATCCATTGCTCAGTGAAAGTACGTTTTTGCTTTGCAACCGGAATAGGGAAGATGCTTTCATATTTGTAATTGAAGAAATTGATACTTGAAGCGAGTTCTATTAAAAGTTTTTGGCCGATATCAAAATTCAACCTCAAAAAAGCAAAATCCTGGTTGGCCTTTAACCAGTCTGATGCTTGCATTGCTGTTGCTTCGCCTGCATTGTTATTGAAATTTCGAACCTGGGTTTTGGTTCCTGCACTTTCAATACCTAGCTGGGCATTTACTTTTAAGTTTTCTTTTGAATGAATATATTCAAGAAATGTCCGCAAGCCCAAAGTGCTCTCATAACGTTTTTCGTAATTGGTTATAAACGGATTTTTGAAATCGGTATAAGTAGTGAAAATTGATACAACATGCTTAAAATTTTCAGATAGTTGATAAGTATTGGTTATGCCGGCAAATGTAGTCTGGTTATAAATGCCTGCTTGTTGGGTAACAGCACCGGGCAAGGTTGGCGTGGCGGGGCGGCCGGCTTTAGGGTCTTGCTGCATTTGAGTCAAGGTTAAGCCTCCTGGTGTTTTATAGCTTAAATCGCTGTAGAAAGCAAAAAGTTTCAAACTGCCTTTATTATTGTAATTCCAGCGGTGCGAAGTTTGCAGATATTTTCGCTCCATGCCACTATTCTGGCGATAGCCATCACTTCGCTGATAACCTTCTACGATGCTGAAACTGTAATTTTTAAAACTTCTTTCAATATTTGCGGTCTGGTGAAACAGGCCATAAGATCCAGCAGTTAAGGAGGCTTCAATTTTATTTTGATCCAAACCAGCAGAACGGATTAAAACTGCACCTCCAGTGTTAGCGCCAAAAATATTAGCTTCCGGACCTTTATATACTTCGGCTGATTGTATCGCAGTGGGGTCAAGGGCATTCAGATAGGTATTTCCGCCGGCATCAGTTAAAGGAAGTTCATCAATATAGATTTTGATGTTTCTAATGCCAAAAGGCGATCGCAACAAGCTTCCACGCAAAGATAAACGGTAGCTTCCTGGCGATCTTTCTTCCATTCTAACGCCTGTGATGGTATTAAACGAACTTACCAATGATGTATTCTGCTGATTTTTGAGTTGGTTGCTGTCCAGCAATGTTACCGCAGATACCGACCTTAGCAGTGGTTGGGTATTATAATACCCCTGGATGACTACATCCTTGAGCTTTCTTGTGCTATCAACTTTCGTAATTTGAGCAAAGCTAATGCCGCAACAAAGCAACAAAAGAGTAGTAAATGTAGATTTCAATATTTGTTGGTTTAAAAATCAAGCAAAAACATCCGCAGATAAATAAGTGATATCTGCGGATTTTAAGGGTAAATTATTTTGCAGCCACTCGCCACACCACGCCACTAACATCATCAGCAACAAGTAAAGCGCCATCTGGTGTCTGGGTAATTCCTACTGGTCTGCCATAAACTTCGGCTTTATCTTGATCTGCAATAAAACCAGTTAAAAAATCCTCCGGTTTTCCTGTTGGTTTTCCATCCTTAAAAGGAACAAATAATACTTTGTATCCCGCCAAGGCCGAACGGTTCCATGAGCCATGTTGCCCTATAAAAGCGCCACCCTGATATTTAGTAGGGAATTTCTTGTCTTTGTAAAAAGCCAAACCTAACGAAGCAGTGTGCGAACCAACCGGAACATCAGGAGCAATGGTTTTCTTAACCAGTTCTGGATTTTTTCCTTTTAATCTCGGATCTTCATTAGGACCAAAATACGCATAAGGCCAGCCATAAAAAGCACCTGGTTTTACACTGGTAATGTAATCCGGAACCAAATCATCTCCTAATCCGTCTCGCTCGTTAACTGCAGTCCAAAGCATTTTGGTTCCAGGTGCCCAATCTACACCAACCGGGTTTCTTAAACCGCTGGCATAAATTTTTTCGCCTGTACCATCTGGATTAATTTCCAGGATATTGGCTCTTCTTACCTCGTTTTCCATGCCATTTTCGCCAACATTACTTCCTGAACCCACTGTTACATAAATTTTGCTTTTGTCTTCGTTGGTAATCAGGTTTCTTGTCCAGTGATTATTGTAACCTCCCGCTGGCAAACTTAAAATTTTCTTCCCTGTTCCGGAGATTTTGGTGTCACCTGTTTTATAAGGGTATTGCCACAAACCATCGGTGTTGGCTACATAAAATGAGTTTCCGATGATTGTTACGCCATAAGGTTGGTTAAGACCAGATAAAAAAGTGGTTTTAATTTCTGCTACGCCATCTTTATTGGCATCACGGTATAATAAAATGGTATTGGCACTGGCACCAGCTACCTCCGATTTTGCCTTTCCCGTTACGGTGTTAGCGATTTTTTCCTTGGTACTGCGTTCCGAATTACTTAAAACAATCAATACATCGCCGTTAGGAGCAATGTAAGTATTTCTCGGACTTTTAATATCTGATGCAAATTTTGTCACTACAAATCCTGCCGGCGCAACCGGCGTTTTGTTCTCAGGCCAGCCAAGCACCTTACTAAACTTGTTTTTAGCTGCTGTGGTATCAGGTGCAGGCAGTTCTACTTGCTGGGTTTCTGTAGTTAAAGTTGTTGAATCGCCCTGTGGCTCAGAGGTTTTGTTTGAATTTGATTGGCAGCTTACTAAAACCGAAGCTGACAACATTGTTGCGTATAAAATCTGATTTTTCATAATTAATATTTTTCAGGAAATGAGATATGTTTCACAGAAAATACAACAGAAAAAATGTGCAGATGTTTTTGAATAAAAAATACTGGATTGACTTATGATAAAAACAATCAAACCATAAATAACATTACAATGTTCCTTAATTCATTCGATTCTTTTATCTTTAGGCGATTTAAAAAAAGCTCGGTTTTTTATTTTAACCGATCAATAGTTAACCTTTTAAAGCAAAATCAATTTAAACATGTCAAATACATCAAAAATTATCTACACCAAAACCGATGAGGCGCCAATGTTGGCAACTTATTCACTTTTACCTATCGTACAAGCTTTTACCGCATCTGCAGGTATTGATGTAGAAACCAGAGATATTTCTTTAGCAGGAAGAATTTTGGCTAACTTTCCGGAGTATTTAAAAGACGATCAAAAAATTGGCGATGCTTTGGCTGAGCTGGGTGCATTGGCAACCACTCCAGAAGCAAACATCATCAAGTTACCAAATATATCAGCATCTATTCCACAATTGGTTGATGCCATTACCGAATTGCAGCAGCAAGGTTTTGCCTTGCCGAATTATCCGGATAATGCTCAAACTGAAGAGGAAAAAGCAATCAAAGCTAAATATGCTAAAGTTTTAGGTTCGGCAGTAAATCCTGTTTTACGCGAAGGAAACTCTGACAGAAGAGCACCGAAAGCGGTTAAGAATTATGCTAAGCAAAACCCACATTCAATGGGCAAATGGTCTGCAGATTCTAAAACCAGGGTAGCCAGCATGACAGAAGGCGATTTCTATGGTTCAGAAAAATCTACTACGGTTGAAACAGCTTCACAGTTTAAAATTGAATTTGTTGCAGAAGATGGTGCAGTAACTGAATTAAAAGGCCTTTCGCCATTAAAAGCAGGAGAGGTGATTGATAGCTCTGCACTTAGCTTATCGGCATTAAAAACTTTTGTTGCTAAAGAAATCGAGGAAGCTAAAGCCGCAGGCGTTTTGTTGTCAGCGCATTTAAAGGCAACCATGATGAAAGTTTCTGATCCGATTATATTCGGCGCCATCGTAGAAGTTTATTTTGCAGATGTTTTTACAAAATATGCCGATCTTTTTAAAACCTTAAATATTGATACCCGAAACGGTTTAGGCGATGTTTATGCAAAAATCGCAGGCAACGCACAACAAGCTGAAGTAGAGGCCGCTCTTGCTCAGGCCATTGAAAACGGACCGGCTTTAGCGATGGTGAATTCTGATAAAGGAATTACCAACCTGCATGTGCCAAGTGATGTAATTGTTGATGCATCTATGCCTGCTATGATTCGTACTTCAGGACAAATGTGGAATAAAGAAGGACAACCTGAAGATACCATCGCTTTAATTCCTGATCGTTCATACGCTGGGGTTTACACGGCTACTATTGACGACTGCAAAGCAAACGGTGCTTTTGACGTGACTTCAATTGGTTCGGTTCCAAACGTTGGTTTAATGGCGCAAAAAGCTGAAGAATATGGTTCTCATGATAAAACTTTCCAGGCAACTGCAAATGGCCTAATCCGTGTTACTGATGCTGACGGAAAAGTTTTCTTTGATCAAAAGGTTTCCACGGGAGACATTTTCCGCATGTGCCAAACCAAAGATGCGCCTATTCAGGATTGGGTTAAACTGGCTGTAAACCGGGCTCGTTTATCTGAAACGCCAGCGGTTTTCTGGTTGGATGAAAACAGAGCACATGATAGAGAAATTATTAAAAAAGTAAATCAATATTTAAAAGATCACGATACTACTGGTTTAGATATTCGTATCCTTGCTCCAATTGAAGCCACTAAATTTACTTTAGAGCGTATTCGTAAAGGGGAAGATACCATTTCAGTTACCGGTAACGTATTACGTGATTATTTGACAGATTTGTTTCCAATTTTAGAACTTGGAACTTCTGCTAAAATGTTATCTATCGTTCCTTTGATGAATAGTGGCGGTTTATTTGAAACTGGTGCCGGAGGTTCTGCTCCGAAACACATCGAGCAGTTTATCCATGAAGGTTATTTACGCTGGGATTCTTTAGGTGAATTTTTAGCGCTTCAAGCTTCTTTAGAACATTTATCGCAAACACAAAACAATGCAAAAGCACAAGTTTTAGCAGATGCATTAGATGAAGCAAATGCTAAATTTTTAGCGGAAGATAAATCTCCAGGTAGAAAATTAGGAACAATTGATAATCGTGGTTCTCATTTCTATCTTGCATTATATTGGGCTGAAGCATTAGCTGCACAAAGTAAAGATGCAGAATTAAAAGAAAGATTTTCACCGTTGGCGAAAGCGTTAACTGAAAATGAATCGAAAATTAAAGAAGAATTAATTGGAGCTCAAGGTAAAGCGCAGGAAATCGGTGGTTATTATCATCCAAACGATGAATTGGCTGGAAAAGCGATGCGTCCTAGTGAGACTTTAAATGCTGCATTAGCGGCGTTATAGTATTTGATTATTAGTTTAAATCCCCGGTTGATTAATTTCAGCTGGGGATTTTTTGTTTTTTATTTATTGGTGTGGAATTTATCTGTTTCCCGTTTAGTGGCATTATTCAAGATATAATTTTAAATATTTCGAACACCTGCTGGCCACGAATGATATTATCGTAGAAGCGGGTTTGCCAGCCAAATTCAATTTCCAATCTATCGCAATAACTCATTCCAGATAACATTGAGGGATACGATATAGATTTAAAATGCAAAAAAAAATGGGCGATCATAATGATCGCCCATCTAAAAAAGAATTGGTTAATTTAGTAAGCACCTAAATAAAAGCTGCCAGATTGGTTTTTTAATTTTGCACCTTTTGTGATGGTTTTTGTTTTATAATTAATTACATATAAGTTTCCATCAAGTCCATTTGGTGTTAAAGGAACATATACGTTATCACCTGCAAGACCAATATTCTGAAATTGACCAAAAGTACCTGTTAAAGCAGTTCCGCCGTTTTGCGCTGCTGTTAATCCAGAGTAACCACTATTGTTTTGATTTTCTGTAGTCAACCTGGTAGCAGTTTTAGCATTTAGATCTATTAAAGCCAAATATCCACCCTGTAAACCTGTTTCTGTAAATAAAACAATTCCGATTCCATCCTTAATGTATCTCCAGGCGCTGATAGTCACATTATTCGATGTGCCTAGCGCTGTTTTCAGGTTGAAGTTATAGCTGTTGTCATATTCATTTGTTGACGCGTTGATACGTAAAATCTGACTGCCGGAAGTCGCTGTCGCCTGATAAACGTTTCCATCAGTACCTACATATTGCGTCATGGTACGATATGAGTGGTTGTTTATCTTACTGATGTTCGGATCAACAAAAATTAATTTAGGATTAGCTAAAGAAGGATAATCTACAACCAAAGTAGCTGTACCCAATTCTCTTGTACCTGTAGACCAGGTCTGAGCAGTACCTGCAGTGTTAACACCAGATTTTTTAGTTACATCTGTTCTGGTCACGTTACAGCCAATAAAGATTTTTGTTTTAGCTGCATTTAATACCGGTACATCAATACGGCCAATTTGATAACCCGCTTTAGTTTGTTCTGCCGTAAACGGAATGGTAAATTCTGTTTGACGGGTAATTTGAGGATCATTTAAATTCAGTACCGCTATTTTCGCTGTGCTTTTCACATCAACAAAGTCTGCACCCGCACCTGTAGCTGGAGCACCCGTTGTAACTGAAGACGCAAAAACGCCAATACCAATGCCGTCAGCAGCGACTACCCAGCGAGGAGCAGTGCCCAAAATGGGTTCGGTATTTACCTCCTCACGCGTATCGATGAAGTTTTTATCGCCCTCCACTTTATATTTATTAAAAATACCACCATCTGTACCTGTATATTGAATGTTGTATAGAAAATTTCCATTAGCAGAACCCTGAACACGGGCAGTACGCTGTGATCTTAACCCGTAGCCATTGGTAAATACATTTACCTCGAAGTTTGGATTAATTGCCTGAGCTGTTGTGATGGCAAAAGCCCTGGTACCGCCATTTCCCGCAGTTCCTTCAGCATCTGGAAAGGCAGCAGTTAGTGTGATGTACTTTCTATCCCAGATGTCAGCTCCTGAAACTCCTGTTTCTGAAGTCTCTCCGCCATCTTTTTTACAAGCAGTGAGCGCACTGATCGCTAGAACGGAACCGAAGATTGCGGTTTTTAATAAATTAGTTTTCATACGTTATTATTTAAAATTATTTATAGTGTAGTTTAATTTGAAATAGAATGCCCGGCCGGGTTTTTGAACGCCAAAGTTGTCATACACCTCCGCGTTGAGCATATTTTTACAATCTATGCTGGCTACAAGTTTTCCACTTGGGAAACGGTAACTTGCGCCCAGGTCATGTGTAAATTGATTTGGCGTTGTGAACCATTCTGATTCGATCCAGATGGTGCTGAATGAGGCTACGTAGCCTGCATTATAATATACGTTCATCACCGATTTCTTTTGAAAAACGTTGTTGAAACGATATTGAAGGTTACCATTAACGGTAAAAAAGGGTTCGTTTGGAACTTGTTTGTTGTATAAGCTATTTGGATTTCCACGCTCATCAAGTTCTACTTTATAAAGCGAATTAAATTTTGAAAAGTTAAGCATGGCATTGAGTCGGTTGTTGTAGATATAGTTGACTTCTGCCTCAAAACCTACCGATTGAGTTTTGGAAAGGTTAACAAATTGCGTTACCTGAATATCTTCCACCTGATTCTCCCGACCCTCAATTACCGGATCGATTCGCGTTTGCTGAATAATTTTATCATAGCCATTCCTCCAAAATGCGTTTCCATAAAGAGAAAACTTATGCTGATCACCTGTAGTAAACTGGTATCTCCCGCCAAGGTTATAATTAATAGCGAGTTCTGGTAAAATCGCAGGATTAGGCAGTAAATTATTTTCAGGCTCTCCGTAAATGTGTCTGTCGGTCGGCATGATAAACGATTTTTCAGCAGAAAGGATCAAAAAGCCATTACGTATGGCTTCATAAGAAAGTGTACCGCCAAATCCTTTATTATCTCTGGTGGTGGTGCTGTTTTGATAGATCAATTGGCCGTTAACTTCATTTGTTGGTCTGTTCTGATCTGTTTGATAAATGGCATATTTACCGAAAATGTTCGTTTTAAGCTTGCCTTTAAAAAGTTCGGCCTCATAGTTCATCGCAAAGATGTTGGTGGTTAACCCGTTCTGAGTGATCCACCTGCTTCTTTCCGGGATAAGTAGATCCTGATCATTGCGGTCAGATTGTTCGAACTTATGGTTGAAGGATACCCTGTGACCTGAAACAATAGTGTAGGCCAGGTTCGATCTGATATTGGAAATCTGACGCTCGATATTACTCATCACGGCTATTCCTTGTTGTCCCTGCCCCGGGCTGTAACCATAAGTTTCTGGTGGCCCTTCAGAATTTTTTACCAGTAAAGTGCCATCCCAATTATATTTCAGGCTAACGGTATCTTCCAGATAGGTTGTTCTTCTGCTGTGCACCGCATTTACGGTAAGCGCAAGTCCATCAACTAAAAAGTTATTCTTATTGTAATTTAAACTAAAAACATGTGCCTGGTACTTATTAAATCGGCCAAAATAAGGCTTGGTCATGGTTATTCCATGAGGAATTTGTTTGTAAGAATCAGATACATTATAGCCAACAAAAAACTGATCGGCCCATTTCACATTGGTAAACCCAGCCTCAAATCGTCCGCCAACAGTTTCAAACTCATCATTCGGTCGTCTGGTTCTATAGTTTCGAACAATTCTTCCGCCAGGTAAAGTATATTTTGAAAATTTACCCCACATCTCATAATTGTTATCGGAGTGACTGTAAAAACCAGAAGCCCGGGCCGTGAAACCATTTTTTTGATTGCGATACAAAGCGCTCACATCAGCCCGGTAAGTATTAAATGATCCATAAGACACCGCTGCAGTAATGTTATTGGCAGAGGCATCTTTTTTCATAATAACGTTTATGGCGCCACCAATATAATTTCCACTTAAATGAGATGGGAGCACACCTTTGTATACTTCGATCCGTTCTATCATAGATGGGGGAATATTATTCAAATTAAAAGAAGAACCATAAGTGGAGATTTCAATCCCATCCAGAAAAAGACCGATCGTACTGCCCGACATGCCGTTTAAGTTATATTCTATCGGCGAGCCTTCGCCACCGTTCTGTCTAACACGCACACCAACCGCCCGGTCTAAAAGTTCATTTGTGGTAAGATTTCTCAGAGAGGCTTCCTTGGTTTCGATAATCGACATGGCAAAGCCGCTGGTTTCCATTTTTCGTTTTTCTGTTTTGCCTGCCACACTTACCTCTTGCAAATCGCGATCTAAATGCTCCTTCACTTTGGTGTTAAAAGTTACGTTTGCAGCATTAATATTGACCACTTGAATCTTCTGCTCAGACATTACTGAGCTGATTAGCAAAGTGTAATTACCATATTTTAAGCCTTTGAACTCATATTTTCCCTTTTCATCAGTCATGGTGCTGCGGCTTAGCTCTTTGATTGTTACCGTTGCCCCATCCATTGGCTGCCCGTTGTGATTTGTTATTTTACCTGATAGGCTAGATGTTTGCGCAAATGCAACAACAGAAAGGCAGAAAGTAAGAATACTGAGTAAAAATATTTTCATCGACTAGTTTGTAACTTTTTCAAGTTGTTCTTTAGAATAGGTCTTAATAAGAATAACTTTGCGCAAAGATAAATTCTGGATATGACGCAATCGGAAGAAATAGTAACGCAGAAGGGAGTTTCTCAAAAAGCTTTGGAAAGTGTGTTTCTATACAATAGAGATATGGAGGTAAGTTATCGAAGTTACATAAGCGACCCTAAGAAACTTGAGATCAGGCTTAGCCATCCTGATGCTTCGCAATTGGTTACTTTCCAAATGATTTTTGTATTACAAGGAACTGTCAGGCTGAACCAGTCGGGTGGTGGAGATTATTATAAGCAAATCAATCAACACCAGCACAATATTTACCGCACCTGTTTTAAGTCAAGTCAGATGTTGGTAGACGCTGCGGATGATGTTATTTGTATCAATATCAGCCCTGCTTTTGTAGATCGGTTTTTGCCAGGTGATCATATTGCCTACCAGCGTTTGTGGTTAGAGGATCAATCAAAAAATCCATTCCCACTGTCAGAAGTTAATATGCAGATTAGCCCCGAAATCAGTGCTATTCTGCAGCGTCTGGGTAATGCAAAACATAGTGCATTTTCTGACCAGTTATTGCTCGAATCGAAAGCAATTGAGCTCTTTGCGCTGCAAATTTTACAATTCGAACAGATGCAAATGAATAAGGCGGAGCCAAAACTTAAAGCATTAGAGGTGGAGCGAATGCATCAGGCCCGTGAAATTCTGATTGCCCAAACGGGTAATCAACTTTCTTTAAGGGCACTGGCACACCTTGTTGGCACAAATGAATTCAATTTGAAACGCGATTTTAAAGCAGTTTTTGGCAAAACAGTTTATGCTTATCTGAATCAGCATAAAATGGAACAGGCAAAAACCATGTTAATGGAAGAGGATATCACTGTTGCCGAAACCTCTAAAAAAATGGGCTACAAACATGCCACCCATTTTACAAATGCTTTTAAGAAATATTTTGGTTTTTTGCCCAATAAAATTAAAACCGGTAAACTTTCCATGTTGCTCTTTCTCGAAGATTTTGTTGCCTTTTTGGAAAGTTTCAACTCCATAGCGATTTAGTTTATCTCCTGTTTGGTACAAAATTTTCTTCGTAGAAAAAACCATACGAGAAGGGAATTGTTATAACCTTAACTAAAATAAGGAGACCAATACCATGGCAATTAACGAGAACAAAGGATCACAAGATAAAATACACAGTACTACGGAAAACCCGGAAATTAATAAGGAAAATTTGGCTTACGATAAAAATAAGCAAAGTTACGAGTTAGACGTAAAAGGTACCGATAAAGATTATGATCATCCGATGGGATATGAAACTGTTGCAGCAGGTGCCCGTGATGATGATTCGACATATGATGAAGCAAACCCTTATGTGGGCGATGAGTATGCGAGAAATGAAGAGATTGCCGAAGATAACCTGGATGAGTTAGGGATGCATGTGGACAATGGAGAAAGCGTAAAGCTTAGTCCGGAAGACGAGATCCTGGCTCGTACAGATGAAGATAATCGTGATGATTTAGATGAGGAAGGCTACCCAATTAATGATGCACCGGAAAAGTAGAAATAAATAATTCTTTCAATGATCGCCAGATGGATGGTGTATTGATTAATATAAAGGCAGGCTGATGTAACATTAGCCTGCTTTTTTTATAATGATTGATTTTGCATCTGGCGGAAGATTGCAGTTTTCCAAAAATTTCTATTGTTCACTACAAATTTCTCTTCATCACCATCTTTTAAAATCAGTTTCATTCCATTAGGCACTAATCCTAATGTATTGAAGTATGTAATTTCTTTAATCTCCTCAGTATATATGATGAAAGCATGGTTCTGGATATTGAAACCATGCGATTTAAATTCTAATTTGTTTTGAAGTAAATAAAGTTTGCCGCCAACCGCCTCTGCGTTTTTAAAATGATTGGCACCGCCCGAGTGAATGATATCACGCTCATCAACACCAGTAATTTGGGTTTGCTGTTTTACTTTTTTTGAGTTAATAAAAAAGTACATCAAAAGGCCCCATAGTAAACCGGCAATCGGCGCTGCAATTAGTGCATAACCTATCCCATTCATCAATGCGATGATCACCCCAAACAAAATGGTAAAACCGATTGAAGAAACGACCAAAGCCTTTAAGGTCGCTTTTTTATCATCATTCATAAACTATGGATTAATGTCTAAATTGAACCTTTTACGTAACTCATCAAGTTTAGGGTTTTTGTTTACCAGGTAATCATATTTTTCCCGATTGCCATAAAGCCGGTTCTCAATTTTCCGCTCCACTTGTTTAAAGGTTATATCTACTGCGAAATTTTGGAGGGTATTCCGTAAATAGTTCATCAGCTCAACAGATTCCTGAACCACGAACTGTTCCTGAGTTTTGCTCTCTACTGAAATCTCGATTAAAGTAGGATTGACAAGGGTAGGGGCAAAGTTATTTAAAATGGTAAAAAGGTTAATCTTATCTGCCGCTTTTAGTATCTGGATATAGTTATTCCACACTTCTAATAACCGTTCATAACTAAAAGACTCGCGGGCTTCTCCGGTTACGGTTTTCGGACTTCCATCATCCTCACCAGCTGCGAGCCGCTCCAAATCATTTAAAGATGGAATCAGTGTGCCAACAGTTTTTTTCGGGATATTGATGCTGATCGAAGTTGCAGATGAAATTGCAGGCTTTGAATTTTCCTTCGGTTTATCTAATGGAATACTTACCGGAACTTCTGTTTTCGGAGTGATTATAGCTACTGGTGGTGGGTTTTCACTTTCTGCTTTAAGCTTTCCGCTTTCGGCCTGCTCGGCTACGACATTAGTTTTTTTTTATCCTGATCTCCGTCAGTTGCTGTGTTACTTGTGCTTAAAGGTTGTTGTGCTAAATGTACTACCGATCGGATATGGCACATTTTAATTAATGCCAGTTCTACCTGCAGCCTTTGGTTTTTAGAGTTTTTATAATTTAAATCGCAGGTATTTGCCAGATTTAAAGCAGTTAACAAAAAGGAAAGTTCAGTTTGCCTGCACTGATCTAAATATTTTTGTTTAATATTTTCACTAACCTCTAAAAGTTTAATGGTTGCCGCATCTTTCCCAACCAGCAAATTGCGGAAGTGTGTAGCCAGTCCATTGATAAAATTATTTCCATCAAAGCCATTATTCAAGATCTCATCAAATAATAAAAGTGTTTGACTTACTTCTGCCGCGGTTAAAAAAGACGTTAGCTTAAAGAAATAATCATAATCAAGAATATTCAGGTTATCGATTACGGCTTTATAAGTGATATTCTTGTTAGCATAACTGGCAATCTGATCAAACATCGAAAGGGCATCACGCAATCCTCCATCAGCTTTTTGCGCAATAATATGCAAGCCATCACTTTCAAAAGCAATGTTTTCACGCTGGGCGATTTTGGTAAGATGATTTGCAATGTCTTCAACCTGAATGCGATTGAAATCGAAAATCTGACAACGGGATAAAATAGTTGGCAGAATTTTATGTTTCTCAGTGGTTGCTAAAATGAATATCGCATAAGATGGTGGTTCCTCCAAAGTTTTCAGAAAGGCATTGAATGCACTTTGAGATAACATGTGAACCTCATCAATGATGTAGATTTTATATTTTCCGGCTTGTGGCGGTATGCGAACTTGTTCAATCAGGCTGCGAATGTCATCAACAGAGTTGTTTGATGCCGCATCCAGTTCATGAACATTAAATGAATGCCCGTTCTGAAAAGAAAGGCAGTTATCGCATTGCCCACAAGCTTCCATTTCTGGAGTAGGATTGGTACAATTGA
This sequence comes from Pedobacter agri PB92, assembly GCF_000258495.1. Classification (GTDB taxonomy): domain Bacteria; phylum Bacteroidota; class Bacteroidia; order Sphingobacteriales; family Sphingobacteriaceae; genus Pedobacter; species Pedobacter agri. Next base: position 24,526 of record NZ_AJLG01000011.1, read on the forward strand.
TTGTTTTGGCCAGGATACGGGCGCAGGTGGTTTTACCCACTCCACGCGGACCACAGAATAAAAAGGCCTGTGCAAGCTGGTTGTTTTTAATGGCATTTTTTAACGTACCAGTAATATGCTGCTGCCCCACTACGGTTTCAAACGTGGCCGGACGATATTTACGGGCAGAAACGATAAAATTTTCCATCGGCACGAAAATAGGAAAATTTTATGGAGTTGAAATGTCGATTTCTGGAATGTTGAAAAGTTGACTATTTGTGCAATTGCATCACTTTTTCCAATAAAGGCGGTAAGCCGCTTTCATTGATTTGATCGTTATTCCAGAAGCTCATCACGCAACTTACATAATTCTCCCTAACCTTGCTTGCTACATAAAATGCTGTCAATGTTTTTCCTCCAGAAGTTTTAACAGCAAGATTAGTTAAGCCTGTAAAACCGTAAACAACCTTTAATGCCTTCGCCGGGGTGCTTTCAAAAATTACATCAACTTGCTGTTCAGAAATAATTTTAAGTCCTTTTTTAATCTTGGTTAGCGTGAGTTGATTTTTAATCGCTTGTTTGGCGCTTTTTTCGGTTTTGTGAACCGACCAATTCATTTCGCCGTTTCCAGGACACTGAACTGTATTAACATTTGTCCAATAACAGCTGTTGCTCAGATGTATTTTTCTTCCAGCAAAATCAACGCTATCAATTCTCTTATTTTCGAAAACATGCATTGGAATAGCATCCTCAATAATAAGGCTGATCAGTTTTTGTTCAAACTGCACTTCAGGTTTCTCAAAATAAGCAAAGCAAATGGCAGTTACCATCTTTTGTTTATCTTCTATAAAATAATAGGATAGCATTTCGTTTAAGCTATCAGTTATTTTCTTACTTTTTAAAACATGTAAGTTGTTGTATGACAGTTTTGTATCTTTCGTTTTAAGAGCTTCATTACTTATGCCATATTTTCTAAAGACAAACTTTAAATCTTTTTCTGTAAATGAATTGGTAAACGTTTGACTGGTAAAATCAATTCCATCCACGTTATAATAGGTGACGCCATTGTTTTGTATCGCTTTTAATCTGTTAATATAATCTTCCTGATTTTGAGCATATACTCCGAAAGGTAAGAGTAATAAGAAGACTAAGTAGATTTTGTTCATTTCTGTTTTGGCTATCGTTACAAGATAGCAGTTTTGGTCGGTATTCCGCTCAGGATGAATTATTTAATGATTAATTTCAATTCGTTTCGGTATTCTGATGCGCTTTTGCCCGTAAACTCATGGAATATTTTATTAAAGTGACTAAAGTTGTTAAAGCCGCTTTCCAGGGAGATGGCGGTAATGCTAATGCGTTTTTCGGCTAGGAGTTTCGATGCATGTACCACACGGTATTCGTTAACAAAACGCGTAAAAGTTTTTTTGGTGATTTTTTTAAAATAGCGGCAAAACGAAGGCACCGTCATTGCAGACATTTCTGCAACATCTTCCAAACTAATCTGCTGTTGAAAATGATCTTTCACATAGTTGAATATCATATTAATGCGATCATTGTCCTGAATCTGCATTTCCATCGAGAAACCGGTGGCATTTAAAATTGTAAAGTCTTTTGAGGAATCCAGCGATTTTAAAACAGATAATAGTGTCATTAATCTTTTGAACGGAGGCTGGTCGGCCATTCCTTCAATTTTATTTCCTACAGCTTTTTTAGTCGCCTCACCAAAAGCTATCCCGCCTTTAGCTTTATTAAACAAGGCTTTTATCCATTTGCTTTCTTGCAGATTTAAAAATTCAGCACCTAAAAAGTCTGCTTTGAATTGAATAACGGTTTCGTTCTTATTTCCGGTGTTGGTATCAGTAAAGCCACAATGTGGGAGGTTGCTTCCGATTAAAATTAAATCTCCATCAGTATAATAGGAAACATGGCTACCAATCTGACGTTTTCCTGTGCCGCCGTTTACAAAAACCATTTCAATTTCTGGATGATAATGCCATAAATGCGCTTTGTTATTTTCATTCTCGACATATTTCGAGTAATAAAACGAACTTCCGAAGGAAGGTTCAACAATTTCGAAGCTCGGTTTTAACGTTTTCATGACAATTTAATGTTAATTCAGGGTTAATTAATGTGCTTAATTGATGACTGGATATAAAATTAATGATAACAGAGGTAATTTTACATATAAATTTGAAAATATAGCGCAAGTTAGGCGTTAATTCTCGCTGTAATTTAGCGGTATAAAATAATTGTTCACCCATTAATTGATTTAGTTATGAAAAAGTTCTTTAAAATCGGTTTAATTGCTGCGTTATCGTTTACAGTTTCTCTTGCTCAGGCAAATGACAACGAATTTTCATTAAAAGTTAAAGATGAGAAGCAGAAAACAATTAGTTTTTTGATGAGAAATAACAAAGAATTTAATTTTTCTGTGTTTTCTGATAATAATGATTTAGTTTTTGAACAAAAATTTAACGGTACTGCTGGTCTTACCAAAACATATGATTTAAATTCTTTACCTGATGGCGCTTATTTGATTAAAGTAGAATCTGGTGCTACCGTTGCAGAATATGCTGTGAAGATTTCAAGCAATAAAGCTGCAATTTCAACAGCAAAAATTACTGAGGTAATCAAGCCTAAAATCACGAAAAATAAAGATTTAATCACCCTGGATTATCAGGTAAAAGATAATATGCCAATTGAAGTGGCTGTATTTAATGAGCGTAACGATGAACTTTACTCTCAGGTTTTCAAGGATAGAACAAAGTTGATTAAAAAATTTAACATTGGTAAAGCTGACGGCGATTCGCTAACATTCGTCGTGAAACACAACAATGAATCTTTTACCAATACAATACAAACTCGCTAATTTTTAAAATAAACCAAACTAATAAAGGAGATACTTATAAGTCATCTCCTTTTTTGTTTTACTGCTGAATTAGTTTTTCAGAGACTGGAAAAACAAATTCCTACATGATCAATCTAATCTCTACTTTTGCCAGGAAATAAATAGCTTATTGATTTAGTCCTGCGTATGGAAAATGGTTTTTCAGATTATAACTATGTTAAGGTGGTTTCATCTTTTCCGCAGTTAGTTAATTTAGAGTGGAAGGGAGAAGTAAACGCAGCTTGCTGGCATCGAAATTTAATCGGGGATTTTTCGGAAATCGTTTCTAAGCTTCGACTTAAGCAAGATTTAACCGAAGTTTCGATGGAAGACCTCAATGCTTTGCAATTAACGGAGGAGGGTAGTAAAGCCCGGGAAATCATCATCAACGATTTTCAATGCCTGAATGATTTTGGGGTATCGCCTTCACTTAATTTAATCAGGGGCTATCAGCGTGATAAGGAGCTGGATTTTATTTCAACAGATGTGTATTCCTTTCACGTAGATCGTTCGCCGGTGGGTACTGATACATTTCTTTGCACATACTTTGGTGCTGCCAGTGAAATTTTAGCCAATAGCGAAGCAGAGCAGAAAATCCTCATCCCGGAAATTCGCCGGAAGCTTGAAGCGCTACACGACGGACCAGAGGCAGAATTTGACGCATTTTTGAGTGAACATTTTTTCGACTTGCATTATCAGGCAAAACCATCGGCTTCGCCCCTGAATTTGGGGCTGGGTAATTTATGGCGCCTGGCCGTGGATAACCCCGAAGGAAAGGTTTTGCCCAGTATTCACCGGGCGCCTCAGGAAAAAGATGGCGAATATCGATTATTAATGATTTGTTAAGTATTATTGTGATGCAGCGGTTTTTACTAAACTCTATTAACAAAAATACTTTTCGATTGAAGTTAGTAAAGCTGGCAGGCACAACGTGAGTTAGCGTTGATAACTTTTCAAAAGATTGTAGCGAGAGCGGGGCAGCGCTAACCGATTGGTGCTGATACTGCTTTCGAAATCGTTTGCATTTTGCATTTTAAATTTAAGCGCTTTATTACACATCATCAGCTAAGCACTTTTTTCTGCTCAATCATTTGATTTTAAGAAATATATTGTTACTTTTGCAACCCCGTAATATACCTCGGGATTAAAAAATTAAAAACATAATTTATAACAATGAATCAGTACGAAACTGTTATCGTTCTAACCCCATTGTTATCTGAAGAAGCTGCAAAAGAGGCATTAGCTAAATTTAAAGCAGTTCTTGTTGATAACGGTGCCGAAATTATCCAAGAGGATAATTGGGGTTTGAGAAAATTAGCGTATCCAATTGAGAAAAAATCAAACGGATTCTTCAACTTAACTGAATACAAAGCTTCAGGAGATTTGATCGCAAAATTAGAGCTTCAATTAAAACGCGATGAGCGTGTGTTACGTTTCTTAACTATCCGTCTAGATAAACACGCTGTTGCTTACAATGAGAAAAAACGTAGTGGTGCGTTTAACAAAAAAACTAAGGAGGTTGCAGCGTAATGGCAAGAGAACAAATTCAATACGTTACTGCCCCTAAAGTAGAGGATAACCGTAAAAAATATTGCCGTTTTAAGAAAAATGGTATTAAATACATCGATTACAAGGATGCAAACTTCTTGTTGAAATTTATTAACGATCAAGGTAAATTATTACCAAGACGCCTTACTGGTACTTCGTTAAAATTCCAACGTAAAGTTGCTCAAGCTGTTAAACGTGCTCGTCACATCGGTTTGTTACCATTCGTTGCAGATCAATTAAAATAGGAGGCTCAGAGATATGGAAATTATTTTAAAACAAGATATTAAAGGCCTTGGTGAGAAAGATGATGTAGTTACAGTAAAACCAGGTTATGGTCGTAACTATTTAATCCCTCAAGGATTTGGCGCTTTGGCTACTTCTTCTGCTAAAAAAGTTTTAGCTGAAAACTTAAAGCAAGCTGCTTTTAAACAAGATAAAATTAAGAAAGATGCTGAAGGTATCGCTGAGCGTTTAACTGCTGTTAAACTTTCTATCGGTGCTAAAGCTGGCGAAAGCGGAAAAATCTTTGGAGCGGTTAACACCATCCAAATCGCTGAAGCATTAAAAGCGCAAGGTTTTGATGTAGATCGTCGTCGTATTACTTTCGAAACTGAACCTAAATTTGTTGGCGAATATGTTGCTAACTTAAACTTACACAAAGAAGTTAAAGTTCAGGTTCCTTTTGAAGTAATTGCTGAATAAGCATTCTTAAACGAATCAAAAAAAGTCCTTTCAGTTTTCTGGAAGGACTTTTTTATTGGTGTGAAATTTAATTCGATGTGAGATATTAAATGTAATACGAATGATGTGAGCTCATGGTCTCCCTAGCATTTTTTATTGCTCGTTTTTCATTATCCATCTTCCATTTTTACCTTTTCCATCATTTTTATCCTTTCGGTGTAGTAGGTCTGATCTCTACTTTACTTGGTAGCGTTCTGGCTGGCATCGCCAGAAGATCAACAATCAATTTTCCCATGTCTTCTGGTTGAATTTTCCATGCGTCATTTTCAGCATCAGGGTGATGATCATTGAAATGACTGGCTACTGAACCAGGCATAATGGTACTCACTTTTACGCCATATTTTCTTAAATCGAGCATAACAGATTGTGTAAATCCCGTTAAACCAAACTTGCTGGCGTTGTAAGCGGCGCCACCGGCAAAAAAGTTTGTACCTGCCAAACTCGATATGGTAAAAATGCTTCCTTTGGTTTTTTTAATTTCTTCAACGCTGGCTTTTATGCTGTAGAACACTCCGGTAAGGTTGGTATCGATGATGTCGTTCCAAAGTTCAACATCCATCTCGTCAATGGGTGCAAAATTTCCTACACCTGCATTAGCAATCAGTGCATCGAGCTGTCCCCATTTTTCAATCACCAGGTTTACGGCACCTTGTTGCGACTGGAAATTTTTTACATCGGCTTCAATGGCTAAAACATCGCCATACTCTACTAATTTTGCTGCGGCTTCATTTGCGTTATTGATGCTTCTGCTTGTGATGGCAACTTTATAGCCATTTTTTAAAAGTGATTCGGCAATGCCATAGCCAATACCTTTACTTCCTCCTGTTATCAGGGCGACTTTTATACTCATGATTCTTTTGTTTTGATCTTCTAGAAGGAACAACAAATATGTTTCCATACAGTTTTCTGTTTCCTGATAAAGTACTAAGGCCCATCATTCGAAATAAATGTTTTCATATTTTGCTACCTTTGCGCCATGGCTAAATCTCGATCTAACAAATCAAAAAGCAAGCAACCTTTATTAAAAAAGATTACCAATATTGCTACGAAGGTATTTTTATACTTTCTAATGGTTTCGTTTTTATGGGTATTGGCCTATCGCTTCATCAATCCACCAATTACGTTGTTAATGGTGTTGAGAAACATTGAGCGTAAATCAGACGGAAAATCTTTTAAAACTGAGAAAAAATGGGTTGATTTTGATGACATGTCTGATAATATGAAACGGGCAGCAGTTTCAGCTGAAGACCAACTTTTTTTGAAACACATTGGTTTCGACGTAAAAGCTATCGAAAAGGCCTTTGCCGCAAATGCGAAAAGCAGAAAAGTTAAGGGTGGAAGTACCATATCACAGCAAACAGCTAAGAATGTTTTTTTGTGGCCTGGCAGATCGTGGATTAGAAAGGGTTTCGAAGCCTATTTTACTCTACTCATCGAAATGTTATGGAGTAAGGAACGGATACTGGAAGTTTATTTAAATGTGATTGAAATGGGGGATGGGATTTACGGCGCCGAAGCGGCAGCGCAAAGTTATTATGGTAAATCGTGCCATAAGCTTTCTAAAGCTCAGGCGGCTTTGATTGCGGCTTGTTTCCCCAACCCTATCAGGTGGACACCAAAAAATCCTACCCGATATATCAGACATCGCCAATATTTGATTCTAAGAAATATGAATAGGCTAGGACCACTGGATTTTTAGTTTGTAGTCCATAGTCTAATAATTTATCATCGTACTAAAGACTTTGTACTGAAGACTAACGACTAGTCATGATCCTTATTCCACCTGATTTTGATTCCGCCTTTTTCATCATCAACCGCTTTCAAATGCAGCACAATTCCCCTCATTCTGGCCTCACGCTTTTCCTGACGGGTTAGGTTTTCATCCCCTTTGGGATTTCTCAATGGAATATCTAAAGCTACATTTGTTCCGCTACCTAAAGCATAAACGCCTTTAACATTAAAATTCATAGCGCTTGAGTTAATCTGCATCGGACTGATGTCTATCTTGTCGCCACGGATGTTGAGGGTTCCGTCCAGGTTTTTGATTTCTACATTCGACAGGTTACGGTTAGCAAAAGCAAACTTGCCAACTTTTACCATTGGCTCGAAATTTACCAATGCGGCGTTGTTTAGGTTGAACACAACCTTGCCATTAATAGAGCGAGGCAATATTTTTCCCGTGTGCGAAATTCGTCCTCCAATATTTACGGTTGAAGATAGGTAACCTTTCAGGTTTTTATTGGTAATCGTTTTCTGACCGAAATTATCAAACGAATAGAAGAAGTCTTTTACGCTTACGTGGTTAATTTTGGAATTAATTCTGAAACTGTTCGAACTTGGCTCCTGAATAATGTTTCCGGTTAATGCAAGTGTTCCGCCTGCATGTGCTACGCTTATTTTATTGAAGTAAATGCCCTCGCCGCGTAAAGAAATATCGGCAGCTAGGTTTTTCGCCAGGAAGTTATCATATATTGCTTTTCCTACTGTGAGGTTAATATTCATTTTCGAAACCTCTAAAACATTGCTCAGTTCTTTTGATGCTGTTTTAATTGAACTGCCTCCACTGGTTTTTTTCTTACTCGTTCTTGGGCCTAAGAAGGGTAAAAACTCATTTAAATACAGTTGCGGACTGTGCATTTTCAAATTCACCAGAATTTTATCCGGATCAGTATAATAGAGATTGGCAAAGTTTGCGATGCTGCAGCTTACATTCAGTTCACTTTTGCCTAATTGAAAATGACCATTCTGAATCGATAGATCATTTTGGTCAAAATTAATGTTCAAAGCGCTTTTAACCAGTCGTAGTTTTCTAGGGATATAAAGAATATCAGCATTATCTATTTTTATTTTTCCGGAAACTACTGGTTTGGTAAAGCGAAAGTTATCAATATCAGCCTTGCAATATAATCTCAAATCTGCTGTACCCTGTTTAAACTCAAAATCTTGTGTGCCAAGGGAATTATTAAGGTTAGATAGCGGAAATTGTGAGGTTACCAAACCTGTTGCAATTGGTCTGGCTAAGTTTGTTACGGTGAAAGTATCAATTTTTAGCGGTGCATTAAAATATTTGGCTGTTAAACGATGAAATTTTATCGCCGAATTCTCGTCACCAATAATTCCGCCTGCGGTATCACGGTTGGTAAAAGATCCATCGAAATTAGCCGCGGTGAGTTTGCCCGCCGGAATGGAGATTATATTATTGCGAACGGTAATGCCAACATTAATTAATGGATCGCCATATTTCCCTGATCCATCATCAATAATATTTCCCCGGATATTGATGGGTTTCTCAATGCCAAACTTTAAAAGCTTCGATGAAATGTTTGGAGAAAGCAGCATGGCCACATCTTTGAACAAAATATCATCAACTGCAATGCTAATTGCAAAAGCTGATTTATCAAGTTCGACCTTGGCGCCGATTTTGAAAGGATGACCCCCGATTTTCAGTATTTCCGGATCTAAGATAATGGCATCAAGCGCTCTGGAATAGTGTGCTGAAAGTGTTCCCTCTAGCGATTTATCTTTTAAAAAGCTTCCTTTTCTGGTATTAAAGGCAAAGCTGTTCACCTGGGTCTTCAATTTTATTTTTCCTGTCCAGCCACTATCCGGGTATTGCATTCTCCCTGCTACCTGATCAATGTTGAAATTGAAAAGCTTGTGCCTTTTTTGATTGTCGAGCGTAAGCGTAACACGATTCAGGTCGATTTTTTTTACTGCTAAATCTGGTGTTTTTGAATCTGATTTTTTAGCGGTATCAGTCTTTTTGCTTTTAAAAATACTGGTATTACTGTAACCATTTGAATCGGTGTAAATGTAAATTGATGCATCATTAATTGCGATTTGATTAATGTTAACATTACCAACGATTAACGAGAGCACATTTAGCGAAACATTAATGTCTTTTGCCTTGATTAAATCGTGTTTATGTTGCGACCATAAACTATCTCGCAGTAAAATGCCATTTAATGAAACGGAAACGCCAGGGAAGCTTTTAAGTAAGGTAGGCTCCATACCTGTAGCTGTAATTTTGCCATTTAGATTTTTGTTTAACTGACCCAGAATAGAGGTCAATATTTCTTTTTTATTTCTGCTAATGTAAAACGCCCCTGCAAGCCAGGTAAGTATTATTAAAATAATCAGACCAGATAATATACCTAAAGAAATTTTTAGCCAGCGTTTCATAAACATTATTTGATATAAGCAATATAATGTTATTTAATGCACAATTGTTTTATGCGGCTGCAATTTAACAGGTAAACCTGATGTTAACGGCTCAAGGAAAAGTTAACCTCTAATTCAATTCGGGTATTTACCGGTTTTTCATCAACTTTTAAAGGAATCCAATCGTTTGGAATAAGATTAATTACTCGAAGCGCCTCTTCATTTATGCCATAGCCCGGCCCATTCACAATTTTTCTTTCTACCATTTTACCGTCAATTGTAATGATTGCAGATAATATGGCTGTTCCTTGGATATGCTTTTCTATCGCTTCAGCAGGATACCTGATGTTATGGCCAAGTAGAGAAGAGAAAAGTGCATCACCGCCAACAAACAACGGACGAAGTGTGGTTTCGATTTCTTTATTTTCAGTTTGTGTAAGAATGAATGCTTTTTTAAACATCTTCGAAGGCTTTGCAAAAAGAACCTCCTGGTTAGAAAAATCTATTTTCTGTTCGAGGTCGGTTTGATTAAAAGCTTCCCAAACGCCCGTTCGGGCTCCATGATCATATTGCCCTTTCAATACCGATCTTCCAGCGACTTGCTGATAATCGCCTTGTTTAATTTCAGGGGTAGATTTTAAAACGGTGTAAGTTTCTTTAATAGCGAAATAATTTGTACCGCTGCGTTTAGTGATTTTTTTTTAACTCCTGTGCGCCCGCTATAAAGCTAAATGACAGTAAAACTAATATTGAAAACGTTCTGTTCATTAAATGAAATTGCCTTTTTATGATCAACTAAAGTTTAAATCAATATTATTTTTGCATAAATTCTATGAAATAAGGTGGGCAAAAACAGTAGAGTGCCAGCTATTTTTAAAAGGCACTTCCCATTTGTTTTCTAATTCGGCCAGGGTTTGCACCATATTATTAAATACGATCGTTTCCGAATTGATTTGCTTAATGTTAATCAGTGTTTCGAAATCTTCTTTACTGTTTACCACCACATCATCGCCAACCTTATAGGCCATGTTGAAGCGATTAAATAAATCGACATGATATTCTTGTTCTATTTCTTTAATTAATCTAACAGAGCTATCAATAGAACAACCCGTAACGTTAGCCTGCGATTCGTCAACCGTAAGGATGATAAAAAATCCATGTCTGATTTCTGCTTTAGCCAGCAATTCATTTCCATGTGCTTTCCATTGGTTGGTAAAGGATGATAACTTTTCTAAAATTGCCATTTCTTCAGCAGGAGTGAATTTGCGATCACTCTGGTAAACCCAAACTCTTGATTGTGGAGAAAAACTCATATACAAATTTACTATTTTAATTAAATTGCTGTGTTTAAAACGACATCCCAATGAAAAAGTTTACAATCGGCTTGGAAATACCCTTTCTATCAGCTCTATGCATCATTTTATGCGCTTTTTCAGATCCTGAATCTATTGAGCAATACGTGGGTTTTCTTCAAAAAACACTAAGCGATCATTATGATAGTAATCAGGAAAATGGGAAAATTAAGCGTTACGAATTAAACATTACCAACAATGGCTTTTGTCGTTACAAGCGATATTTTAATAATGGTAAAACGGAGTATTTTGCCTTTAAATTGTCAAAATTCAGAGATATGGATTACCTCGGGAATACAACTGCCGGGAAACTATATCTGAAAACCAAAGGTGATGATGTGATTGTTCAAACTTATAAGGATAGGGGTGGGGATGTAGATTCTATGGCCACTCAGGTGGTGATCCCGTTAAAAAATATTGAAGCTGAGGATCTTAATCTGATTCGTGATAATCTGGAGCGCATTATTAAATTGCCCTAAAATGAAATAAGTCTTAGCGTTTGACTAAGACCTACTACTTTTTATTTTGTTTCCAGATTAAAGCCCATTAGCTCTGGCTGTAATTTCTGCAATATCCAGCACCTTTACTTCCTGCTCTTTGTCTTTAAGTTTAATGCCGTCACTTAACATCGTCATACAAAACGGGCAACCTGCTGCAATAAACTGAGGATTGGTTTCCAGTGCTTCATCAATCCGTTCTACATTAATATCTTTTTTGCCTTTTTCAGGTTCTTTAAACATCTGTGCGCCGCCTGCACCACAGCACAACCCGTTGCTTTTACAACGTTTCATTTCCACCAGCTGTGCATCTAAAACCTCGAGTGCTTTTCTTGGCGCTTCGTAAATTCCATTTCCACGACCAAGATAACAAGGATCATGGTAAGTAATTTTTTTACCTTTGAAACTTTCGCCACCTTCCGCCTTTAGCTTACCTTCATTAATCAAATCTTGAATAAGCTGAGTATGGTGAATCACCTCGTAAGTTCCGCCCAAGCCTGGATATTCATTTTTAATGGTGTTGAAGCAATGCGGACAACCGGTAACGATTTTTTTAATATTATAAGCATTTAGCACCTCAATATTGGTCATGGCCTGCATTTGAAAAAGGAATTCGTTCCCGGCTCTTTTTGCCGGATCTCCCGTACAGCTTTCTTCTGTGCCTAAAACCGCGTACTTCATGCCCACATGATGTAGGATTTTACAAATGTCGCGGGTAATTTTTTGCGCCCGTTCATCATAACTCCCTGCACATCCTACCCAAAATAAAATTTCCGGCTCTTCTCCTGCGGCCATTAATTCGGCCATTGTTGGTACTTTAAATTCCATGTTTAAGTATCAAATATTTAGTGTCAAGCTATCAAAACTTGAATTTTTTATTGTTTTATTTATGGAGCTAAAAACTCAATCATAAATGGTGACGCTCAACTGAACGCTATCCTTCTTGTGCCCAGTTAAAACGATCAGCCGGAGAATATTTCCACGGTGCCTGATTATTTTCGATATTGCCAAGCATTGCATTAATACTTCCTGGCGCCTGAGACTCTTCCATTACTGCATAACGACGCAGTTCAGTGATAATCTGCAAAGGATCAATATTTACAGGGCAAGCCTCTACGCAGGCATTGCAACTGGTGCAGGCCCAAATTTCCTCTCTGGTAATATAATCATCAAGCAAAGCTTTTCCATCCTGATGTTCTGCACCGTTTTTATCAATATTTTTGCCGATTTCGGTAATCCGATCCCGGGTATCCATCATAATTTTTCGGGGCGATAAAAGTTTGCCAGTGATATTTGCCGGGCAAACTGAAGTGCATCGGCCACATTCTGTGCAGGTATAAGCATTCATCAGATTTACCCAACTTAAATCAGTTGCATCTTTTGCACCAAATTTTCCGGCTTCAGTTTCAGCAGGAACAAATGAAGGATCGAGCATAGCTTTCACTTCGTTTGTAACCGAAGCCATATTCGTAAATTCACCTTTGGGCTCCAAATTAGAAAAATAAGTATTTGGGAAAGCGAATAAAATATGGAAGTGTTTCGAATAGGGCAGGTAATTTAAAAACGCTAATATGCCAATGATGTGAACCCACCAACATGCTCTTTCAATCGCAATCAACGCGTTTTCTGAAGAGGGTAATACATCCATTAAATACTGACTTACCGGAAACGAACCTGCAAGGGTATAGTGCGATGAACCTAAAAACTGAAGTTTTGCATCAGCAGCATTCATCAACAGAAATGCACTCATCAGCAAAATTTCGGTAATTAAAATATAGTTTGCATCAGATTTTGGCCAGTTTGTCATTTCTACACCGCGAAAGCGTTTCAGCTTCAATACATTTCTGCGAATGAGAAAAATTACACAGGATACCCAAACGGTCAGGGCTAGTATTTCAAATGATCCAATTAAGAAATTATAAAGTCCGCCAAGGCCATGAAATATGCGGTGGGTTCCAAAAATTCCATCGATCATAATTTCCAACACTTCTATGTTAATGATTACAAAACCGATGTAAACAAAAAAGTGAAGGAAAGCGGGGATAGGGCGTACCACCATCTTCGATTGGCCAAAAGCAACCCTCAACATAGTGATTAATCTTTTTTGAGGCTGATCATTGCGATCAACTGATTTGCCCAGGCGGATATTGCGGATAATTTTGCGGAAATTAACCGTAAACAGCGCAATTGCTGCAAGTGTTATTACTAGAAATAGGATCTGAGCCACCATGCAATATTATATTGTTTATGCTAAATTAGGATATTAATCTAAATAAAATGCTATGCATGCATAAAAAAATCATTTAAATTTCTTGTTTGTATTGATTCTAAGCGTGAAAGCGAAGTGTGATTTTTTTAAATAAAAATTAATTAATTGATAATCAGTGTGCAACTGAAATAATGGAAAAAAAGTTTTGCTTTTAGAAAAAGAACACTACATTTGCAATCCCAAACGGGAGGTGCCATAGCTCAGTCGGTAGAGCAAAGGACTGAAAATCCTTGTGTCCCTGGTTCGAATCCAGGTGGCACCACTTCCAAAAGCCTTTCAGTAATGATGGGCTTTTTTGATTAGCGGGATCTCAGCGATTGAGAAAAAAATTAAAGGACGTTGTTGCATTTGATAAAAAGAATCTTACATTTGCAATCCCAAACGGATGGTGCCATAGCTCAGTCGGTAGAGCAAAGGACTGAAAATCCTTGTGTCCCTGGTTCGAATCCAGGTGGCACCACATCAAAAAAGCCTCTGAAATTAATTTTTCAGAGGCTTTCGTTTTTTAGGTATCAAGGTGGGGTTTTTCAGCTAACTCCTTTACTATAGCCAATGCTTTTGGCCAGGTTTTTTCAAAATAATCTTTCCACTCGGCAGTAATGTTTAAATCAATTAGTAGTGCTGTTTTACCGCCTTGCTCTTCTAGTGTGTAATTCTCAAAAACTGGTCCCCAATCTACATCCAAATTTTCTTTGCCATCTTTTATTTCTCCAATATGTTTGATGGATAAATATTTATTTGGAATATTTTCTTCAATAATAGCAACCATGCCATTGCCGGAACCATCGCCAAATATAGCTTTACTTCCTTTTTGCCAATCGGTTTCTACTGAAGAATTTTCAGCAAATGCTGCAGTCCATTTTGGATAAGTATCGGTTCCTAGCAGTATTTTCCAAACTTGTTCCGGACTGGCGTTAATTTCGGTTTTGAATTCGATTTTTTCCATCGTATTTGAATTTAGTTAAGAATTTTCCATTAATGTTACCCAGGCATTTACGGCTTGTGTTAAACCCTTTCGGTATTTATTCACATCATCCATACTATAAAACTTTGCATAAGCTTTACCTTTCGTTTGCGCTTCTAAAAAGTTAAAGTCATCTTCAAGCAAAGCAGCTTTATGAAAAATAACGATTACATACTTCGTTATCTTTGGATTAATTGTTGCCATGTCGCCATTGAAACTAAAACTTGGTCCACCCCACTTGATATGTCCTTCAACTTTTGGGTTGGCATTCAATATTATTTCAATAACTTCTTCCATTTCTTTTTTTAATGGATGAATTAAGTTAGCCATAAATTCACTTATTTTTTCATTTTTGCTCATCGTCGCCATGTTTATCCAAATATCCATAAATCAAAAAATAATGCAAAGGTGCAAAAGCGACATTTCTAATGGCCTAATCAGCCTACCGTTGATCTTCAAAATGAAAATTGCAAAATAGCAGAAGCCATATTGTTAGTGAAAGAGCATTCTTCTTTTTCACCCAATTGTAATTTAATCGGCAGATTTAAGTTATTCACCGATACATCAATACTGAACAACAATATTTTAATTTAAATTTAGTTTGTTGATACAGAAAAAGTTATGTAGTGACAACTACGTTCGTTTAATAAACGTATATCACAAATAAATCCGCAAACAAAATACACATGATAAACAAAAATTTTTGCTTCCGTACGGTTTTACTGCTGAGCTTTTTTGGCTTTATTGCCGCTTGCAAAAAAGATTCTACTACCCCCTCAGAGGCGCCGGGAACAACGTCAGCGGTAACAGCTTCCAGAGTCGAGTTAACGAAGGATTCCATTTTTCTGTATACCAAAGAACTATATTATTGGAATGCCTCTCTGCCTACTTATGCTGCATTTAACCCACGCGGTTACAGTTCAAACGAAACTGAACTTTATGCGTTAACACAGTATTCAACTGACCCTTCAACAGGTAAGCCTTATGAATATGTGAGTGGCAGTACTGAGCCGAAATATTCTTTCTTAGATTATACAGCTACAAATGGTAAGGTTTCGGTATTGGATTTAAAGGCTGACGTTAACGGAACAGCTAATGACTATGGCTTCTCTGTGATGTACAATACTACTAACGATTTAAGGGTAAAATACGTTTATCCAAACTCGCCGGCCAGCCAACAAGGATTAACAAGGGGTTGCAGAATCACCAGTATTAATGGAAGAACCAGTTTAACTTACAGTACTACCAGCGGCATCATCAGCTTTTTAAACGAAGCGATTTTTGGGAGCAGTGCATCAGTTAGTTTAACATTCACTGATTTAAATGGTTTTAGCAAAAGCGTAGTGGTAAATAGCAGCAGTTATACGGTTAATCCAATTTTATTTACCAATGTTTACACAGTGGGTAGCAAAAAAGTAGGTTATCTTGTTTTTAATAGTTTTACCAATAACGTTTCCGCTGCTTTGAAAACAGTTTTTGCTAACTTTTCGTCGCAAGGCGTAACGGAGTTGGTTGTAGATCTTCGCTATAATGGCGGTGGTTACGTTTCAACCGCTACAGAAATCATTAATCTTGCAGCGCCTGCCAGCCAAAACGGGAACACGATGTACACGAGCTATTATAATAGTTATTTACAAGGCTTAACTACAGCCCAACGAAAGGCTTCTGTACTTGCGCATCAGCCTTTGCTCGATGCGAGTGGCAAAATTCAGAGTTTTACTACCGGAATTAATGGCAAATACGCCACCTACGCAGATCTAAATTACTCGGCAAGTGCTGCGGATAATATTGAAAAATTTGCGAAATCAGGTTCTTTAGCCCTAAGCAGGATTTATTTTATAGTCACCGGATCTACGGCGTCGGCTAGCGAATTAACCATTAATAGTTTAAAGCCGGTGATTGATGTGAAGCTGATTGGAGAAACGACTTACGGGAAACCGGTTGGCTTTTTCCCCATCAGAATTGATAAACTTGATTTGTATGTTCCCGAATTTGAGACTAAAAACCAGCTCGGTGTTGGCGGATATTATTCCGGTCTTAGCGTAGATAAAAGTGCTTTTGAAGATTTAACCAAGGCATGGGGCGATGAAACGGAAACTTTATTAGGATATGCATTGCTTTACGCCAGAACAGGAAGTTTCGTAACTACAGCAGCTAAATCAGCCAGTCTCTCTGCAACATCTACTAACATGCCAGATAAATTATCGTCAACTGAAATTAAAGTGGTGAGAGAAAATCTTGATCAGATTGGGATTAAAGGCATGATCATGGTGCCTGATCATAAATTTTAAACAAAAAACCTCCCTTAATTAAGCTTAAGGGAGGTTTTTCATTTAGAGAAGTATTTTGCTGCTAATGTCTTTGTTTATGGTGATGTAACCAGGATATTTGACTGGTGTATTGCCAAGCATAAAAGTTGGCTTAATTTTAATAGTTAGAAGTCCCAGTTTTTCGTCTTTTGATGACGATCCTTTTTGAGCGGCCTTTAAAACATCATTGAAAACATTCCCATTTGAAACCAGTCCGTAAATATTACTGATTAACTGAACGGGTACAGTAACGGTTTGCCCTTGCGCAATGCTTACATTTTGATTTACAATGCCCTGAGCCAGATCGGTATTGTTAACCAGTATTTTATATTCAAACTGATTAATGGCTGCCAAGTTTGCCGATGGATTGGTGATTTCTAAGTTAAGGTTGGCCCTTAGAGGAATGTCTTTTCTTAACAATCCGAGTGCAACTCCCGGCAAACTGGTTAAACTAAAACTTTGTTCATCCATTAGTTTTTTCACATCTGTTCCGGCAATGGAAACCTGCTGAATGCCTGTGATTTTATAAGTACAATCTTCGAGCGCCTTGATTTGCTGCGCTTGCCTGTTTATTCCGCAACTAAACAGTGTTAGTGTGAACAGGCATAGCAATAGTGTGTTTTTCATGTTTATCATAACGCCAAAATAGTAAAACTATTTCAGCGTGTATATGGGTTTAACAAAAATTAGCATTAAGCACTTGGGGTGATGGTTTCGATATTGCTGCGCTCATCATTTGAATCCCCATCGTTTGAATTTTCATCGCTTGAATCTTCATCACCTGATTCGGATGAAACTTCACTGTTTTCTGTTGTTTCGTTTTGGCTACTATCACCCTGTTGTTCTGTAGATGAACCAGCTTCTCCTTCAGTAACTTCTTTGCCTTCAGCTTCCGGCGATTTGCTCTCCGCTCCAGATTGCTCCTGATTCGCTTTCGGTTCATTTTCCGGAGATTGATTTTCATCATGACCATCCTCTTCAGTGTCGTTTTCAGCAGTTTCTTTTTGCGATTCATCTACCGGTTTGGAAGGATCAACCTCTTGTTTATGGGCTTCAGGCACAACGGTTTCTATATCTAGCTGTACATCATCTGTAGGCTTAGGTTGTGTATTTGTATTTTCCTGTGGTGTTTTATCTTTTTCGTTTTCCATAACTTTTCTTTTCTTAACTAAATAGAATCAATCGCCGTTTTGTTTGGATTTTCTTAAATGTTAGCTTTGAGAAAAAAAGCCATGGCCATCACTTACAGAAATATAGAAGAAAAAGATAATCAAGAACTCGCTGAGGTTATCAGAACGATATTCAGGGAATTCAAAATTGATCAGCCTGGCACCGTTTACACCGATCCAACTACCGATCACTTATCTGAGGTTTTTAAAACAGCGCAATCCATTTACTGGGTTGCCGAAGAGGATGGAAAAATTATTGGAGGCTGCGGCATTTATCCTACTGATGGCCTGCCTGATGGTTGTGTAGAGTTGGTAAAACTTTACACATCAGCCGAAGCAAGAGGTAAAGGTGTTGGCAAAACATTGATGCAAAAAAGCATTGAATCTGCTCAGCATTTTGGCTATAATGAAATTTACCTTGAGTCATTTCCTGAATTAACCACCGCTATATCGATGTATGAAAAGGCAGGATTTAAATATCTATCGGCACCATTGGGCAACTCTGGTCACTTTGCCTGCAATGTGTGGATGCTGCTGGTACTTTAATCTAACTAGAAGGAAAATTACAGATTGGGATAATTTTCTAACCAGTTGGGATAACAAAATCGAAAATTTTAAGGTGTTAGGCTAAGTTTATAGGATGAAAGAAACTAAAATTATATTAATACATCTCATCTGTTGGATAACGGTTTTAGCCTATTTTTATGGAGAGGCATTAATTGAAGGGGTAACACTTCGTCAGTCAGCCTTTAGTATCTCCATGAATATCATTCAGGTTATAGAATTCTATATCTGTTATTTATGGGTTTATCCGAGGTTTTTAAAACGCGAAAAAATCCCGCAGCTTGTTGGAGCCATTATTTTGACCATCGCCATATTTATTGCTTCGCGATATTTAATAGAGCAGGTGCTATACAAGAACTGGTTTGGCATGCAAAATTATTCAGATGAAACACCTATATCAAAATATATCGCAGATAATATTTATTATAGCCTGGCATTTCTGGTGGTTCCTGCTGCTGTTTATAGTGTACAACAAAATTTTAAAACCGAAATTGCCAACCGTAAACTGAAAGATGAGGTAGTAAAATCGGAACTGGCATTTTTAAAATCGCAGATCAATCCACATTTTCTTTATAACACTTTAAACTATGTGTATGCACTGGCAATTCCGGTGTCAGATAAACTGGCGAATGCCATACTGAGGCTATCTGATTTAATGCGTTACACCCTTAATGAAAGTCCGGATGGTATGGTAACCTTAAGTAAAGAGGTTGAATATCTGGAGAGTTATATAGCGCTTTTTGAAATGCGCTTTGAGCCGAAATTTTATGTTGATTTTTCAACTGTTGGTGTTGCCGAACAAAAAGTTGCTGCGCTCATGCTGATTCCTTTTGTAGAAAATGCATTTAAACACGGTGTAGTGAGCGATGAAAAACATCCCATTCGCATCAAGCTTAGGATTAACGGGAAAAGGTTGAGTTTTGAAGTGAGCAACAAAATCAGTCATGCGCAGAAAGATCATTCCAGCGGGGTAGGATTAGTAAACATCCATCGGCGGCTGGATTTAATTTATCCTGAAAAACACGAATTGCTGATCTCAAACAATGGCAATACTTACAAAACCACGTTGATTTTAAGTATATGAAAGCGGGTTTATCAAATAAGGCTATTGCTGCTATTGTGATTTTAATTGGATTATTCATTTCAGCTTGTGCGCCAATCAGGGCGGTAAGGTGGTGGCAACCAGATTTGAATGACAGTAGTAAATTCAGGAACGCCAGAATCATGCATGCTAAGATGCCATTTCGGTTTATCTCCAACACCAAGCAGCTAAAACACCAGCAGCTGAAAAACTACCTCGACACTTTTCTCAGCAGAAGCAATACAAATGCATTTATCATCATTAAAAACGATACGATCATTTACGAACGTTATGAAGATCAGGTAAATCAAAATACGTTACATCCCAGTTTTTCGGTAGCTAAATCTTTTGTGGCAACCTTAATTGGCATTGCCGTTGATAAAGGTATAATTTCATCCCCAGATGATTTAGTAATTAAATATATTCCCGAACTGGAGAAAAATGATCATCGCTTTAAAAAGTTAACCATACAACATGTTCTTGATATGCGTTCAGCCATTGATTATGACGAAAATAAGGAAACGCCTTTTTCTGACATCACTAAACTGTACTATGGAAGCGCTTTAAAAAATCAAATCATTGGGCTTAAAATGAAAGAAGAGCCGGGCTTAAAGTTCGAGTATCAAAGTGTAAATACGCAGCTGCTGGCGAATATCTTAGAGAAAGCAAGTGGCAGAAAAATTCAGGATCTTTTTGCTGAATATCTGTGGCAACCGTTAGGAGCAGAATCGAATGCGATTTGGAGTGTAGATGATCAAGGAACTGCAAAAGCTTTTTGCTGTTTAAACGCCACCGCAGCAGATTTTGCCAAATTAGGTCGACTTTACCTCAATAAAGGAAACTGGAACGGGAAACAAATTATTTCAAAGAAATGGATTGAAACTACTACCAATGCCAATACACTGGATGCGTTAGGTTATAAAAACCAATGGTGGGCTTGTTATGATTATCGTTATTTTAAAGATTCGGTAAGTGCAACAGCTGCACTGGCGAAAATTGAAGCTCGCGTACCGGTTAAAAAAACAAAATACAATGGTTATTACTTCAAACTAAAAGCTCATGATTATACCGCTGAAGGAATTTTAGGCCAGTTCCTCTATGTTAATCCAAAAAATAACGTCATCATTCTTAGAATGGGAAATTATCCAAACAAAAGAATGAACTTTGAAAATTTTATCCCAAAAATAGGCCGACAACTATAAACGATACCATGATGATCCGCTGTTTAGCTGTTGATGACGAATCTTACGCATCAGATATTATTGCAACATTTATTAATAAAACGCCTTTTTTAGCGTTGGTTGGTACCACAACAAATGCATTCGAAGCACTGAACATGGTCCAGGAGGGTAAGGTGGATTTGGTTTTTCTGGATATCCAGATGCCTGAACTGACCGGAATCCAGTTTCTGAAAATATGCGGAGGCAAATGCAAGGTCATCCTAACCACTGCTTATCCCGAATATGCTCTGGAAGGCTTTGATCTGGATGTGGTAGATTATCTGCTGAAGCCGATTTCATATGAGCGTTTTTACAAAGCCGCAATAAAGGCACAGCAAATTATTTCTCCTGCGCAATACGATATCGTAAATATTCCTGCTTCAGCAGGCAGCAATGATTTTATTTTCATTAAAGGCGATACTAAAAATAAATTTATCAAAGTTAATTACGATGATATCCTTTATATCGAAGGGCTAAAAAACTATGTTTCCGTTTACACCGCTTCGCAGCGGATTATCACTTATCAGGCACTCCGAGAATTAGAAATAGACTTACCTAAACCTCCGTTCTATCGTATTCATAAATCTTACATCATATCATTAGAAAAAATTAAAATGATAGATGGCAATACCGTTTATATTAACGATCAGTCTATACCAGTCGGAGATACTTACAAGGAGGAGTTTTTCAAAGTGATCAGGGATAAAAAATAAGTCAAAATGCTTGCAATGGAAAGTGCATCTGCTTAATCAACCAGCCATTTTCTGAAAGTGAACAGTTAACTTGCTATAGCAATTCAACAATAGCGCAATATTTCTTAAGTTTGCCAGCCTAAATACAGATTAACAACATTATGCAGGAAACAAACTCACTAAACCAGGTTGCAGAATTTCACACTACTTTTAAACATCCAATTTTAGAATCACCAATTATCCCATCTCGCCAGCGGGCAAATCTTCGTGTGGCACTTTTAGCAGAAGAGTTGAAGGAATTACAGGAAGCAATTGAAAACGATGATTTAGTTGAAGTTGCGGATGCGCTTTGCGATTTGCAATACGTTTTAGCGGGTGCTATTCACGAATTTGGTCTGGGCGGTAAATTTAAAACCTTATTTGACGAGGTTCACCGCTCCAATATGAGCAAAGCTTGTAAATCCGTTGAGGAAGCCGAGCTAACGATTAAACATTATTTCGACAAAGATCAAACTGAATCTTATTACAAAGAAGTTGATGGATTGTTTCTGGTGTTTAGAAAGGCAGATGATAAAACTTTGAAATCCATCAATTATTCACCTGCTGATTTAAAATCGCATTTAATATAATTTTGCTATTCCTAAAAGTTGGCGGTGGTTTACTTATATAAAATAATCACCGCTAACTATTATAGATTGGTTCTCAGGTTGCCCATACCACCATCTATATTAATAATTTGGCCGGTCATCCAGCTGCTTTCTTCTGAAGTAAAAAGCAATTGCCGAAGCAATGTCTTCAGGCTGCCCGTATTTTCCCAATGGATGTCTTTTTGCTGAAGCTGTCTTTTTATCATCGGTATTAAGCAGGCTAGCAGATAAC
>NZ_AJLG01000012.1 GCF_000258495.1 Pedobacter agri PB92
CGAATTATCCCAAGACAGATCTAAGGCCACTTGGTCCTGTAGGGCCGCAAACTCAGCGGCTCCTTTTTGCTGCAGCCATGCAAAATTCAGACAATAGCTATAAAGTCCATGCTGATACTCTGCGCAATACTGCCCTTAGCGAGGCGGTAAACTATTCAGCGGCGCTGAGCGCTATAGACCCACTTTGGCAGATTTATTATAGAAAGGAGTTTGAAGAGCTGCTGAACCTTTCAGATGCTGATCTGCTTTCGGGGCTTTCTTCAGGAGAAAAGAAATATTTTGTCTCTAATGGTCTATACGATTGGTATTTGGAGGAAAGCAAAGCGTTACTGGAAAGACTCCAGCTGGCGAGAACAACAAGCGTTGACCGTGGCTCCAGGATAATGGCCTATCACAGGATGCTGGCGGAGTACCGCAAACTGAGGGCCGGATGGGAGATGAAAAAGTCGAGGGTAAAAACTTACCTGAATACTAAAGGCGTCGCGGAAAAGCTCAGGAATAGCGAAACCAGTTCCCCCGTGACTTCCAGAAGCGATATCCAGATTGCAAACGACATCCTGAAAAAATCAAAACTCTAATTTTATGGGCTTAACAAATGTTATGACCGGCACTGCCGGTTTTTTTGTGCAGTCTTCGCCCGATTCGTTTAAAGATACCTTCAATTTCCTGCAGGGAAATGGGGTATATGAAGAAGGGATGATGCATTTTTTGCATGAAATGAAAAATACAATCTGGACGCATTACGATGCATTTATCGCAGATGCGCAAGCACTGGCCGCCATTTTCATGCTTATTTTTTTTGCTATCAAGAGCTATGAAATGATTTCGGGCGATAAGCAGTTGGAGATTATGCCGCTGCTTCGCCCATTTGGCTTAACTATGGTTATTCTGTGGTGGAGCATATTCACCAGAATTCTTGCTTATCCTACTGATGTTGTCGAACAGAAGACCTCTGCGATGTTCGATGGCAGCCAGTCAGAGATAAATGATCTCAGGCTGCAAAGGGCAAAGCTGATGATGGAGGTCTCTGATCAGTTATTGAAGGTCCAGGCAGAGACCGAGACAGCAAAGACTGAAGCAGATACCTGGTATGAAAATGCCTGGGAATCTGTCAGGTCCTCTGTAAAAGAAGGATTTTCTGAGGTCTGGAATCCAATCGTAGAGATGAGAAACCGCCTGCAGGTAAGCCTTCAGCTGCTGGCGACTTCGCTCCTGGAAACCCTTGCCATCTGGATTTTGAGGATTTGTACCTATATCATCTTTATCATTCAGATTATATTTTCAACCATACTAATTATTCTGGGCCCTTTTTCCGTTGCAGTATCTATTTTACCTGCATTCAGGGATTCGTTTTCGACTTGGCTAGCAAGGTTCATATCGGTCAACCTGTATTCGGGCATCGCCTACTTAGTGATGTATGTTGCTTCACTTTTTCAGCATTATGCCCTGGAAGCAGAGATCACCAGGTATCAGGAGCTTGTTGGTACAGGCGGAGCGAGCCTGGAAAAACTGGGCTGGTTTGCAGGTAACGGCGTGCTTTCCTTTGGAATGGTGATTGTAACCTTTGTCATAGGCGCACTCACCATGCTCACTGTACCCAGCATATCCACCTGGATTGTATCAACCTCAGGGGTTTCTTCAGCAGCAAGTTCAATGGGTAGGGGCGCATCGAGTATGACCCGCGTCGCCGGACAAATGATGGGAGGGGTATAAGATGATGATAAAAAATATAGAATCAAAAATTCGCCTGGCGACTTTTATTTCCCTGGGCAGCTTCATTCTTTGCCTCTGTGTGGTGGCTACTGTTTCATTTTTTGCCTATGGCTATGTGAGCGATTCCAGAAAGCGCATTTATATCCTTGACCCCTCCGGAACACCGGTTATGGCAAAGCAAACTGATGTGCAGCTGAACCGGGCGGCAGAATACCGGGCACATATTGCAAGGTTCCATTCACTTTTCTTTTCACTCGTCCCGGATGATAAGTTCATAGAGTACCAGATGAAACAGGCCATGTATCTGATTGATGAAAGTGGTGCACTGCAGTACAATAATTTGAAGGAGAAAGGTTTTTTTACCTCCGTTCTTTCTTCATCCGCAGTATTGACCCTACGCACGGATTCCATTTTTTTAGATGAGAAAAAAATGTACTTCCGTTTTTACGGTACACAGAAGATTGACCGGCGCAGTTCTACAATAACCAGATCCCTAGTCACTGAAGGCACCCTAAAGGATCTGGAGACGCGTTCGGAAAACAATCCTCATGCCGTGCTCATCACGCGTTGGAAGACGCTGGAGAACCAGGATATTTTTACTACTGAAAAAAATGCTTTCCAATGAAAAAGGTAACGGTATTATCTGCGCTCAGGTCGGAGTTCTCTGGATTGATTGAGCGCATGCAAAGAGTTGTTGCTGCATTCACTATAAAAAATCCAAAGCCAGTTTTCTGCGTAATGGTAGCGCTGATGCTCTGCTCGCTTGTATTGTGCTTTACCCTGCTCAGGCTGGAGAGCCCAGCGCTACCCAAACAAAACAAATTTTTCAGCAAGATAGAGGGGAATCTTGGCGCAATCGGGAAAACGGCAGGCAAACTCCAAAGAGTCATCGAAATCAGGTCGGCTTTGGAAGTCCTACTTGCAAAAGATTCACTGGATAAAAAGGATTCCCTATTGATGGAGCAGTTGCTGGGAGAAATTGATAGCTCGGTGACCACCAAAAAATAATAAATTATGAAAAAAATAGATTTCAGAAAGCCGCGTTATGCGTTGCCATTAATCTGCCTCCCATTTTTAATGCTTTTTTTTTATGTCTATAAAAGCAGCTATGGCAAAGAGGGCGCTCAGGTCGTGGGGAAGGATTCTTTGCAGACCCAGGTGGCAGGCGTTTCAGCCCAGGTTCGCGAGCAGGCGATTTCGGGCAAGCTTGATGCCTTTAGAAGTAAATTCAAACAGGCCGATGGGTATACTGCAGTTGGTATCATTGGAGAAGAAAATATGCAGCCCGCAGAAGTGACTTCTTCCTACAACTCAAGGGAAAAGCGGATGCTGGATTCCATCGATCAGGTGATGAAGGCAAAATATGGGGTGCAGGGATCCGAAAGTTCTAAAGCAACCAGCCGTTTTTATTCCAGCGCAACGTATACCGGTGAGGGGACATCATCCAGCGCCCGGCAGGACAAAGCGCTAGCCGATGCGCTCTCAAAGATAAAACAGGGGAAAAAAGATGTCCAGGAACAAAGGTCTTCAAAGCAGGAGCCGGATCCCATGCAACTCTTTCGCCAGCAGATGGCGCTTGTCGACAGTATGGGAAAAGCAAACGATCCGGCTCTTGCTGAAAAGCGGGAGCAGGAAAGCCAAAGCAGGTTGGCTGAAATGGAAGAGAAGGGTAAAATAGTCATCCCGGTCAGGCGTTCTATTTCAGCATCAGGCGCTTTTAATACAATCGTTTCCTCCGAGCAGCAGCGGCCAATATCAGCAATTATCGATCAGGATATTACCGGTTTTTCCGGTTCACGTTTACGCATCCGCCTAACCGATGAAGTATTGGCAGGAAAATTCCTCATCAGAAAAGGTACTTATCTCTACGCCACGATTTCGGGCTTTTCGGCACAACGGGTTACACTACTAATCTCAAGTGTATTTCATGAAGGAGAGATCCTGCCGGTAAACCTGCAGGTTTATGACAACGACGGCCTTCCCGGAATTTATGTTCCCTCATCAGCATTTCGGGAGTTCACCAGGGATTTAGGCGCTTCCAGCTCGCAGGGGATTACCATTCAACAGATGGCTGAGAATAACAATCAGCTGGTGATGGGGGTGCTTTCCAAGATGTTCCAGTCCACCACAACCGCGGTTAATAAACTCATCCGGTCTAACAAAGTAAAGGTTAAGTACAATACCCAGATTTTTCTTGTTGATCCAGCTGAGCTAAAAAGAAAACAACAATCCTATTGAATTATATGAAAACATTATTATTAATTGCCCAGATGCTTCTGCTGAGCGCAAGTCTTCGGGCGCAGCAAACTGATGCGGTAAATCTCAGCCAGGTTCCAACAGTGGGAATTTCTGGCTCGGTTTCACTACATTTTATTTCTCCAGAAAAAATCTCTTATGTTGATCTGTCCAGTGCGGCGATGATTGGCGATCTTCCCGAAAAGAATATACTAAGGGTCAAGGCAGTTCCGGATTCAATATCCTCACTGCTGTCCGGCAACGATGCCGGCCTGGTGACAATAGTCGGGGAAAGTTTTATTGCCCAATATAAGCTGGTTTTTCTCAAGGCTTCCGATTCCGGGCAAATATCCACCCAGGTAAATATTTTGCCCTCAGCTATCCGGCCACTGGATATTTCTGGCATTAGTCTTACCCAAAATGATTTCAGGATGAATGCCTTACGGTTATTAAACGAGCCAAACAAGAAGCCGATTAGCATGCAATCGATGTTTGGGATTTCAATAACGGTGAACCAGATACGCGCTCTGGGGGATTTTGTGCTGCTTGATCTTGGCTTCAGCAATGAAACTAATTTACCATTTGATGTAGATGAACTCAGGTTTAAAATTGAAGACAGGAAAATCAATAAGTCTACCAATGTTCAGTCAGTGGAGGTCAGCCCGGTTTATAAGCTTTATCCTTTTGAAAGGTTCAAAAAATCCTACAGGAATATCTATGTGCTGAAGAAGGCAACTTTTCCCGGTGACAAGATATTCAATATTGAGCTTTCCGAAAAGCAGATTTCAGGTCGAAACCTTCGCGTGGCGCTCAGATACTCGGATATGCTGGAGGCGGATACTTTTTAGGGATGCATGATGGAAGAAAGCAAAGAGCAACAAAGTTTGCACCACTTCCTCCAGTTCGCGATTTATCTGGCAGTATTGCTTGACATATTGATGTTCGTTTATGCGCCGAAATTGTTGGTGGATAAAGTCAATTTCCTTAATGGCTTGTCAGGGTTACTGTTTCGCATGTCACGGATAGCGATATATGAAAATCCCTTCTATAGCCGCTTTTTCCTTTTGCTGCTTATTTCCTTGGTATCTATTGGAACCTTAAGTAAAAAGGAAAAAGATTTAAAACCTACGAGAGCCATTATTTATCCTCTGACAGCTGGACTTCTATTGATGGGATCCAGCATCTTTTTCTTTGGCGAGGCTGGTAGGGAGATTTATTACCGTACAAGCTTTTGTGACCTGGGCTATATTGTGAGCTTGCTCGCAGGAACTGTTCTGGTGCACCTCGCGATGGATAATGTTTCCAAGATCATCAGTTCCTCTTTTGGAAAGGATAAATGGAATACCGAGGAAGAGTCATTCATGCAGGCTCGGAAACCGGTGAAAGGACCATTCGCGGTAACCATTCCTTCCCTTTTTTATTA
This sequence comes from Pedobacter agri PB92, assembly GCF_000258495.1. Taxonomy (GTDB): domain Bacteria; phylum Bacteroidota; class Bacteroidia; order Sphingobacteriales; family Sphingobacteriaceae; genus Pedobacter; species Pedobacter agri. Next base: position 5,372 of record NZ_AJLG01000012.1, read on the forward strand.
CCGAAAGAAAATTCATTCAGGGTTTATCAATATTGAGAATATCTTCAGGGGTACCCTGCTCATTGGCACACCTGGCTCTGGAAAAAGTTTTGGGATTGTGATGCCTTTTATCAGACAGCTCGTCGCCAAGCAGTTTTGCATATGCTGTTACGATTATAAGTTTCCCGATCTTGGCCAGATAGCATATTATCATTACCTGCTCGGAAAGAAACAGGGAAGGTTATCTGTTTTTGGTTTTCATGTAATCAATCTGACCCAGGTTGAGCGAAGCAGAAGAATAAATGTACTCCGGCCAGACTATATCCTAACCCTGGCCGATGCCGGAGAGACAGCGGAAGCACTTGTGGAGGCACTCAAGAAAGGCGATAAATCAGGGGGAAGCGATCAGTTCTTTACACAGAGTGCGGTCAACTTTCTTTCCTCCTGTATCTACTTTTTTTCGCAGTACGAACACGGTAAATATTCAACCTTTCCCCATGTGCTTTCCTTTTTGAACTGCAGCTATGAGCAGATCTTTTCGGTGCTTTTCTCAAACCCTGAACTTAAAAGCCTGCTTTCGCCATTTGCAACGGCCTGGCAGGCAAAGGCTTTTAACCAATTGGAGGGACAGATTGGAACACTAAAGGTATTTATATCCAGGCTTGCCACTAAAGAAACGTTTTGGGTTTTCTCCGGTGATGACTTTAATCTAAAGATTTCTTCAAAGGAAGAACCCTCAATTTTAGTACTGGCCAATGATCCCAATACCCAAAATATCAATTCTGCATGTTATTCTGTGGTACTCAACAGGCTCACCAGGCTCATCAATTCCAAAGGCAACCTTCCTTCCGCGCTGATCATTGATGAACTGCCGACGCTATTTGTGCATCGAATTGAAAATCTCATTGCAACGGCAAGATCAAACAAGGTAGCGGTTTTAATGGGACTTCAGGAATTGCCCCAGTTTCAGCAGCAATATGGAAAAGATACCGCTACTACGATTATTTCTGTGGTTGGAAACGTGCTATCCGGTTCGGTAAGAAACAAGGACACCCTGGAATGGCTGGAGCGGCTTTTTGGTAAAGTTAAGCAGCAATCGGAAAGCCTTTCTATCGACCGGGCCAAGACGTCAGTATCGCTTTCAGAAAAACTGGAATCATTAATTCCGGCAGGAAAAATTGCCTCGCTAAAAGCAGGTGAGCTCGTTGGGATGCTCGCAGCGGATGCTGTTGAGGATTATACGGGGAAATATGAAACCTCGGCCATCAATTGCAGGGTAAACCTGGACATGGATGAGATCGCCAGGGAAGAAAAGTCCTATGTGCAGATGCCGGTCTATTACGATTTTGGCGGTAAGAAGGATCAAGTCTTAAAAGAGAATTTTACACGTATCAATGAAGAGGTCAGCCAGCTCATAAAGCAGTTCAAATCTGAAGGAAGTAAAGTTGCTGAGACGCCAAAATCCTCCATGGCCGGGGGAATAAAAAGGTAACCAATCAATAATTTTTAAATCCTATTACCATGGAACAACTAACAGGTAAGCTCGTGGCCATTAGCCCCGCGCTTGCCAATGATCCTATCTTTAAGCAGGGCCAAATTGGAATTATCGCGATGGCCGATTTGAAATCTGGCACCGCTAACGTTGTCTTTTCATCCGGCGAATTGGGCCGGTATTCTTCAGATGCGCTACTGGTCCTCAAGGATAAAAGGGACCTCTATCAGGATATTATGACCGGGGTGAGGGAAATGGATGGCGATACATTCAGGCAATTGCTGGACATCAATATGAAGCAGGAACACGCTGATTACCTTCATCAGTCTGCAGCAATGAAGATTGCGCTCAGCAATCCCGAAGTGCTAAAGCATAGCACAGTCTCTCTGGAAGAGCATCTTTCTATAGACCTCGGCAAAGATATCAATCATGACAAGGTTTTTGAACGCTAGCGGTCGTATCCCGTTAGTTTTTGTGTTATCGGTTCTGGTATTGAAGGCGAACGCACAGCTAGCGATGCCGCTGAATGCCATGAGGATAAATAGCGGTTTTGGAAAAAGAATCCACCCGGTTACGCATAAGCAGGATTTTCACAGGGGAATTGACCTTCAGGCGAGAAATGAGCCTGTGTATGCGTTTTTTGCGGGAAGGATATCAGAGGTAGGTTATAACCCAATCCTGGGAAAATTTATCAGGATCGAAAAAGACGGACTGGAGTGCATCTATGGGCATCTGTCGATTTTGCTGGTCTCCAAGGGCGAGCAGGTTGGATCCGGCGAGTTTGTAGCTGTTACGGGAAGTACCGGGCGGGTAACAGGGGAGCACCTTCATTTCTCACTTAAATCAAATGGTACTTATCTAGACCCGGTTTCTTTCATCCAGCGCTATTACCAGGCCAGTATCAATAAAGAAAATATTATGGAAAACTCGACTTACCTAAACTTGCGGCAAAAACTAGAACTGCTCGTGATGATGGAAGAAGTTGCGCTAAACGAGCAGGAATCTATTCTGTACGGGGTTGACTTTGCGGACCGGGAGGATCCAGAGGATGAATAAGAAGGAGGTCACTAAGCCAATGCACGTTCAGGTTGCGCAAAGAGTTGTAGAAGCTTTAAAGGCTGGTACCGCCCCATGGCAGATTCCCTGGGATGCAGGCGGACTGCCCTTTGAATTGCCTTATAATCTGCAGAGTGGAAAGCGATACCGGGGCATAAATTCAATATCATTATTGATGAGCGGTAGGGAAGATCCAAGATGGATGACTTATAAGCAGGCCGAGGAAGGCGGGTTTCAGGTTCGCAAGGGGGAAAAATCGATGATGATTCAGTTCGTTAAAACCACCGACGAACGGACCAAGCGTGATGCATCAGGTAAGGTGTTACATGATGAACTTGGTAAACCAATCACAGAAAAAATGCAGCTTTCCCATGCGATAGTGCGCAATGCCTATGTTTTTAATGCGGACCAGATTGAAGGAATGCCAAAGCTTGAACTTGAAAAGGCAGGCAGACAATGGGAGCCACTTGAGCGTGCTGAAAAGCTGATTTCCTCCTCGGCGGCGGTTATCAACCACCAAAACTTAGGCAATGCTTTCTATGATCCCAGAAACGATGCTATAACCCTTCCTCATCAGGACTGGTTTTCTGCGGGGGACAAATATTATGCTACGTTGTTGCATGAGCTTGGTCATTGGACGGGGCATCCCGAGAGGCTAAACCGCGATATGGGTGAAGGATTTGGAAGTGAAAGTTATGCCAGGGAAGAACTCAAGGCAGAGATTGCATCCATGCTCTTGGGTCAGGAACTGGGTATCGGGCATGATCCTGGGCAGCACTATGCCTATGTGGAAAGCTGGATATCAATTTTGGAGAATAACCCATTTGAAATATTTTCCGCCTCAATGGATGCTGAGCGGATTTTCGGTTACGTAATTGGCCTGGAGAAAGGAAAAGAACTTTCGAAAGAGGATCATTCATTGAGCGCTTTAAACGCCCCGCCCTCAAAACCAATTAATTATTTAACCACCGGAGATAAAATTCAGTACAATGGATCAGTTTACGAAGTGCTCGGACACTTAAAGCAAGGAAGGCTTAAGATGGTAGAAAGCCTGAACGGTCATGCTTTCACCTTGTCCCAGCAGGACAAGCTTTATAGTGCCCTTTCCTTTTTAAAAACGCAGATGGGCAGAGAAGAATCTCAGGTCCACCAGCACGCTTTTCCTGAAAGGTCCGATGACCACTCTTCTGAAATAAATAGATAAATGTGTTATGGAAAAAATGAATATCCTGGAAGCTTTGCCAGTGGCAGAGCTCTCCAGACTTGGGCTTTATGAGGATGGCAAGCATTTGCTATCCGTGGAAGATATTACTGCCTTGCTCGCAGGGAGACGTACTTCGCTGGTCAACTTAAAAAACCTGATTGGTGAGGCTTTCACTATTGAAAGCCTGGATGTGAAACTTTCCCTCCACCAGAGTGAGCGTTGGGGTGATGAGCTCATGCTCCATCCGATCTATAAAGAAATTACAATGGCTAAGGGAATGACTGAGGAAGAGCTGTGGCCGATATTGACAGGTGAGCAAACCAATCTGGTTAAGGTCGTTCACGATGCTGAAACAGGAGCAGATCAAACCCTTGTATTTGAATATGATGGCGAAACGAAAGAATTTATCTCTTATGATCCCCAAAGGGTAATGGTACCGTTTCAGGTTAATGGTGAAAAACTTGCTCAGCAACAGCGTCAGGATTTTGCGCATGGAAAAATTGTTGAGCTCAGCGATGGAACTAAGTTTCAGTATATCTCTTCGCTTCCTAAAGGGATTATATCCACCCGCTCAGCTTTGATTTTTTCAATGTCTGATGGAGAGAAGTCGCCATGTTTTCTCTTAGAAAATATTGCGGCATTGAAGATATCCACCGCTCAGGAGCAGCCTTTCTCACCGGCATTTGAAGCTGCATTTTTGGAAATGAGGAAATCGGAAGGCGTACAATCAGAACAACAGGTGCAAGTTGAGCTTGAATATCTGAAAAAGGATTATTATAGCCCTCTGGGCCTGGGATCGAGCCGGTAAGTGGAAGCGATGTGGACAGAAGTTGATGGGTTTCGCTATTATATTCCGTCGGATCTTCCGGAAGTGGCCATTAAGCATGCGTATCTTTTCTATGAAAAAAGGGATGTGCCGTTTAAACTGATTGACAAAAATATATCTTCCGATAACGCGATTGCCATAGTTTTGCTCGGCATCTGTCCGGATATGGAAACCATTTTAGTTATTGCCGGACTTTTTTTCAATGCAAGATTTAAGACTGGATTCGGGAAGGATCTTCCGGCACGGGTGTTAACATGCCGGGTTTCCCTCTGGCTTGAAAATACCGATGCTCTATTTTTGCTGGTATCTACCCGCATTCATTTTTGTTACCGGTCAAAGGCGTTTTCATGTCCCGTTGAAATGTTTTCATTAAGCAGATTTTGCAGGATTTCGGGTTTTAGAACTAACCTGAATATCTTCCTTTAATTATATCTTCCAACCTATGATTTCGAATTTTCAAGCAGAACCAAAACGTTAATGTCCGCGTGTTCGTTTTTGAGGTGAATGTAGACTATTACTATTACTGGCCATCTCCAAGGTTAGATGGAAAGGAACCCTTAGCTGTTCACCTTGAGTTTCGTTCAAAGTCCACTATCATTTCCCCAACCGGATATAAATCACACTTTCTTTTCTCGGCCATTCTAAGGGAATGTGGATATACTTCTATCCAGGGCCTCTGTACTGTCCTTGGCGAGCATTTGGCCAGAGAGAATGGATACCATCCCCCCGAGCCTAAGCAGCAGCTCAGGCTTTTTTAATTTATTAACTACAATTCAATATTATTTATGAATGAGCAAAATTTAGAATACCTTAAAAAAAGCCTTGATTATCTTGGCTTTGGAACAAAGTTGAACGATGTGCTCGAGTCAGCAATCTCAAGGGAAATTCCTGCCTTTACACTTGGCATAAATCAAAGTTACACCCCTGCGCAGGCGCAAAAGGGGACCACAGTTGGCAGTGATCAAATGCGGGTGCTGCTCAATTTTAACCGTTCCAAGCAAAGTGACATGTATTTTCTAAACGATTATGAGGTGACGCTGCTCAAAGCTGGAGGTGCTTTGCCGATTAAACAAGTCTTCGATTTGGAAAGAGACAACCGAATCACCGCTTTACAAGCTTATAAATTATTATCAGGAAACTCTCTAGAGCGTGATGTTTATTCGAAAAGCGAAAGCGGTGAAGCAACTGAAAAGAAAAAAGTGTGGTTTAAGCTGAGCTTAGATGTTCAGGATGCCTATGGTAACCATCCGCTGAAAAAGTTTTATCCCGAGTTTAAATTTGACCTGTCTGAATCAATCGATAAATATCCATTTAAGGGGTTAACCGAAACCGGAAAGGAAGGCATGATGAGGATGTTGAGGAATGGTAATCTTGCCCAGGCCGATATTGTTATAGGAAAAAAATCTGTCGCCGTATTTGTTACAGCAAATCCACAGTTCAAAGGGCTTGATGTTTATGATAAATCTATGGCCACGATCCGACAGGATGAAATATTTCCTAAAAAAGTTGAGGAGAATAAGGCTGACGTTGTTGAATCAAAAGAGACTGCATTGGCGAAAGAAATCAATACCAGAACGAGTGAGGATAGGTTTCCCTGGGAAGATGGCCAGAATTTAAGTTCGTCTGGCGAAGGTATAGAGCGTTAACTGCAGACACAATTTGAAATTTACCAGTTGAGCCAAGTAAGAATGGCTCAAAACATTCGGTTAATAATAGATGGTCACCAGTAATGGTGGCCATCTATATCTTGTATTGATGAATGATTACAAGGATTCCTTTTAGAGATTTTAGTGAATGTTTGGCTATACAAGCGGGCATTCAGGAAATCACTTATTCTGGGTATGGTATTACTTCTGGAAATAAGGAAAAGCAAAACTCGCAACTATGCGCAGAAATTCACTTTTAAATTTAATACATAATGTCTATGGAGCAAGAGATTACAAAGGACGACCTGCATCAGTTTAGCCTGTTGTTGACAAACGTCCTACGGGAAGAAATTAGAAAAATACAAATACCAACATCTGTTCCGGAACCATTACAGGACTGGATTAAAACGACGAAAGTCCGTAAGCTGCTGGATATGTCACCCGGAACTGTCCAAAACTTAAGGATTGAAGGTAAGGTGCGTTATAAAAAGATCATGGGTACTTATTACTATAATCTAGCGGACTTGGAAAAACTTTTTAAAGATCGAAAGAATGAATAGTGAAGAGACGATAAAGAAAATTCAGGCGCTTATGAATGATGAAAACTTAAATATCTACCATCTTGTAATGATGTTAGCCATATTGCAACTTGCTTATTTTCAGTGTGAAGTTAAGGTTATACATGTGAGCCGTCGAAATATAATGAAGTTAGCCCATTTACAAAGTTTGCCAACCTATCACAAATATTTGAAACAGTTGCAAGCGCTTGGATATATTGAATATTTTCCATCATACCATCCGGGATATAAGAGTACTATAAAACTTAAATTTTAACCAAGAAAAAAGATCCTGAGCCAACAAGTCAGGATCTTTTAGATGACGACAGTAGATTAAATCGGATTGGCGAGTCGTTCCTCGATTTGCGCTTTGAGCCTTTCCATTTCTTGCATAAGCTCTTCCAAGCTCATATTCCGGTCTTGTAGCTCGCCTTTATCCAGGCTTATGTTCTTACGTTTCTCTATTGTAAGTTCGAGTGTTTGCATTTCGGCATGTACAAAATCTTTTTCTGTTATTGCATATTCCTCCGTTTGCTTCACAGTGGCATGACCAAGCATTTCCTTCACTGCTACAATCGAAACACCATTATTTAAGGCTACGGTGATGGCAAATGTCCGCCTGGCCATATGTGTGTGGAGATCAGGAATGAATAAGTCGCTCATTTTTAATGCACAAATTGTGGCGATTTCCTTTAGATAGGCATTCATTTTTTGATTTGATATCACTGGCATTGCCCTACCGGTAGATTGGCAAAAGGGATGGATCTCGTATTTTTTCAGTAGCCGTATCGGGGTAGGCAGAAGCGGAACATCAAAGTCTGATTTTGTTTTGACTCTCATGGAATCAATATACAGCTTTCCTGCGCGGTCTTTTATAATATCTTTTTTCTTAAGGTTTCTTACATCTGCATACGCCAGACCCGTATAGCATTGAAAAATGAAAATATCCCTGACTTCTGAAAGTCTTTCAATGCTAAAAGGATATTCTTCAATCACCCGAAGAGCTTCCCATGTCAGCGGATTTTTTTTATTCTTTAGCTTTTTTCTCTTATACCTCGCAAAAGGATCATCTCTGATTATTTTTTTGTCTTTTGCAATTAAAACAATCTTTTTGAAATTGGCTATGTACTTCAAGGCCGTGTTGTGCGCACATTTCCTTACTGTTTTAAGATAGAACTCATAGTCTTTGGCAAATTGGTAATCAATGTGGGCAAATTCGAGATCATCCCTGTCATATTTAAATTTGATAAATTCAGCCACGTGTGATTTCGCTGTTACATAACGCTCATAAGTACCGGGCGCGAAATCTAAATTTGGATTTTCTTTGGTACGAACCAAGGCCTTCATCTGGTCATTATGTACCTGAAATTCCTCTAAAACCTTGGTTTTATTTCCACTTCTTCCATTTATAATGTCAATAATATCCTGAGCGGATATTGGCATTTCTTCTCTGAGTAAGGTCTCTCTGGCCTTGAAAACTTCAATTTCTTTGGATTGGAGATAGGTGTTAAGTATCCGTGCATCTTCCTTAGTTCCTATTGCTCGCCCCAATTTTTGATCCCACCTATCTGCTGGCCATTTTCTCTTTGTTGAGTTTTCCCTAGCAATCCCATCAACCAGTACACGCAAATATATGTACCGAATCTTTTGTGGTTTTCTCGGTGTCTTTTGAAAAAAAAACACACTTACATCTTGTAACATAGTTTCTAAAATTTTTTAGTTATTAAATTTAGAAATTCGGTCTTTTAACGACAAGATGTAAACCTGTTTTACTGCTTGATAATCAACTCCTTGAGCTGTTTTTTGTGGCACTTTTTTCTAAAAACAAATGTGCCACAAATAGTACACAAATTTTCTGGGTGAATTTGCAAAATTTGAGTGTTTCAAAGGAAAAATAGTATCTCTTAAATTTTAAATTTTCACACAGAGTGATTGATGGAATGTGCCCTCTAAGCGGTTTAAAGCCTAATTTTAGATATCAAAGCTTATTAAGTAGAATAAATCAATAGATGATTTAAAGTCTTAAAAGCGGAGAGGGCGGGATTCGAACCCGCGGTACCGTGAAGTACACACGCTTTCCAAGCGTGCTCGATCGACCACTCTGACACCTCTCCGGATTATATAATGTTTTGTTCTTTCAAATAAATGTAACCATTTACTGATTTGTAATATTGTTCTCTTTTTTGAAAGCCTCACTTCTTGTACCAAACACTTCGTAAAAATGAATGATAAAAGGTCTTCTTCCTTTTGTTGATTTCACATCTCCCTTATTATGCTTAATCAATCTCAAATCTAGGTTTTCGGTACTACCGTAATAATATCTTCCGTCTTTTAAGCTTTTTAAAATGTAACTATAAAACATAACACATTTTAAGCAAGTATACTACTTTTTTAAAAAGTTGTAGTAAATTTTCCAAGCGTGCTCGATCGACCACTCCCCATAGGGGTCCTTTGGATAGACACCTTCCCGGAATGGATTGCAAAAATATATTTTTTATTCAAAAAAAATGCTCCCAAAATGAATTGGAAGCATTTATTATTTTAATGATGTTGGAATTAATCAACAACCGTAATTTTTAACATATTGGTTTTACCTTTAGCCTCAATTGGAATCGCAGCGGTGTTAATTAAAATATCACCTTGTTTAACCAATTTCTTGCTTTTTAAGAATTCGTTAACTTCAATAATGGTGTTATCTGTGCTTTCCCACTTATCATAGTAAAAACCTCTAACTCCCCAAAGTAAGCTCACTGCATTTAAAAGCGCTCTATTGCTTGTAAAAATGAATGTTAAGGCCTCTGGTCTGTGACTAGAAATTTCAAAAGCTGTATAGCCACTCAATGTCATCGAAACAATACCAACTGCATTGGTTTGCTTAGCTAAGAAACAAGCAGAGTCACAGATTGCATCGCTTAAAAACGAAGGTGATTTCGGTTTAAGGAATTTATCAGGATTGAATGGATAGTTATTCTGCTCAATGTTTTGAATAATTTTTGCATCGTTTCGATCACGATCAATGGAAATTCTCCAACTGAAGTTTCACCACTTAACATCACAGCATCAGCACCATCTAAAACAGAGTTAGCCACATCGTTTACTTCAGCACGAGTAGGGCGAGGTGTCGTGATCATGCTTTCTAACATCTGCGTTGCTACGATTACAGGTTTTGAAGCTGCTCTACATTTGGCAACAATCATTTTCTGTAACAAAGGAACTTCCTCCATCGGACATTCTACACCCAAATCTCCACGGGCAACCATAATACCATCCGTTACGGCGATGATTTCATCAATGTTCGCAATGGCTTCTGGTTTTTCAATTTTTGCAATTACACGAGCTGTTTTGCCACGTTCAGCAATAATATTTTTAAGTTCGATAATATCTTCAGCTTTACGAACGAAAGACAAACCGATCCATTCTACATCATTTTCAAGAACAAATTCTAAATTTTCACGATCTTCTGGAGTTAAAGACGGAATAGAAACTTTAGTATTTGGAAGGTTTACCCCTTTTCTTGAAGTTAAAATTCCACCGTGAACAATCTCGCAAACCACTTCATCTTTAAGATTGGTTGATAAAACTTTCATTTGTAGCTTACCGTCATCCAAAAGAATGATTTCGCCTGCCTGAACATCCTGAGGGAAGTTTTGATAAGTGATATAAATACGCTCTTCATTACCAATACATTCTTGAGTAGTGATAATGGTAGTTTTACCGTTAATCAGGTTAATTCCACCTTCTTTTACTAATCCGATACGAATTTTCGGACCTTGTAAATCAGCAAGAATACCAACGTTATAATCGTATTTCTTGTTTAAATCGCGGATGGTGTCTAAAACTGCCTGATGATCTGCCTGAGAACCATGTGAAAAATTCAGACGGCAAACATCCAAACCTGCGTTAAACATACTATATAATACATCTGGTTTTGCTGATGCCGGGCCAAGCGTGGCTACAATTTTAGTTCTGGAATGAAAAGGTTTCATTTAATTAATTGATTTTAGCAATGCAGTTTCAGAAAGCGCTAATTAATTATCTAAAGTAATTAAACTGCATTAAATTTTATATATTTTGTTTTTTTGTTCGTTGTTTATAACCCTCAAATATAGTGTATTTAATACACCAAGTATATAATTTTTATATTACCAAATTCTCTTTGCTTTTTAATTTAGTAGGGTCTATTTTTGCAGCTACCTGAATATCAGGTAGTTTGTTTAATCCGTTTATCAAATAATTGAGATCTTCCTTATCGATAAATTCTTTAATTATAATAAAAAAATCAACATTTCCCATCTCCGGAACCAGTAATCCATCGCTGCTTCTGTTGCTAATCAGATAATATTCAACTTCTCCCTGCTCCACAAAAAAGTAATATTTCGAAAAAGACCAGGCAGGTTCATCAATGTTAAAAAATATTTCGTGGTCATCAATTTTCTCAAATTGCGTATTTAACCTCGTATTAATTTTGTGGCAAAGCACATAGTCTTTCAGGGGCGCAGTAATCGCAATTAGTATAAAATCAAGGTCTAACGTTAATTTCAGGTAAGTTCTGTTCAAATCGAAATAAATTATTTACAGAACGAAATTAAAAAACTAATTCTATATTCGCTGTGTTATTAAGACACCAAAAATACGTGTCGAAATAAAAACATTTGAAAATTGTAAGAATTTATTTTTCTTTGCACAGAATTATTTAACCATTAAATTATAAAATTATGTCTGATATTGCTTCAAGAGTTAAGGCTATTATCGTAGAAAAACTAGGTGTTGACGAAAGCGAAGTTACGCCAGAGGCTTCATTCACCAACGATTTAGGTGCAGATTCTTTAGATACCGTAGAGTTAATTATGGAATTTGAAAAAGAATTCAATGTAGCTATTCCTGACGATCAGGCTGAAACCATCGGTACAGTTGGTCAAGCAATCGCTTATTTGGAAAAAAACGTTAAATAGAATTACGCTTTTTCAGTATAAATGGAATTAAAAAGAGTAGTAGTAACAGGGTTGGGTGCGCTCACTCCTATAGGCAATAATGTTCCTGATTTTTGGGAAGGATTGACTAACGGGGTGAGTGGCGCTGCTCCTATTAAAGGTTTTGATACTGAGAAGTTCAAAACCAAATTCGCATGTGAGGTAAAAAACTTTAATCCGGAAGATTTTTTGGAGAAAAAAGAAGCCCGCAAGCTTGATCCGTTTGTACAATATGCGTTAGTTGCAACAGAAGAGGCTGTAAAGGATGGTGGTTTTGATTTCGAAAAATTAGACACCAACCGTATCGGCGTAATCTGGGGTGCTGGCATAGGTGGATTGAAAACTTTCTTAGATGAAATTTCGAATTTTGCTAAGGGAGATGGTACGCCAAGATACAATCCATTTTTTATTCCGAAGATGATTATTGATATCGCTCCAGGGCATATCTCTATCAAATATGGCTTACGTGGGCCAAATTTTGCAACTGTTTCGGCATGCGCTTCATCTACCAATGCGATGATTGATGCCTTCAACTATATCCGTTTGGGTATGGCTGATGTGATTATCAGCGGTGGTTCTGAAGCCATTATTAACGAAGCAGGAATGGGTGGTTTTAATGCCATGCATGCATTATCTACACGTAATGACGATCCTCAAACAGCATCTCGTCCTTTTGATAAGGATCGTGATGGTTTTGTGGCTGGTGAAGGTGCAGGAACTATTATTTTGGAAGAACTTGAACACGCAAAAGCAAGAGGTGCAAAAATTTATGCAGAACTTGTTGGTGGCGGAATGAGTGCTGATGCAAATCACATCACCGCTCCGCACCCGGAAGGTTTAGGTGCCAGAATGGTAATGACTAACGCTTTAAAAGACGCTGGTTTAACTACTGCCGATATCGACTACATCAATGTTCATGGTACTTCTACGCCGCTTGGCGATATTAGCGAAACCAAAGCCATTGCTGATCTTTTCGGTGAAGATGCCTACCGCTTAAATATCAGTTCTACAAAATCAATGACTGGTCACCTATTGGGTGCTGCCGGTGCTGTTGAAGCGATTGCCGCAATTCTTTCTGTTCAAAATGATATTGTACCTCCTACAATTAATCACTTTACAGATGATCCTGCCTTTGATCCTAAACTAAATTTTACTTTCAACAAAGCTCAAAAACGCGAAGTTAGAGCTGCATTAAGTAATACTTTCGGTTTTGGTGGTCACAATGCTTCAGTGATTTTCAAGAAATACGAAGATTAAAATACGCAGCTTTGCTATATAATTTTGTATGCTAATTAAAAATAGATAACTTAGTTAAATATGCTAATTAGCCGCTAATTGTGTTATTTATTTAATGCCGATATTAAAATTATATAAACTTTATCTCTCTCCCGAAAAGGAGTTTGTAAAAAAGCTGAAGAATATTTTGGGCTTTGTACCTGGTAATGTTACGCTATACAAAATGGCGTTCAGACATCGTTCTGTGGCGAAGGTTTTAAAAAACGGTAGCAGAAGTAGCAATGAGCGTTTAGAGTTTTTAGGTGATGCGGTTCTGGGTTCTGTAATAGCAGAATTGCTTTTCAAACACTATCCTTACAAGGAAGAAGGTTTTTTAACCGAAATGCGTTCTAAAATTGTGAACCGGGCAAACTTAAACCAGTTGGCAAAAAAAATTGGATTTGATAAGCTTATTCAATTCGATCAGCGTTCGGTAAGTATTCAAACCAAGCATAATTCGATGTTAGGCGATGCTTTTGAAGCCATTGTCGGTGCTATCTACATGGATAAAGGATACAATTTCACCAAAGAATTTTTATTGCGTAGAATTGTTAAACCGCACATCGATATCCATACTCTAGAACTTACCGAAACAAATTTCAAAAGTAAATTAATCGAATGGTGTCAGCGCCACGGTAAAGATGTGACCTTTGAACTTGTACAAAATGGAGAAGGTGAAAGTGCAAAACTGTTTACCATCAGTGCCATAGTTGATGGAGAAAAACATGGTACAGGTAGAGATTACAACAAAAAGAATGCAGAAAAACTGGCTGCAGAAAAGGCATGTGAAGCACTTTCTATATAAGCTTGATCGCTTATTAGCTTATCTTAGTTAATCGGGTAAAGTGGTTAACTGAAAAATGTAAACTTACAAGCTGAAAACTGCGATTCGCAGATTGCCGACTGGAAACTACTTTCCTTTTCCTAAAGTATCTGTAAATTTCTTTGATGATTCTTTTATGTATTTGATATAATCGTAACTATTCCAGTATTGCGCTTTGTCAAATTCCGGACGACAATCCAACATGTACCGCTCAAGTGTATCGCCAGTTAACTGCGTATTATTTTTGATGATAGTTTGATTAAAATACACATCAATCTGCGACTGTTTCAGTTCATTATCAGCATATCTTCCAAATCTTCTGGCATTTTTTGGCTCCTTGCCAATCAAATTGTAAAGGCCGTTTAAAGGTTGGAAAATAGCAGACAGAAAGGATGATTTGCCACCATTGTACACACCCTTATTCTGAAACTCTCGCTTTAGATCTTCAAGATCCTGTTTTTTTGTATTGCCGACAATGGTCACTTCATTTAGCATTGTACTTTCCCTAACCAAATAAATCAGGATATCTTGCGTTCCAAGCACAACAATCCGTTGATCGGTTAAGTTCCGCTTAGTAATTAAAAGTGTATCTCCAACCCGGGCTTTAAGCTGAAAAAAACCAAGGTCGTTACTGCCAACGCCCATTTGCGTACGTTCATTGGTTATTTCTGCCAGTGCTACGCGGATGTTAGCCCCTTTCTCAAAAACCACGCCTTTAACAATAAAGTCCTGGGCCTTTAAACTGAAGCTAATGAGGATTAATATTAGCGGTAAGATTGCAAGTTTTAAAAATTTCATTCGTATTAATTTTTTAAAGTATCTGCGAATTTTTTAGCAGATAACTTTATATAATTTACAGCATCGTAATTGTTCCAGTGTTTCACCATTTCAGCTGTAGGTGAATATTCAAGCATAAATTTGTCTAAATTTTTTCCTTCCAGAGGCGTATGCTTACTAACCAGGGTTTTATTAAAAAAATTATCCACTTGCATTAACCTTATTTCTTTATCATAGTACCGTTTAAAACGTCGTGCTTTAGCTGGTGTTTTGCCGAATAGTTCATAAAAGAAAGTCAACGGACTTCCGTTTAGTGGATTAAGCAAAGCTAAGGGTGGTTTACCTTCGTAAAAAGAACCCTGGCGCTTAAATTCTCTCCTGATTTCTTGCAGGTCTTCAATTTTTGTTTTCCCTTTTACTGTTACTTCATCCAGGGTAACGCTTGATCTAATTAAATAAATCAGAATATCTTTATTGCTATTCACCACAATTTGCTGAGAAACAAAGTTTCTCTTTTCAATTAATAGGGTATCTCCCAAATTAACTTTGATATTAAATAGGCCTAAATCATTACTGCCAACCGCTTTCCCCGAATGCTTATTGGTTATAACACCTAAAGCGATCCGAATGTTCGTACCTTTCTCTATGATTACTCCTTTGACCAAAACATCTTGTGCATAAATTCTGCTGCCAATTGTCATCAGCATGAAGACTAACCATAACAGAAAAAATGCCCTCATTTTAGGTTTAATTTTCCTGTAAAATTAACATTTGTTAACCTTTAATTTGTTAAATAAACGTTAATGCATGTACCGGATCATCCAGTTTATTCGCTATGATATAAGCGCAAACCTCATCAATAAACTCTAAACTAATTTTTCTATCTTTGCGCATGATAAAATCCATGACAGGATACGGCTTAGCAACAGCCGATTATGCAAATGCAAAGTACAGTGTCGAAATCAAATCACTCAACAGCAAATTTCTTGAGCTGAATTTAAAATATCCTAAAGCTTTTTCCGATAAAGAATTAATTCTACGCAACGTTTGTAGCAAAGATATCGAACGTGGTAAAGTGAGTTTGAGCATTAACGTAGAGCGATCGAGTGGAGAAGTTACCGGGGCTACTATTAATACTGCTTTATTAAGTCATTATTACAATCAACTGGTTTCTGTCAATTCGGAATTAGGTGCAAATAGTACTAACCTCCTGCAAACGGCTTTAACCTTTCCCGATGTAATTTCTTACAAAGAAGAAAGCGTGAGTGAAGATGAATGGAATCATTTATATCAAATATTTACTCAGGCCCTGGCCAATTTTAACAGATTTAGAGAAGATGAGGGAGCGGTTTTGAAAGCCGATTTAGAGTTAAGAATCAAAAATATTCTTGCTTACTTCAAATCAGTAGAGGAACTGGAACCGAAAAGAATTGCAGCAATCCGCGATAAATTTTCTCAGTTTTTAGAAGATGCAGTAGGTAAGGTTAATATCGATCAGAACCGTTTTGAACAAGAGCTGATTTATTATATCGATAAGATTGATATCACAGAAGAGAAAACACGGTTAAAAAGTCATTGTGATTATTTTTTGCAAACCTTAGCCAGTAAAGAAGCAAACGGTAAAAAAATGGGTTTCATTTCGCAGGAAATAGGAAGAGAAATTAATACAATGGGTGCAAAGGCAAACGATGCACAAATGCAACAATATGTTGTTGGCATGAAAGAGGAGTTAGAAAAAATTAAAGAACAGTTATTAAACGTATTATAAAAAGCTTAAAGCTTAAAGCTCAAAGACTAAAGCTTTGGGCTTTCTGCTTTTCTCTTTATGCTAAACAGAATGAAACAAGGTAAATTAATCATATTTTCAGCGCCATCAGGAGCAGGTAAAACAACTATTGTACACCACTTATTAGCTAAGTTTCCTGAACTAAGCTTTTCGATTTCAGCAACTACACGCGAATCAAGGGGCGCAGAAACTCACGAAAACGATTATTATTTTATCAGTAAGGAAGAATTTCTTCATAAAGTTGCCCGCCAGGAATTTGTAGAGTTTGAGGAAGTTTATAATGGAACTTTTTACGGCACCCTACGTTCTGAAATTGAGCGCATCTGGAACGATGATAAACATGTAATTTTCGATATTGACGTAGAAGGTGGCCTTCGTTTAAAAAGAAAATACGAAGAAGATGCGCTGGCTATTTTTGTTCAGCCACCATCGTTAGCGGTTTTAAAAGAACGTTTAAGCGGCAGGGGAACTGATAGCCCTGAAAAACTGCAGGAACGTTTTGTTAAGGCAGAAAAGGAATTAACCTACGCTGATAAATTCGATGTAGTTCTTAAAAACTATGATTTGGCTACGGCTTGTGCTGAAGCAGAAGAGTTGGTGAGAAGCTTTTTGCAGCGTTAACAAGTCCACTTCTAGGTCGTCATAGCGAGGCACGAAGCAATCTCATTTTGACGATCTACATTTGAAATTTCAATAAGATTGCTTCGTGCCTCGCAATGACGAATTTGGTTTAAACTGAAAACTGTAAATTGAAAACTGGTCTATTCTTCGGCTCCTATAACCCCATTCATACCGGGCATTTGATTATAGCCAACTATATGGCAAATCATACTGGCCTTGATGAAGTTTGGTTAGTGGTTTCGCCTCATAATCCTTTAAAAGATAAAGGTGGTTTATCAAACATGTACGACCGCCTGGAAATGGCAACCCTTGCTACCGAAAAAACGGAGAACATAAAAGTGAGCGACATTGAATTTTCGTTGCCTCAACCATCCTACACTATTGATACATTAACACACCTTCACGAACGTTACCCTACCAAAGAGTTTGTTTTGATTATGGGAGCAGATAATCTGGTATCGTTTAAAAAATGGAAAAACTATGAAGTACTTCTGAAGAATTATCAAATTTATGTTTATCCACGCCCTGGAGCAGATGTGAGCGAATGGCAAAACCATCCGGCGATAACTTTTACAGATACGCCTTTGATGGAGATTTCTTCAACGTTTATTAGAAAAGCAGTTAAAGACGGAAAAAATGTACAATTCTTTTTGCCGGATAAGGTAATTGATTTTATCGACAGTAAGGGTATGTATAAATGATTTACGATTTTAGCATTAAGATTAGGGAATCAATTATACTCCATCTCTAAATTCTTTTAAATCTAAAATCGTAAATCATAAAATCTAAACTTAATTGGTTATTTCCAACCACCACCAAGGGCACGGTATAAATTAACCACCGACTGTAGTTTTTGTAATCTGTCGTTTATCCCACTCAACTGAGCAGTTAATAAACTTTGCTCTGAAGTTAAAACGTCAGTATAATTTGTTGCCGAACTGTAACGCAATAACTCTTTAGTAAAATCAACTGCTTTAGTTAACGAAGCAATTTGCTTGGCTCTGGTTTCTTCTTTTTCAGCAGCAGTTTGATAGGCATACAAAGCATTTGACACTTCTTGTCCGCCAGTTAAAAGCGCTTGTTGAAAAGTATAAAAAGCAATTTGTTGATTGGCCTGCGCTGTAGTTAAACGAGCTTTATTTGCCCCTTTAGCAAAAATAGGCTGCGTTAATCCGCCTACCAGGTTGTAAAAGATAGAATTGTCGAAGAAATTACCCAATTGTAAACTGGTTAATCCACCGGTAGCGGTTAAAGTTAAAGCAGGGTAGAAATAAGTTTTTGCTACGTTTGTATTTTCAAAAGCAGCTCTGAAACCAAATTCAGCGGCGATTACATCCGGACGGTTTTGTAAAAGCTGTGCCGACACACCAGTTTGTAAATTTGTATACGGCAACTGTTGATCCAGCGTAGTTCTGTTGATTGTTCCTGGTGCTTTAGCCAACACCACATTTAAAGCATTTTCCGCTTCTTTAATACTTCTTTTTAAATCAGGGATTGTTACCTGAGCAGCGTATAAATTTGCTTCACTCTGAACAACTGCAGCTCCATTTACAACCGCACCCTCTTTCAGTGCTTTCATGGTTTCAACATCCTCTGTTCTGATTTTAATCGTTTGTTCTGTAATCGCCAGTTGTTTATCTAAAGCAAGCAAAGTATAGTAGCTATTGGCAATAGTGGCAATCAACTGTGTTTGAACGGCTCGTTTTGTTGCATCACTCTGGAGCAAAGTTGCGAAAGCACCACGTTTAGCGCTGCTCAGTTTCCCCCAGATATCGGCTTCCCATGCTGTACTTAAAGCGGCTCGGTAGGTTTGCGTTTCCAGGTTAATGTTAATCCCGGCAGGAAAATTTAATGCCGCTTGTGATTGCTTTGCGTCAGTAACCGATACATCAGCCTGCAAACTTGGTAACAATGCTGCACGACTTTGACGCAAGGTAGCTTCCGAAATCCTGATGCGCTCAATAGCTTGTTTCAGATCAAGATTTTCATTTATCCCCTGTTGAATTAAAGATTGTAATGTCGTATCAGAGAACAGGCTTTTCCATGGCAAATCTGCTATGGTTGTTGTATCGGTGGTATTAATATCTCGGTATAAACCCTCATTCTTAACCTGTGGGCGAGTGTATTTTTGAGTTACACAAGCGCTTAAGCTAAGGATGGTAAAACCGATAAAAATGGAATGCTTATATGTGAATTTCATGTTCGATTTAATTAATGTTTACTGTTAGCCGTTGCTAATTCGTATTCTTCTGGCGTTTGCTCTTTCTCAATTCCTTCATCGAAAGGCGACTTGTTACTTATTCTTTCCTGTAAAGATTGGAACACAATAAATAAGGCAGGAATAACGAAAACTCCGAAGATGGTACCAATTAACATCCCGCCAACCGCACCTGTACCAATTGATTTATTTCCTGATGCACCTACACCAGAGGAAAGCATTAAAGGCAATAAACCTAAAATAAAGGCGAACGAAGTCATTAAGATTGGACGCAAACGGGCGGTTGCACCATCAATTGCGGCATTAACAATACTCATTCCTTTGCGGCGTCTATCTACGGCATATTCTACAATCAGAATGGCATTTTTGGCTAATAAACCTACAAGCATAATCAGTGTAATCTGCGTGTAGATGTTGTTATCGATACCGAAAATCTTATCAAAAATAAACGTTCCGGCTAAACCAACAGGAAGAGATATTAAAACAGCCAGAGGTAAGATATAACTTTCATATTGAGCAGCCAGCAAAAAGTAAACGAAGATCACGCACAATAAAAAGATAAAAATAGTTTGACTGCCACTGCTCATCTCCTCACGGGATAAACCGGAGAATTCATAACCATAACCTGCAGGTAAATGCTTTGCCGCTTCTTCCTGAACTGCTGCCAATGCATCACCCGAACTGAAGCCAGCATTAGGGTTACCCGTAACAGCAATAGATGTAAATAGGTTGAAACGGGAAATTGCTTGCGGACCGTAAACTTTCGATAACGTGATAAACTCTGAAACCGGCGCCATTTGTCCATCTTTGTTTCGCACAAAAATACGGGTTAGCGTTTGCTCATTCGCACGATATTGGGCATCTGCCTGATACATTACCCTAAACTGTTTACCAAACTTGTTAAAGTTTGAGGCATAAACACCACCGTAATAACCTTGCATTACTCCTAAAACATCGGCAACTGTTAAACCTGCCTGTTTCACTTTAGCAACATTTACATCAATTTGATATTGTGGAAAGTTAGGATTAAAAGAGGTAGAGGCATATTGGATTTCCGGACGCTGACTCAATGCGGCTAAAAATGTGTTACCTACCTCATTAAATTTCTTGATATCGCCTCCGGTTTTGTCCTGTAACTGAAATTCAAAACCACCGCTCGTACCAAAACCCTGGATGGTTGGTGGAGCAAAGAAAATGATTTTTGCACCCTTAATAGTTGCTGTTTTGGCGAACAATTCACCAATAATAGCTTTCACATCACGTTTACGCTCATCCCATGGAGATAAACGGGCAATTACCATTCCGTAAGAACTACCCGAACCCGAAATCATACTACGGCCTACTACACGTAGTGAGTTTTTAATTTCAGGGATTTTATGTGCAATACTATCAATTTTGGCAATTACAATACTGGTTTCTTCCTGCGATGTTCCTGCTGGTAATGAAATGTCAGACATAATGGTTCCTAAATCTTCATTCGGTACGAAACCTTTTGGAGTCGTATTCATTGTCCAAACTAAAACAACAGTAAACAAGGCAATTCCTAAACCAACAATCCATTTCTTTTTAGCTAAAAAGCCGATTGACTTTTTGTATTTACCTGTTACCGCATCAAATGAAGTATTGAAGGCGCCATAAAAGCGCTCAAGGAAATTTTTCTTCTTGCCGTGATCATCTTGATGAGGTTTTAAAAATAAGGCACACAAAGCCGGACTCAACGTTAGGGCATTAATCGCAGATAAAATGATCGAGATGGCTAACGTTAAACCGAATTGTTTATAGAACACCCCAGATGAACCTTGAATAAAACTCACTGGAATAAATACCGCTGCCATTACGAGGGTAATCGAGATGATTGCTCCACTGATATCGTCCATGGCATCAACAGTTGCTTTTTTAGCATCCGTGTAACCTTCATCGAGTTTGGCGTGAACCGCTTCTACTACCACAATCGCGTCATCCACTACGATACCGATGGCAAGCACCAAGGCAAATAAAGTTAATAGGTTTATGGTGAAACCAAATAAACTCAGGAAGAAAAACGTACCCACAATTGCTACCGGAACACTAATCGCCGGAATTAAAGTAGAGCGGAAATCTTGCAAGAAAATGAAAACCACCAGGAACACTAAAATAAAAGCTTCGATTAAGGTGTGGATTACTTTCTCAATCGATGCATCAAGGAAGTCGTTTACGTTAACCAAAGTAGCGTAGTGTACTCCTTTTGGAAACGATTTTTGCGCTTCATCAAGGGTAGTAATGGAGTTTTCTATTACCTCTTTCGCATTAGATCCAGCCGTTTGGTTGATGGCGATACCTAAAGCAGGTTTTCCATTGAATCTCACTGAACTGGCATAACTCTGTGCACCAAGTTCGATTCTGGCAATATCTTTCAGGCGCAGAATCTGCCCATTGGCATCGGTTTTAATGATGATATTGCTAAACTGAGCTTCATCTTTTAACCGGCCTGTATATTTCAAAGTATACTGGAAAGCCTGATCTCCCTGTTCACCGAACTGGCCCGGCGCAGCCTCAACGTTTTGATCGGCCAGGGCAGTATTTACATCGCTGGGTACCAAACCATAAGTTGCCATAACATCTGGTTTTAACCAAATACGCATGGTATAGTCAAGTGTACCGAATGCACTCGCATCTCCTACACCATTAATACGCTTAATTTGCGGAATGATATTGATGTTGGCATAGTTCTGTAAAAACTTTTGATCATAAGATGGATCATCACTGTATAAACCGAAGATTAAAACGTTACTGGCCTGTCTTTTAGCGGTGATTACACCCGATCTTGTTACCTCTGCAGGTAGTAAACTTGTTGCCCTTGCTACCCTGTTTTGAACGTTTACGGCAGCTAAATCGGGATTGGTGCCTAATTTAAAGTTGATGGTTATGGTTGCAGTACCATCGTTACTTGCGGTAGAAGTCATATAAGTCATGTCTTCTACACCATTAATTTGTTCTTCTAGCGGAACAACTACGCTATTCATTACCACATCAGCGTTCGCACCCTGGTATGAAGTAGAAACCTGCACCGTTGGAGGCGCAATTTCCGGATATTGTGAAACCGGCAACGTAGCTAAACCTAAAACACCGAGAATAACGATGATGATGGATATAACAGTTGATAGAACCGGTCTTTCTATAAATTTCTTAAACATAATATTAAATTATCTCAAAGGGATGCCTTTGGCTCAATTAGCAATAAAACTATTTTTTAATATCAGCATAAACTGAATCGGCACTTTGTTCTTCGGGTTTGATTTTTGCACCATCTTTTAAAGATTGGAAACCCTCCAGCACAATTTTATCGCCGGCTTTTAAACCCTTTGTTACCACATAAAACTTATCCTTGGCCAAATCCATAATCTGAATTTCAGTGCTAATGATTTTAGACGAATCGCCCAAAACATAAACAAATTTCTTTCCTTGTAAATCGATAGTTGATTTCTGCGGTACAAGAATCGCGTTTTCAACTTTTTGTGGTATTCTAACCGAAGCACTTGCGCCAGATTTTAAAAGAGAAATTGGATTTGGAAAAGTAGCTCTCAAACTTGCTGAACCAGTTGCGGTGTTAATTTGACCGTTAATAGATTCGATTTTACCATTTTGAGCATATACATTTCCATCAGCCAGCACCAGGCTTACCGCTGGAATATTCTTCATTTGCTGAGCCAAAGTATTTCCTTTATAGGTTTTCGAAAAGTCTAAAAGTTGTTTCTCATTCAATGAAAAGTAAGCATAAACCTTTGAGGTATTGGAGACTGTAGTTAAGGGTTCAGTGCTTGAACTGCTTACCAAACTACCATTTCTGAATGGGATACTGCCCACAACGCCATCAACCGGACTTGTGATGGAGGTATAGCCTAAATTAACCTCTGCATTAACTAAAGTTGCACGAGCTTGAGCCAAGGCAGCTTTTCTGCTTTGTAAGGTTAATTGAGCTGCATCTAAATCATACTTGCTAATAATATCTTTTTCAACCAACGGCTTGGTTTTGTTTACCTGCAATTGTGCGGCATTTACATCAGCTTCGGCGCTGCTAATGGCTGCTCTGGCTGTTCTCACTTCTTGTTCATATTGTGGCGCCATGATGGTAAACAATAATTGTCCTTTTTTAACAACCTGACCTTCATCTACCAATATTTTCTGAATAAAACCATCAATTTTTGGGCGGATATCAATATTTTGAATTCCTTCAATGGTAGCAGGGTAATCTGAATTTAATTCTGTTGTTTGTGCATTAACCGTAAAAACAGGGTAGGCTTGCGGGCCAGCTGCCGCGGCGGCCGCTGCCTTCTTTTGTTCATCATTATTTCCGCATGATGCTAAAAGCATAGCGAGGCTCATGCTAAAAAAGAGAGTTGTTACTTTTCTCATGGACTGTTTCTGTGTGTTTAAATTTAATTTCCGGAGTTTGAAAACGTTGTTAAAATTTGGTTTTTAACCTGCCGATTTCTGCCCAAAAATAAAGCCTAAAAAAAAATATGTCTGTCCAAATTCTGTCATTTAATCAATCGATTGATTTATTTTTTAAATTAAAATGCCATTAGATTGGGTTAAACTATTGTTATAGAGTAATTTGATTGATATTTTACAACTTTATGTTGTGTGTAAATATCTTGCGACACATTGTTAAAGCCTGTTAAATTGGTTTAAATCAGAATAAAATATTGTTTAGCTGACGCTTAAAATAGCCAGTTTTTGGGATACTGTTAGTGTAGATTATACACTTTATGGATTTTAAGATCTTATTTAGAAATCAGACAAGTTTAAATCAACTTGCAAAAAATACAATTTTGTTAAAAGTGAATAGATAGTTCGGCCATTTACAATTGCCCTTCGAAAACCAATTTAGCTGGTCCGCATAAAAATACATTTGTAAAGTTAGCTCCATCGTAATCAAATTCGATTTTAATATCGCCACCCAAAACTTTAATGTCTGTTTTAATGTGGCCCGTTTGCGATTTGTGTTTCGCCATCGCCATTGCAACTGCAGTTACCCCTGTACCACAAGCGTAAGTCTCATCTTCAACACCGCGTTCATAAGTTCTTACGAACAAGTGGTCGCCCATATCTTCCACAAAATTTACGTTAATGCCTTTGGCGCTGTAAATCTCGTTATAGCGGATTTTCTTGCCTTCGGTAAAAACGTCAAAATTCTTCAAATCTTTCTGGAAGGCAACATAGTGAGGAGATCCTGTATTTAAAACAAAGGCATCAATATCATTTGTGATGCTATCCACATCAATCATTTGTAGTTCTACCCAATCACCAGATGCTGAAATTCTGGCATAATGCGGACCATCTACTGCCAAAAAGTTTGTTTCCTTATCAATAATGCCAAGGTTTTTGGCGAAAGCAACAATACATCTTCCACCATTGCCACACATACTTCCTAATTTACCATCGGCATTGAAATAATGCATCTCGAAGTCGAAATCAGGATGTTTTGTTAAGAACATAAGGCCATCTGCACCAATACCAAATCTTCTATCACAAAGCTGCGCTATCCAATTATTGTCAATGTCTTTTAACGGACTTAGCGTATGATCTATCAAAATAAAATCGTTACCTGCGCCTTGATATTTAAAGAAGTTAATTTTCATTGGATATTATTGAAAAGAGCCTAAGGGATTAATACATGATGTAAATTTGTCAGTAAACTTAATAAAGCATTTGCCGGATTTCATGAAACCTTCATTTTTAAATGCAATATTTGAGTTGCAAAAGTTACTTAAATGCAGCCGTTAATTGATTTAACATTTTTTAACACGACATTAAGTGCTTTAGCAATACAAATATCGTTTATATGGTATTAAATTTGAATAATCTTACGAAAGAAAATTTGAGCAGATAAAAACTGCTGGAGCATTCTGCTTAAACAAAGTGAATAAATGCTCTCGCAAATTTGAAAATAATGAATTATCATAAGCAAACAAATCGCTAGCAATAAGGCTTATCATAGTTCATGACCATTAAAAAACAATATACAAACACATGAAAAAAATATTAGGAATTACCGTGTTAGCTGCTTTTATAGGTGGGGCAGCAGCAATTGGAGGTTACAAACTATTTGAGCGTAACCAAACTGGAAGTACAATTTCTGAAAAACAGAACCTATACTTTGCCAACAATCCTCTAAAAGTTTCTTCGGCTGGTACCGCTGATTTTACACAAGCTGCAGCTGCAGTTGCTCCTGGAGTTGTCCATATTAAAACAACTTATGAAGCGAAAAGCGGTGGTGGCAGCAGAAGTTCTTCGCCATTTGATATGTTCGATGATTTCTTCGGTGGAGGAGGCCGCCAAATGCAGCGCCAACCAAGGGCAGCATCTGGTTCAGGCGTAATCATCAGTCAGGATGGCTATATCGTAACCAATAATCACGTTGTAGAAAATGCATCAAAAGTAGAAGTGGTTTTAACTGACAGACGTAAAGTTGAAGCTACAGTAATCGGACGTGACCCAAATACTGATTTGGCCTTAATTAAAGTTAATGCGACAGGATTACCTGTAGTGAAAATGGGTAATTCTGACAATGTTCAGGTAGGGGAATGGGTATTGGCAGTGGGTTTCCCGCTCGATTTACAAACTACCGTTACTGCTGGTATTGTGAGTGCAAAAAACAGAAGCATTGGTATTATTGGTCGTGAGCAGCAAGGCAATGAAATCACTGAAGAAGAATATCGCGAATATCAACGTACTGGTAAAAGACCACAGGCTCCTGCTAATACCAGTATCGAATCATTTATTCAAACAGATGCAGCCATTAACCCTGGTAACAGTGGTGGTGCTTTAGTTAATGCGAATGGCGAGTTAGTGGGTATAAATTCTGCAATCGCTTCACAAAGTGGCTACAACCAAGGTTATGGTTTTGCTATTCCAGTAAACCTAGCCCGTAAAATTGTAGATGATTTTATGAAATATGGATCGGTTAAACGCGGTTATATTGGCGTTAACTTTTATCCGTTAAGTGGAGATGAGAAACCAGAAGGAATTACTACTTCTGAAGTAAGTGGTTTATATGTAAGTGATGTTGTTGCTGGTGGCGGTGGTGCTGCTGCAGGAATTAAAAAAGGTGATATCATTAAGAAAGTTGATGGCACAGTAATTAATGATTCGCCTGATTTGCAGGAAAGAATTGGCCGTTTAAATCCGGGTGATAAAGTGAAGTTAAGCGTATTAAGAGATGGTTCACTAAAAGATATTACGGTAACCTTAAAAGGCGAATCAAGTGTAGGCTTAACCGCAAACAATACCGCTGCAAAAAGCGTTGAAGTTTCTAAATTAGGCGCAACATTTGCACCGGCGACTCAGGCACAAAAAACCAAGTTCGGAATTAATGGTGGTGTTGTGGTTACTTCAGTAGTTACCGGAAAAGCTTTTGATAATATAGGTGTAGAGAAAGGTTTAATCATTACTAAAGTGAATGGTCAGCCGGTAAATTCAGTAGCCGATGTACAGAAAGCCTTGCCTCAGGGAAGAAATAATATGATCAGTATTTCTGGTGTAAGCGAGCAAGGGACTTACAACTTTAGCTTCCCAGCTCAGTAGTAGCATTTAGATTTACAAAAAATGTCCCGATGAAAGTCGGGACATTTTTTTTGCAATTAATCTTGCGCAATAGGTTCGTGATTGGCGTGGCATGCATCAGCACATTCTTCACAGGCCACTGCACACTGTCTGCAATGTTCATGATCGTGATTTCCGCATTCTTCTGCACAAAGGCGGCAAATTTCTTCACACAACAATAAATACTGGCGTCCAATAACCGAATCACGTTGTAGCAACCTGGCAGCCTGGGTGCAGATATCAGCACAATCTCTATTTAACTTGATGCATTCAATCATCATGTTAATATCCGTTTCTTCTTTTAAACTCGATGACCCGCAATGCTCACAAGCCATAGCGCAGTCTAATAGTGCCTGAATTAAGGCATGGTTGTTTCTTGTTTCCATATTGCTCATTTTTAATGATATATATTGCTTTGTTACTGATTTAACCAGTGAGGATATAAAGTGTTTTGATAACTTGTGATAAATAATTTAAGTTTCGCTAATACATAAAAATTGCAGCACTCTTGAAAACGATCATGAGAGGAATTAGGTAAGCTATTTAGATGACCTTGTGCAAATGACATTACGAAGATTTTCTTGTTAGCTTTAAGTTTCCTGCAGGTATCTGAGTTCTCGAAACTAATATCAGCATGCATCCTAAATTTTTCCAAATAGAACGGTTGGCAGGACTTTAATGACCGAAAATTGCTTTTCAAATCATTTTTATTTTTCGCTAATGAAGCGAATTCGCTATTTCACTCGTTTTGTTTAACAAGACGTGTTCATTTTAAATTCATGATCTCCGTCTAGTTTCGCATTTGCCGATTGATAATCAGCGTTTACCGATACTTTGTCGATTGACATATTTTATTATTTCATATTTGAACCAGCAATTAAAACCGAATTTTATGGCTTTAGCTTACATCAACCTTAGTGCTAAGCAGTATTTCAATTTCATGTGCAAAACAGATTTTGAACGCAGAATTTTTCACGATACTTACAAAGAATTTCAAAAAAAATCGAAACCATATAACCCTGGGCAAAGTTTGCATACCTTCTCGGAAATGTGCCAGGCAAATAATAAAGCAGTTCATCTGCATCAACAAGTTTATTATGCGGTGATGGATACGATACAGGCCTTAGATAATAAGATGCCTGTGTTAAATGATATGGCCGGGAAAGCCATATTGTTTGATTGGGCTGAACTGAATATTTATCAATCTGATTTGCTAAACAAAGCGGCCCATGTAGTTACGCTTACCTATTCAAGCCCGAAATTAGTTTTACACGAAATGGTGAATGATTTGTTGATTTTGAGCTATGATATTAAAGGGCAATTTAACGAAACTTTTATGCTTAAAATCACAGATGATTTGATTATCAATGATCAGCAAAAAAGGCAATTGCTGTATAGTTAAAAGTATCGTAGCCAAATAGCCTAAAAATATTATTAATTTGTAGCATGCAACACTTTAAAACGCCAACTTTTATCATTCACGTAGCAGGCTGGCTTTTGTTTTTAACTTTTCCTTTAGTGTTCATGAATAATGAGCAATCTGGGCAAAGTAGTTTGCTGTTATTGGCTTCACCATATTATTGGTTGTTTTGCCTTACCTACATACTCATGTTTTACTTAAACGCATGGGTGATGGTGCCCTGGTTAATGTTTAAGAAGCGATATCTGGGATACAGCGGTGTGGTTTTGCTATTATTTGCATTTGTTTATTATGCCAGGCCTTACGATAAGTTATTAGGGCATAACAAAAATGTGATGGGTATTATGCCCCGACCATCAGATGCGCCACCTAGAGGACTCAATCAGGCGCTACAGTTTGGCAGGGATACCAGTAGGAGGCCCCATGCTGAGATGCCATTTGGCCCATTACCTAATGAACATTTACGCATGGAGGAACCCGGTTTCGGAAGGATGGATCCTTTTTTTGATTTCCGCAGACCGATAAGGATTGATGTGATTAGTTTATTTATTTTTTTCATGATCATGGGTTTAAGCATTGCCACCAGTACGGTTCAGCGTTGGCAAAATGCAGAATCGAAAGTGGTGAAGGCTGAAGCTGAAAAAGCAATGGCAGAATTATCTTTCCTTAAAGCGCAAATTAATCCTCACTTTTTGTTCAATACGTTGAATAATATTTATATGTTATCAATGATGAACAGTGAGCATACTTCAGAAAGTATAATGAGACTTTCGAACATTATGAGGTATGTAACTGATGATGCTGTACAGGATTTTGTGCTGTTAAAAGATGAGATTAACTGTATACGCGATTATATTGAATTGCAGCGGTTGAGGCTTGGCGCTGATGCTGAAATCAATTTTAAGGTTACCGGCCAACCGGGACAGAAGAAAATCGGACCTATTATTTTGATGACTTTTATTGAAAATGCATTTAAATACGGCGTAACTAAAAAGGAAAAAACGGTCATTAATATCAGCTTGATTATCGAGGAAGACAGCGTTCATTTCTTATGCGAGAATAAAATTTATCCCAATACCACGAAGTTGGAGCGTGCAGGAGTGGGAATAGATAATACACAACGGAGATTAAAACACTTATATCCAAATAAGTTTGAACTAAATATTAACCAGAATAATGAGCTTTTTTCTGTAAGGCTTTCATTAGATTGCTAATTCCAGAATGATGATTTTAAGATGTGTTGCTATTGATGATGAGCCACTTGCGCTTCAGTTAATTCAAACTTATGTTGCCAGGTTTCCCGGGTTGGAATTGGTTCAGGTTTTCGAAGATGCACTCTCCGGCGTAGAATATTTAAAACAAAATTCAGTTGATTTATTGTTTGTAGATGTTAATATGCCAGATATTACCGGAGTAGAATTGGTGCGAAGTTTAGTGACACGGCCTATGGTTATTTTTACAACCGCGTACCGCAATTATGCTTTCGAAAGTTATGAATTGCAAGCTATCGACTATCTTTTGAAACCAATTGATTATAGCCGTTTTGCGGCAGCGGTAGAACGAGCTATAGATTTTCACAAATATAAAAACGCTACACAGGAAGCCATTAACGATGAAAGTATTTATGTGTATGCTGAATACAAAATGATTAAGATTCTGTTGAGAGACATTGCTTATATAGAAAGCATGGGCGATTATTTGAAAATCTATCTTGCGGGGAGTGAGAAGCCTATTTTGACTTTAATGACCATGAAAAAAGTTTTGGAAAAGCTACCTGAAACGCAGTTTGCCAGAATCCACCGCAGCTTCATTGTGGCTTTGGGCAAAATCAAATCCATCCATAACAGAAAGGTGAATTTAAACAATGCAGAATTACCTATCGGAGATGCATATAGCAGTTTTATCAATCAACAAAAAGGAAACGTTGGTTAGTACCTATGGCTACCTTTCTGTTGCCTGTAAATTCTATCTAAGCATTTTATCCTCAGCCAAAAGCTGTTTGTTATTTTTTGTTAAAACACATCCTACTATACATTCGGAGTGATACATTTGAATATTATTTGATAATGTATTTAGATTTAGCTATTTACAATATTCAGTTTACGATTGTCCGATATGAAATTTTTAAAACCGCTTACCGTATTTGCAATTTTAAGCTTATCTGTTTTTCAACTTAGTGCGCAAAGTACTTTAGCTTTACAAAAGGCATTTCAAGATAGCTATTACGAGGAAAGTAAAAAGAATTACAACAAAGCAATCAACCATATTATTCCATTTTATGAACAAGGAAATTATGAAACTAATCTTCGGATAGGTTGGCTGTATTATTTGGCTAAAAACTATCATGCTTCTCAAAGCTATTATATTAGGGCAGTAAATCTCCGTTCAAATTCAATTGAAGCTAAATTTGGGCTCGTTAAACCACTATCTTTTTTAGGTAGTTGGGATAAAGTAATCGATCAATATAAAGCCATTCTAAAAATTGATCCACAAAATAAGCAGGCAAATTATTGGTTGGGGGTAATGATGTACAATAAGAAACAATATGCAACATCGGCAAAATACTTTGCAAAAGTTGTTAAAGCTTACCCGTTTGATTATGATGGAAACCATATGTTGGCCTGGTCGTTGCTTCTTTTAGGAAGAAAAGCAGAAGCCAAAGCTAGTTTTGAGCGTGCTTTACTCGTTAAACCTGGCGATTTCTCAAGCAATGATGGATTTAATAAGGCATTGAAATAGGGCTTAATGTCCAATCAGTCAATATATTTAGAATTAATTTAAATAATTAAAAATAAAAAATTGATCTATAGGTATTTAACCATACCTTTGGTTCAAATTAAAATACAATATAATGCAACAAGGAACAGTAAAATTTTTTAATGAAACTAAAGGTTTCGGATTCATCACTCCATCTAATGGCGATGCCGAAATTTTTGTTCATGCTTCAGGCTTAATCGACAACATTCGCGAGAATGATACCGTAAACTACGATGTAGAAGAAGGTAGAAAAGGCCTAAACGCGGTAAATGTAAAAGTAGCTTAAGAAAACTCGAACACATAAATCGTAAAAAGTCCCAACGCAAGTTGGGACTTTTTTTATGTCCTAAAGTTTTGGCTGTTGCTACAAAGTTGAAAGATAACTATAAACCAAGCCCACAGAATTACGAAACCGCTTTAGAATGTTTCTAAATAAATGTTTTATCGATGTTTTGTCATAATCGTTTATAAATTAAACTCATAATTAGATACTTTTGCAAGAAATTTAGATATAAATCCTAATCAAATGAGTGGTTTCGGAAATGCTCTTTCTTCATCAATAGGAAAGAAATTCATTATGGGTGTTACAGGAATATTCCTGATACTCTTTTTAATTGTACACGCTGGTATAAATGCCTTGATCTTTTTAGATGATCAGGGATTAACTTTTAACATTGGTGCTCATTTTATGGCTACCAACTGGATTATCAGAGCAGGTGAGGTAGTATTAATGTTGGGTTTGTTAACGCACATTTTTCAAGCCTTGAGGTTAACTTTACAAAATCAAAAAGCGAGACCTGAAAAATATGCTGTTTATAATGGCTCAGCTAATAGTAAATGGTATAGCCGTTCAATGGGCTTATTAGGTACTTTGCTCCTTATTTTCCTGGTTGTTCACTTGAAAGATTTCTGGGTGGTATCTCGCTTTACAGGTATTCCAACTGTTGATGCAAATGGTCATGAAGATTTATTTCAAGTGATGAAAGTTAAATTTCAGGATCCGGTAAGGGTTGGAGTTTACGTATTGGCAATGTTCTCACTATGTTATCACTTGTTACATGGTTTCGCTTCGGCATTCCAAACCATGGGTTGGAACCATTCAAAATACAATGGAATCATCAAAAATACTGGCGTTTGGTATTCGATCATTATTTCGATAGTATTCGCAGCAATGCCGATTGCAATCTATTTCGGTATTATTCAATAATTTTTAGCACAAAAGAGATATGTCAGATATTAATTCAAATATTCCAGAGGGCGAATTAACAAGCAAATGGACTAAATACAAGTCTTCTGTGCCTTTGGTTAACCCATCGAACAAAAGAACTATTGAAGTAATTATTGTAGGTTCTGGTTTGGCAGGTGCTTCGGCAGCTGCAACTTTGGCCGAAATGGGTTAT
This sequence comes from Pedobacter agri PB92, assembly GCF_000258495.1. GTDB lineage: Bacteria > Bacteroidota > Bacteroidia > Sphingobacteriales > Sphingobacteriaceae > Pedobacter > Pedobacter agri. The sequence goes on from NZ_AJLG01000012.1 coordinate 37,763, forward strand.
AAAGTTAAATGTTTTTGTTTTCAGGATTCTCCACGCAGAGCGCACTCTATTGCAGCTCAAGGGGGGATCAATGCAGCAAAAAACTATCAAAACGATGGTGATAGTACTTACCGTTTGTTTTACGATACGATAAAAGGTGGTGATTACCGTGCCCGCGAAGCTAATGTGCATCGTTTGGCCGAAGTAAGTGCTAACATTATAGATCAATGTGTGGCTCAAGGTGTGCCTTTAGCTCGCGAATATGGTGGCTTGTTAGATAACCGCTCGTTCGGTGGTACACAAGTTCAACGTACTTTTTATGCTGCGGGTCAAACTGGTCAGCAATTATTATTGGGTGCATATTCTGCTTTAGAACGCCAGATTGGTATGGGTAAAGTAGAAATGTATACACGTCATGAAATGCTTGAGGTTGTAAAAATTGATGGCAAAGCACGTGGTATTATTGCCCGTAACTTAATTACAGGAGAAATAGAGCGTCACTTCGGTCATGCAGTTGTGTTGGGTACAGGTGGCTATGGAAACGTATTCTATCTTTCTACCAACGCCATGGGAAGTAATGTTACAGCAGCCTGGAAAGCGCACAAACAAGGTGCATATTTTGCTAATCCTTGCTACACGCAAATCCACCCAACCTGTATCCCGGTTTCTGGCGATCATCAATCTAAGTTAACTTTAATGTCTGAATCGTTGCGTAACGATGGACGTATCTGGGTTCCGAAAAAGAAAGATGATAACCGTAAAGCTTCAGAAATTCCTGAAGAGGAAAGAGATTATTATTTAGAGCGTCGTTACCCTGCTTTTGGTAACCTGGTTCCTCGTGATGTGGCATCTCGTGCGGCTAAAGAACGTTGTGATGCCGGTTATGGCGTGGGTGCTTCAAAGCTTGCTGTTTATTTAGATTTCAAAGCAAATACTGAGCGTTACGGAAGAATTGAAGCTTCAAAATCTGGTATTCATAATCCAGATAAAGAAACTTGCATGCGTTTAGGTACCGAAGTAATTAAAGCGAAATATGGTAACCTGTTCGATATGTATGCGCAAATTACGGGTGAGAATCCTTACGAAACGCCAATGCGTATTTATCCTGCAGTTCACTACACCATGGGTGGATTATGGGTTGATTATAACTTAATGACTTCAGTTCCTGGTTTATACTGTACAGGAGAGGCAAACTTTTCTGATCACGGTGCAAACCGCTTAGGTGCATCTGCGTTAATGCAAGGTTTAGCCGACGGTTATTTCGTACTTCCTTATACGATTGGTGCTTATTTATCAAAAGAAATTTCGGTAAAAGCAATTCCAACTGATCATCCTGCATTTGCAGAAGCTGAAGAAAGAGCTGTAGGTATTTTAAATAAACTGATTAACATCAAAGGAACAAAATCCGTTGATCATTTCCATAAGCGTTTAGGCCACATTATGTGGGAGAAATGTGGAATGGCTCGTAACGAAAAAGGATTAAACGAAGCTATCGAAGAAATCAGAGCCTTACGTGCTGAATTCTGGAGCAATGTTCGTGTTCCTGGTGCAGTTGGTGAACTTAATCCTGAATTGGAAAAAGCTGGTCGTGTTGCAGATTTCATTGAGTTAGGCGAATTAATGTGTATTGATGCCTTAAACCGTAACGAAAGCTGTGGTGGTCACTTCCGTGAAGAATATCAAACTGAAGAAGGTGAAGCATTGCGTGATGATGAAAACTATGCTTACGTTGCCGCATGGGAATTTAAAGAAGGTGTAAACTTCGAGCTTCATAAAGAAGAATTGAAGTTTGAAAATATTAAAGTAGCACAAAGAAGTTATAAATAGCAGAGGGCACTGTGCATGGAGCTTTCAGCCCTATGCCCTATGCTCCCCGCCTAAATCTCAATATCATGAGTACAGGAAATATGAACTTAACGCTAAAAGTTTGGCGTCAAAAAAATAACAATACCAAAGGTGCTTTGGTTGACTATAAATTAGCTGGCATTTCGCCAGATATGTCTTTCTTGGAGATGTTCGATGTGTTAAACGAAGAGCTGATCAATAAAGGTGAAGAACCAGTTGTATTTGATCACGATTGCCGCGAAGGGATTTGCGGTATGTGTTCAATGTTTATCAATGGTCGTCCACATGGTCCGAAAGACTTGGTGACTACTTGCCAATTGCACATGCGTTCATTCAACGATGGAGATACTATTGTTGTTGAGCCTTGGAGAGCAGCAGCTTTTCCGGTAGTGAAAGATTTAACTGTAGATCGTTCTGCATTTGACAGGGTTATAGCCGCTGGCGGATTTATCTCTGTAAATACGGGTAATGCACAAGATGCAAACAATTTACCAATTCCTAAAATGCAGGCAGATGCGGCGTTCGAAGCTGCTGCGTGTATTGGTTGCGGTGCTTGTGTAGCTACTTGTAAAAATGCTTCAGCTATGCTTTTCGTATCTGCTAAGATCTCACAATTGGCATTATTGCCACAAGGTCAGCCAGAGCGTTATCGTCGTGTGCAAAGCATGGTAGCGCAAATGGATGCAGAAGGCTTTGGTAACTGTACCAATACTGGCGCTTGTGAAGCTGAATGTCCTAAAGGCATCTCATTAGAAAACATCGCCCGAATGAACCGCGACTTCGCTTCTGCAAAATTCATTTCAGAAGAAACAGTTTAAAAAATATACTGTGCATTCCAATTTATTGGAATCTTGAGCCTCCACGTTGTGGGGGCTTTTTTGTTGAAGCATATTTTCAGATAACTGGTTGATATGACCAAAGGTGAAAACATTTGAAACACTTTTCCATCTTTTTGAAATCATTATTAACACTATTTTGCAAAATAAAAGTTTGCGGAATTTGTTATTTTTCTATGTTAGCATATTAAAAAGTTTCGTAAATAGAAATTTTATTCTGTAATATTTGTATATACTTTAAAAATTTTATAAATTTAGTCTTCCGAGACAGGAGAGAAAACATAAAACCCCGGCTAATTTTAGCTGGGGTTTTGTGGTTTAGGTTAATTTTGTAAACGCGGCATTTTAGTTATGGTGCAAAATTAACATTGATGTTGTATTTCACTCTAACTGGTTTTCCATTTTGGATTCCAGGATTCCATTTAGGCGATTGCATGATAACTCTTATGGCCTCGGTATCTATATCATCCCTTACGCCCCTTACAACTTTAGCATTTGTTAAACTGCCATCTTTTTCTACCACAAATGATAAAACTACTTGCCCGCCAACCTTATCTTTGTAGGCTTGCTTAGGGTAGCGTATACTGTTTCCAAGATACTGATAGAAATTTTTTAAACCACCTGGGTATTCAGGCTGCTTCTCAATTGAGAAGAAATCAAATTTCTCTTTAGCTAAAGAATCAATATGAAATGAACTTTTTTGCTTTTTTACCTCATCTTGCGCAAAGGCAGAAGTGATACACGCAATAGATACAATGAGCGTAATTGAGATTTTTATCATTCGCAAATATATCTCTTCTATTCACAAAAATAGAAAAATCGCAAATCCTAACATTAAGTTAAAGATATTGCGATTTTAAAAAGATTTGAGAACGAATGACTAACTAGCTCATGGTAAAGTTCACTGCCATTTGGTATTTTACCTTAACGGGATGGCCATTCTGATCAATTGCCGGATTCCATCTTGGAGCCGATTTCATCACACGAACCGCTTCTGCATCTGTTTCTTTTGATAAACTGTTAATCACTTGAACATCTGTTAAAGCACCATCTTTTTCTACATTAAAAGCAAGCATTACTTTGCCTTGTGTGTTATTCTTTTTAGCTTGTTCAGGGTATTTAATATTTCGGGCTAAATAGCTATAAAGCTTATTTGTACCACCAGGAAACTCCGGTTTTATGCCACCTTTTACAGCAGCCTTTTTCTCTGTTCCTGAAGACAAATTGAAGTTAACGTTTAAGTTGTATTTTACTCTTACTGGTTTGCCATCAATTAAACCTGGATTCCATTTCGGGGAATTTTTAATTACCCGTACAGCTTCTGCATCTGTTTCCTTAGTTAAACCTTTTGTAATCACTACGTCTTCGAGCTTGCCGGTTTTTTCTACGGTAAAGCTTAGAAATACTTTCCCTTGTGTTTTATTCTTTTTGGCAACTTCAGGGTATTTAATTTCCTTTCCCAGGTAATCATAAAATTTTCTAATCCCGCCTGGATATTCTGGTTGTTTGTCAACAGATACAAAGTCGTAAATTTTTTGTGCTTTTACCGAACTGGTAAACATGGCGATGCCCGTTAGGGCTAAAATCATTAGCTTTCTCATAGTTAAATGTTAATAAATTGTTATTTAGTTTTTCTTTTGAAATTCTTTTTTAGGGGCTTTCGTCGTAATAATCACGACTCCGTTTTCTGCTTTATCTCCATAAAGCGATTTTCCAGCTGCATCTTTAAGTACACTAATCGATTCGATAGAATTTTGGTCTATACTTTCAATGTTATCTACTTCTTTTCCATCAATAATATACATAGGCTTAGCATTTGGATCAATGTCTTTTTGCAGTAAGTTCCTGAAAACAACCTTAGGATCAGACGGCTTTCTCTGTAAATCCCTTACATTGCCTTTTGATAAGGACGGGCGGATAATCAGACTTGTTACTTTTCCGGTTAAATTTAAACTGCCTGAATCTATAGGTTTATTATAAATCCCTTTTAAACCATTTTTGGTTTTAATTTCAATCACGCCTGCCAAACCATCTGTTCCGTATTTTGGGATGCTAGAGGCATCTTTCAATACATTAATCGATTCTATATTGTTAGGATCAATACCATTCATAGCTGAAGTTCCTCTAAAATATTGCTTGTTTCCATCAATTACAATAAGCGGTTCTGTAACGATTGATGGAGAATCGCGTAGCGTTATTCTCGGGGTTTTTGTACTATCAGTCTTTTGGGCAAAGCTACTTAAGGCACAACCCAAAACAGTTATTAAAATCATTATGCTTTTCATAATCAAATATTTATCTAATGCCAGTAATCGGTGAACTTTTATCTAGTTTAAGCCCGGTATCTTCAGCTTTTCTGAATAGATTATTTTTAGTGCTAATAATCATTACTCCCTTTTTTCCTTTATCTCCATATAGGCTTGTTGCCGCTACATCCTTTAAAACGGAAACGGATTCTATATCTTGATTGTTAATTTTAGTAAAATCAAAGCCCATGCCTGCATCTTTACCATTTAAGATAACTAAGCCATCAAATTTAGCTCCTCTAAATACCAGACCTGGAATTTCCTTATAGGTAACTTTTGTTTTATCCGTTTTCAGGTCCTTATGTGTATCGTTATTTAATGCGAAATTAACATTGATGTTGTATTTTACCCTCACTGCTTTGCCTTCCGCAAGACCAGGATTCCATCGTGGTGAACCGCTAATTACCCTTATTGCTTCCTCATCTGTGCCACTTCCCAAACCTCGTGTAATTTGTATATCACTTAATGAGCCATCTTTTTCAACAACAAATGATAGAAATACTTTTCCCTGTACATTATTATCTAATGCCGCTTTAGGGTATTTAATGCTTCTTCCTAAATACTCATAAAACTTGGTAATACCTCCCGGAAATTCTGGTTGTTTTTCTATTGAAACGAAGTCGTAAACCTTTTCATTTTTATTATCTTCCTGGTTTGCCGATGCACGGAATGCGATAATTGTAATGTCTGCAAGTTTTTGATGGTTTGGCAATGTTGCGATTTTAGCTTTTGGTGAGCTCGTTTCATGGCCTGATAACTTAAAGTTAACGTTAAGTGAGTACTTTCCATTTGGTAAATCTTTAAAGCCTTTATAAGACAACAACACTCTCATTACCTCTTCATCGCAGCCGTCGCCTAAACCCGATACAGTGCTTACGTTAATTACCTTATTGTTTTGGAGGGTGAACTTTACCTGAGCATTTCCTTGCAAACTGTTTTTAACGGCTTCTGCAGGATATTTTATTGATCTGCCCATGAAACGATAAAAATTATCCCAATTTGGATCAGATTTCTCCGTTGCTGTAGCGATTTCAGTTTTTGATAGTTGCTGATCAGCCAAACTATCTTTTTGAGTAACCATCTCCTGAACAGCATCAATAGGTTTTTCTAAGGGTATTTGTTCCGATATCGAAATCAATTTTTCGTTTTTTCGAACTGTTGCAGATGAAAAAATGATTAGCAGTGCAAATAGTGGAATAAAGATGCCGTATTTCATGATTGCAATCTTTTTCGATCTTTCTTTCTGCAGCATATAAATCCGTTTTTTTATTAATGATTTATCGAAAAATCCATTGGTTAACCGATTTGGTGAGATACCAAATGACTGACTTAAAATGAGCATCGCATACTCTGCTTTATCGCCCTGAAACCGGGCTGCATGCTCATCTGCTAAAAATTCGTGAATATTTTTAATTGATTTTTTATAGAAATATATGGCAGGATTTAGCCAGGTGAAAATGCCTAAAATCTCAAAAAATAAGATATCAGCACTGTGCCATTGTTTAATATGTGCTTCCTCATGCACATCTATCACTCCAATTAATGGCAAATCATGGTCGACAACTTTGTTTTTGAAAAAAGAAAATGCAGATCCTGCCCTGGCGTTTTTAATTAATTTTTGAACAGACAATAAATTGTACACTAACCTGCCAAAG
>NZ_AJLG01000013.1 GCF_000258495.1 Pedobacter agri PB92
CATTTCCCAATGCTGTACGCAATCTTTGTAGCATGAACCATGCTGTTTTCTGTGTTACTTTTAAATCTCTTGCTAACTGATGTGAAGATACTCCTTTCTTGTGGGAGGTAAGTAGATAGATCGCAATAAACCATTTTTTAAGTGGAACTTTTGAACCTTCGAAAATAGTTCCAACTTTAGCATTGAATTGTTCGTCGCAATCTTTGTCGGCACATTTATATTTACCGCTTTTCAAAGCATAAGTTTTGATATTGCCAATGAGGACATGCTCTGTTGCCTTTCTATCTTAATTCTTCAAGGTGCTTAACGGCTATTTCTTCGTCTTTTAAAAACTCTACTAATTCAAATAAATTGGTGTAGTGTTGTTCCATTTTCTTTTTGGTGTTCTCTCGATCTTGTAATGTTAGACTAAAGGTCCAACTATTAACAATGGGGTCCACCATTTTTGTGAAAAAAGTTGCAAGAAAGTGCCAATGCCCTATCTAGGACAAAGATTTATAAGGTCATAAAGAACTGGATCTTGCCACCTTTTTGTTGATTGTAGGGTAAACTGTTTTTAATTGATGGTATTGGAATTAATGTCAAATCAACATATTTAGCTTTCCATTTATTTTCAAATGCGGAAATCAATTCATTAGCCTGTTTTTCAAGCTCCAGCTGTTCCTTAATTACCCGTGCTTTTAATCTATCTTCGTACATTTTGTAAACTTCCTACTTTATTTTCTAAATGTTATATTTGAACATGAAACTGACAGAAAAGCAAAAAGAATTTTTCAATAAACAATTTTTAGAGTTGGTTTCTGAATCTTCAGAAGATGTCCAAAAATTATGGTATAGAATTGGAAAAATAGTTTGGCCGCTCAACATAGATGTTCCAAATACATTTGGATTTGAAACAAAATTTGTTGGATCTCTTGCTGATCGTTATCATATCCTAATTAATAAAGTGCACAATAAAACTATTGAGGAAGGTTAAAAAAGCACTTTTTCTAAGCCCCATTCTTTGGCCATATTCTTAACCCATTCACTTTTCGATTTCCCAAAAGATAAATTTGAGAACCAATTACTGCGTGTTCAACCTCTTCAACTTGTTCAAGGTAGGAATTATTTCCTTTTAATGGAATGTAAACAGATATATTGCGGCCATCCAGTAATTTTCTGGCTAATTCATGTGATGCCATTTATACTTTGTATTTTCGATTTAAATAAACTCCGCCTTTATCTTCATATACTCCAAATAATAGTTGTGATTTGCTATATTTACTGTTAAATCTAAAATAACATGGCAAAAAATCAATTTAAATTTGAACTTAAAATTACGGGCTTTGAATTAAAAGTAGAGGGCTCAAAAGAAGATGTAGCAGCTATTACATCTAGTGTTGCAAATCAATTAAAAGGCTTAACGACTCCACAAGTTTTTGGAGATAATACAGAAACGGAAGATGTTGAAGCTACAGAAGTCGCTCCAATACAATTACCCCCATCTACTCAAAAGAAAAAGAGTTCACGTCGAAAACCGACTTCAGGCGGAAGCGGTAGTGGAGGCAGTAGCAAGGTTGAGCCAATTGATTTTAAAAATGATCCTAAAAAATATAGCACGCCAATGATGACTTGGACAACACAGCAAAAAGCTCTTTGGATATTATATGTAATGAAAAATGAAAAAAGCCTATCTGAGTTATCTACTGCTCAAATAGCGAATACATTTAATGCCCAATATAAACAGACCAAAACGATACATTCTCCAAATATTTCAAGAGATCTTGGAAAAGTTAAGTTAGGAAATGGTGCACTTGTTGGGGAAAATGTAACAGCTAATCCACACCGTTGGTATCTAACGGATGCTGGAGATGCATTTGTTCAAAACCTAATTAAAGGTGTCAAATAATAATGGGATTAATTGAACGGAATAGCTTAATCACAAATATATCTCCTCCCTTTGATCACTTATTGGCAACACAGTTTGTTGATGAATTTCTTTCTATGGAACGTCGATTTATTCAAAGAGACTGGGAACCAACTGAGTTGGACGCAGGACAGTTTGCTGAGATAACTTCAAGAATCCTTTATCACTTGGACTCAGGCACATTGAACTACACAAAAGGTGTAGGGGAATGTATAGATTATTTTAACAATAATGCTGTAACGCACAATTTAACTAATCTACCATTTAATGTCGCGAGAAAAGAAATAATTCATATTTCGAAAGTTTTACAAGCTATCTATAAATTCAGAAGTGACAGAGGGGCGGTTCATATATCTGCGACCTATGAGCCAAACCATATGGACTCTAAGTATTTAATCGAATCTGTACGGTGGTGTATGAATGAAATGTTGAGAATATTTTGGAATGGCGATAGAGAGGAAGTTGCTAAAACTATTAGAGAGCTTCTTCAATTTGATGTTCCATGCATCGGCGTCTTCGGTGATATCCTAATTGTTCAACGCACAGACCTTCGACCAGATGAAGAAATTCTTATATTGTTGCATTATGCGGGAGAAAACGGATTTAGCAGAAGAGAATTGGGTATACATTCTTTAAGTAGTGCGCCATTAGTTACCACCAGTATTAAAAAGCTATCTGCTCCAGATAAAAGACAGGTTATTCAATTAAAAAATGGAAATTATCGTCTTACTGACCTTGGAAGTAGAAGAATTCGCTTGGAATTAGCTGATAAACTTTTGCTAAGCATTTAAAAGAAAGGTAGAGTTGTGTTGAACGCTACCCTTCTTTTTTACCTCACCAATTTCTATAAAAGGGTAATTTGCTATATTGTCGCCTAAATATATTTCATTTTATGACCGATCAATTCGATAAAGCCTACCTCCATCTGTGATGGCGTAAAGCGCATTGTCGGTTCCCTGCGTAATATCTCTAAATCTTTGATTTTCGCTGGCTAATAATCTTTCTTCTCCCATTACCCGGTTATTTTCAATCACTAACCTTACGATATGTGTTGCACTTAGTGATCCTATGAATAAGTTATTTTGCCATTCTGCAATGCGGTTGCCCGTGTAAAATGTCATGCCGCTTGGTGAAATCACCGGATCCCAATAATAAACAGGCTGTTCAAGTCCATTTTGTTGTTGGATAGGAGCGCCAATTGCCGCACCGCTATATTCTATTCCGTAGGTAATCGTTGGCCAGCCATAATTTTTGCCCGCCTGCAGCCGGTTTATTTCATCGCCACCCCTCGGACCATGCTCTCCCTGCCAGATTTCACCAGTTACCGGATGCATTGCTAAGCCTTGAGGATTACGGTGACCGATGCTATATAGCTCTGGTAATGCGCCAGAACCAGAAAATGTTGGATTTCCTGTAGCTGGCAAACCATTTGTTGTAATCCTCACAACTTTGCCAAGACCAGAAGAAACCGATTGTGCCAGCGGACGGGTAGCTAAATCAGATCTTTCTCCGGTACTAACCACTAAATTTCCGCTGCGATCAAATAAAATTCGACCACCATAATGTAAAGTGCCATTGTAAGCCGGGCCAGCCCGATAAATTACGGTAGCGCTTTCAATGTTCTGTTCGTTTTGAGAAAGTCGCCCTTTGGCTACAGAAGTTTGAGTACCACCGGCAACATTTTCAGAAAATACCCAATATACCATTCTGTTGCTGGTGAATTGTGGGTCGATGCAAAGTCCGAGTAAACCTCCCTGGCCGGAAGAATTTACGGCAGGTAAGCCTGTAATAGGCGTACTTAAGGCGCCGGAAGTAGTTGCAATGCGCATCGTACCCGCTTTTTGGGTGATGAGCAAGCGGCCGTCGGGTAGTGCAGTGATGCCCCATGGTGCAGTTAAACCTGAACTGATGGCGGTACCCTGAAAAGCTGCAGTTGTACGAACGGCTTTCACCCTTGTTTGCCCATTGAATGCAGGCTTGTAACTTGTATTTGGAGCATTTGTTTCTACGCCTGGTCCATCAGTAGGATTTGGTTCAGTATCCTCATTTATTTCATTTTTAGAACAGGCAGTTATGCAGAGCAATGTACTTGCTAATGCGATAAAGTGAAATTTTGATTTCATAATTTTAGTTTTAGGGTTGATGCAGTAACTATAATGCTAACAATTTGAGAACAGCTTGGTTTGAATAGTTTGCAATTTGTAAGTTGATTTCGATAGTCAAAAAATCAAAAAAAAGACCAGGTCCTTTTTTGAACCTGGTCTTATTCTCCTATTAAAACGTGTATTCTAAACAGCAGTATAACCACCATCGGCAATAATGTAGCTTCCTGTGGTAAATGAAGATTTTTCTGAACTTAAAAAAGCCACCAAATCCGCTATTTCCTGAACAGTTCCCAGCCGATTAATCGCACTTTTTGCAGCCACTGCTTTCATGGCTTCCTCGCTTAAATTTGCAGTGAGAAGGGGCGTTTCTATATAACCTGGACCGACTGCATTACACCTGATATTTTTTTGTGCATATTCAACTGCAATATTTTTTGTTAAGCCCACAACGGCATGTTTTGAAGCGGTATAAGCCGGGCTGTTTGGCGCAGCAACCTGTCCGTGGATAGATGCAATGTTAATAATGGATCCGCCACCGTTTTTTTCCATTTGTGCCAACTGATATTTGCAGGCATAAAAAACACCGTTCAAATTTAGTGCGATTACACGATCCCACTCTTCTGGCTCATAATCTCCTGTTGGTTTCGCAGGACCACCCATTCCTGCATTATTGCAGGCAATATCTAAACGCCCATACTGGTTTACCGTTTCCTCTACCAATCTTTTGTTTTCTTCCGCTTTTGAAGAATCAGCCTTGATCGCAATGGCTTCTCCACCATGGTCTTTAATTAAACTTACAGTTTCGTTTGCATGTTCCTCATTAATATCAGCAACTACAACCTTCGCACCTTCAGCAGCGTACGTAATTGCGATTGCTCTTCCTATTCCTGACCCAGCGCCAGATACAATGGCAACTTTGTTATTTAATATAGACATAATATTCATTTTTAAAATTCTAATTAACAAACGGATGGTTACCGTTAATGTTTGTCAGGAAAAAGTGTTTTATCAAATTGGAAAGCGTAAGGATATTTTTCATCTAAATATTTGAGTTGGTAAAACTTTAAATGAAAGAGCTTGTTATAATATCACACTACCAATTATAGAATTATAATTTACTATGGAAAATCAAGAAAAAACAGTAGAGGTATTAAATGACCTTATTCAAATTAACAATGACAGAGCTGATGGCTTTGATAAAGCTTCAAAAGACCTAAGTGAAGAAAACATTGATTTAAAAGCAACTTTCGACAAACTATCATCAGATAGTAGAGCAAATGTAACTGAACTTGCGGGTTTAGTAGGCAGAAACAATGAAGATCCAGATACGGGAAACACTATTTTAGGAACATTACACAGAGCATGGATCGATATTAAGGCAAGCTTTGGAGGTGATGATCGCCATAGCATTTTAGCTGAATGCGAAAGAGGAGAAGATGCTATTAAAAAAGCATATAAAGATGCGCTTCAGGAAAATGAATTAGGTGAAAACGTAAGATCAGTTTTGCTTAAACAACAAGACGGCATCAATATTAGTCATGATGCAATTAAAGCATTACGCGATGCACATAAATCGTTGTAATCGATTTAAAATCAAAAAAGCTGCATGTTTTCATGCAGCTTTTTTTTTGCCGGTTTATTCTCCAAAACTTATTTTCTGTAAAAGCAAATATCGATTTTTCGTGGTATCTGCCTCTGTTTCTACTTTACTGGGTAAGCCTATTCTTAGAAACCTGTTGGTCTGAGTGCTTCTTAATTGTGGCCAGTTCACAAGATCCGTTTGGTTCTGACTTTCGCCGTTCGGATTACCTGTGCGAATAAAATTCACAAAATAAGACTGCATCTGCTTCGACACAAGATAATCTCCTGGTTTCCAGGCGTAGTTTCCTTGTACTTCTAAGTTTCCTAAGGCATATTCTATTTCTGCGGCATGGAATGCTGATCCTGTAATGGCTTTATTGATTAATTTTTTAGAATAACCTGGAAAAAGTTACCATCATTAATGGTTTTGGAAGTTAGGCCTGGATGAGGCTGATCGAATAAATAACGATATACAGGAGCTTTGCTTTTTGCATGTAATTCGGCCAACTGCCAGGTTCCGTAGTTAATGAGCCAATCGCTACCTAACTTAGATCCGGCTATTTTTGCCTCAGCCTTTGTTTTAACCGGGTAGTATTTTAATAGCTCCTGAGCATCTTCACCATAAATTTTATTTACCCTTTCCCTGAAATTTTTCAGGATTAATTCTTCTGAGTCTGTAAAAAGCCAATGCCGGAACTTCATCAGCATTCCAACCTACCAAAAGCGGAACTTTGGCCTGATTACCTGCCTGAAAAACATCTATCGGAAACTGGTTCAAAAAATAACCATCAACGGTTGGCTTGAACCTTCTTGGGTCGCCTTTGGAGGCAATTTTTAATAACCGCTTTTCGTCAATTTGTCGCATTGCCGCAATCGAGGTGCTTTTTGTTAGTGCAGCAAAATCTATCCCCATTTTCTCAGAGGCTTTTTTTTGATTTGATTAACCTGCGTGAATCCAATAGGGAACTACTTTGAGCAATAGCAGCAGCAAAAAGCCCTTTAGAGAGTGGAGATGCCATGTGTGCGCTAACAGATTGTGCCCCTACGGATTCGCCACCAATAATAATGCGATCAGGATCACCGCCAAATGCAGCTATGTTGTCACGAACCCATTTTATCGCAGCCACCTGATCAAGTAAACCATAATTCCCAGAGGCGCCCCATTTATTCTCTTTGCCCAAATCAGGGTGCGCTAAAAAACCAAATACGCCAAGGCGGTAATTAATTGAAACGTATACAATGCCCTGCTTCGCCATACTTGCACCATCATAAGCGGGCTGCGATCCATCTCCATGTATAAATGAGCCGCCATGAATAAACATATAAACAGGTTGAGGTTGGTCATTTGCCTTCGCCGTGCTCCACACATTTAGATAAAGGCAGTCTTCGCTCATTTCTTCAGATCTGAATTCATACAATATACCTGATTTCTGAACCGGCCTGGCACTAAAATCAATGGCTTTTCGAACGCCCGACCATTTTGCTACAGGTTCTGGCGCTCGCCAGCGTAAATTTCCAACAGGTGGTTTGGCATAAGGAATACCTTTGAAAATGTAAACACCATCTTTCATCCTTCCTTCCAATAAACCTTCGTTAACAGAAACCTGAACCCGGGCTGATTGGGCAAATAAACTAAAACTGCTTAATAGGAAAAGCGTTTGCAAGGCTACCCTAAACTTTAATATGAACTTTTTTTTTCTCGGGATCTTCATCTGTGTTGCAAATATAATCAATACCATTCGATGGAATTGTGTCATGAAAGCAACATTCTTATATAGATTTAAATATAAAAGAATAGCAACGAATCTAAATTACCGCTCATCAGGTTCATCAAAAAAAGGTAAACATACTTCGGCAATTGTTCCGCTCTGATTTTTTCCTGATGTAATGGAGAAACTTGCCCTTACACTGTTAGGATTCTGTTTATTAATCATTTCAATCCTCTCTTTGATAGAAGCTAATCCCATAGATTTTTCCTTAATGCCACTGAAACGATTTGTTTTGGTTTCGGTGCCGTAGCCAATTCCATTGTCCTGAACAGAAATACAAATTCCATTATCGGTTTTAATCAATGTCACTTTCAATTGTCCATCGGTTTGTTCATGAGCAATTAGGCCATGCAAAATGGCATTTTCGATTAAAGGTTGAATGAGCATTGGCGGAAGATGAATACTTTTTAGCTGAATATCATCGTCTACTTCAAAATCGTAAGTGAAAACTCCAGCGTATCGCATTGCTTCCAGTTCGGTATATAACATTAAAGCTTTCCATTCCTTATCAGCGGTAACCAAACTTTTGGTTGAGTTTTCTAATATCAGCCTGCTCAAAGCTGCAAACTTTTGTATCAATCGAGAAGCCGTTTTTTTGTCATTTTCCATGATATAGGCTTCAATTGAATTGAGTACATTGAAAATGAAATGCGGATTCATTTGTGAACGGATGGACTTCAGTTCACTTTCTGACAGCCTTTGTTTGATCAGAAACTGATTGCGTATAAAAATTATCCTTCGTCTGACCAATAAAAATATTGTGACTACAATCAGAAGGACGCACAATATCCTAAACCAGTTTTTTTCGTACCAGTGTGGCAGTACGGTGATAAGAAGTTGCTCTTCTGCACTAAAAACCTCATCATTATTGCAACCTTTAATATAAAGCACATATTTACCATTTGGCATGCTTCCTAAAGCGATATCACCGTTTTTTACCTGTTGCCATGCCGCATCTTTTCCAATTTTATAGAAATATTTATTCTCTTGCGGTGCAGTATAACTGGTTAAGGCAAAATGAATGTTCACTATTTTTGTACCTGGCTTAAGGACAATTGCCTTTGTTTGGCCGGTGATATGTATTGTCTTTTCTTGTCCATCAGCACTGAGATCCATAAAGATGACCCGAGGTACTGCCGTGTTCGATTTAATGTTATAGGGGTTAAAACGCGTAACATAACCACTGTAACTTAACAAGAAATGTCCTGTTTTATCGATCTCAAAAAAGCCGTGTCCTTCATATTGAAAGGGCAGGCCATTATTGAAATTAAAATAGGTGAAAGTTTTTTTTCTATCGTATTTAATAATTCCCTGTTGTGATGGAATCCATAGGTTTCCGGTGGAATCAATGAGAATCCGTTTCAGATAATTTTCTGGTAACTTCATTTTATGGTCGATGAGCAATCCGGTTTTACGCTTCTTGTCGATTTTCATCAATCCAATATCCGAAACGGCCCAAATCACGTTTTCTTTGTCTTGTGTTATATCAGTTACCCAGGTTACATCACGTATTTTTCCATCAATATCTTTAATGGTAATTTTGTCGAAAGCATTTCTTGCTGGATTGAAAACGCTGATGCTTTTTGTAGCACCAATCCAAAAGTCATCCTGTTTGTCAATCAGGCCTGAATAAACTGATCCATCAATGTCTTTGCCATCAGGCGGGTATTGTTTAATAAATTTTTCGGTCGAGGGATTGAAGAGATAAATCCCATTTTGCCTGGCCCTGATCCAGAATTTACCATCCTTTCGTTTATATAATTTTGAAATCACGAGGTTATCTTTATTGCTAGTATCAACCGGAGGGAAAAATATTTTGTAGCGATTGCCGGACTTCTTCACCAGGCCAGAATCTGTGCTAAACCAAAAATTCTTTTTATCATCCCTATATATGCTGTTTATTGATTTGCTCAAAAAACTTTTTGCAGTTTCTGGTATTTGCGCAATATGGGATAGCAGCTGCCAGTTCTTACTAAAAGTATAAATGCCCTTGGCATAATAGCAGGTAATGTAAAAGCGGTCTTCTGTTTCAAGCATATTGTTCGGGATACCCAATAGTTTTGGATTATTGAGCTTGATCTGCTGATAAAGCGGAATATTTTCAAAATTTTGAAAGTTCGGGTCGACAATGCTAATCCCATTGTCGGTTGATAACCATAAACGGTTTTGCCTGTCTTTAGCAATGTGATAAATGTTAAAAGCATTTAATGCCGCTGGATTAAGCTCGTCTGATATATATCCCTTTATTTCATCGTTCCTTAAATTTTTTAGTATAAAACCGCCACTTGCGGCAACACAAAGCCACTTGTTTTGGTTATTGTCTGTCCACTCTGCAATATCGTTAACCCGCCTGCTAGGTCTTTTTAAAAACGGGATATTGATTGGCTTTAAGATATTTTCTTTTGAGTAAAAGGCGTTCAGGCCGCCTTCTGCTTTGCCAATGTAACTATTTCCGTCAGAAGCCTGATATAGCGATAATATATTATCCTGCTGACTGTAGGGATGTATTTTTTTATTTCGCTGATCAATTAAATATAAGCCCTTATAACCCAAAGCCCATAATCTGTGGTTTTTGTCTTCTTTTATCAGGTTGAAAGCATTATGATCTTCAGCTGTTCCTGGCGCCGGCGGGAAGGTGACAAATGTATTTTTGCGATAATCAAAAAGCTGTATTCCGTTGCTGGTAGCAATCCAAAGATTGCCTTTGCTATCTACAAAAGGCGCACAGTTATAATTATGCGCTAAGCTATTTTTATTTTCAGGCTGCTGAAAATAATTAACAGCTTTACCGGTTTGGGGATTAAATCGAGATAAACCCTTTGCAGTACCCAACCATAGCTGATGCTCCTTGTCGGCAGCAATGTTTATAATTACATCATTGCAAATCGAGGTGCTATCAGTATCACTATGTTTAAACTCTTTAATACCGGTTCCATCATATCGGTTTAGCCCTTTAGCAGTCGCAATCCAGATAATTCCATTTTGATCTTCGTAAGTGCAGCGTACGGCGTTAGTGCTTAAGCCATCTCTTACTGTTATCTGGTTAAATTTTAAATTAGGAAAAAGCTGCGCTCTAGCGGTGTAACCACCAAAAGCAAGAATAATTAAAGAAACTATCCACGTTTTCATAATTATTGAGCGATAATTAATTTAGTGATGATACCTCGATATCAAAATAACACATAAATATACCAAGTAACATTAATTTATACTAAGCCAAATTGCCCATCCACTCATTTATATTGCCACTCTGCTCAGCCGATAAAAATTGTGCATAAAACCAGCATCAGGTTTGATGTTTCGAAAGAAAATTTTGAGTGATAAAATTTCTTTACTCATTATAAAGCAGATCCTGCTCAATAAATACAATCATTTGTACTTTATTAAGTTTATGATATTATTATTTTGATTGCAATGCCTAAGCAACTTGTTATTTGCTTGTGCCTTAAATGAGCTCACTCATCAAAAATCCTCATTCGCTCAATAAAAGTACTTACTCAATCACTAGCTATAAATGCGGTGGATTAAAGCTGTTTTTTTGATTACTAAATTAATAGAACAGCTATGAAACAATTCTTATTTTTCATTAGAAGGTTAAGCTGCCTCCTCGCATTATTCGTGTTAACCAAGCCTTCATTTGCACAAGATATCGCAAACATCAAAAATGCAAAACCATTTAGTTATAGCGGTGCGTTAGAGGTTCGCACTATTGGTTATCAAATGAATGGTGCCGCAAACCGCCGTAATCCATTTTCACTGATTTTAAGCGGGAGTCCTACGTTAAGCATTTATGGTTGGGATGTTCCTTTTAGTGTGGTATATACAGATCGGAAAACGAATTTTCAACAGCCGTTCAATCAATTTGGTTTAAGCCCAACCTATAAATGGATCACCTTGCATGCAGGTTATCGTAATGTTAGTTTTTCTCCATACACTTTAGGCGGCCATACCATGTTGGGTGCCGGAGTGGAACTCAATCCTGGCAAGTTTAGGCTGGGTTTTATGTACGGGCGATTGAATAAGGCCACCGTGATTGATACACTAACACAATCACTGGCACCACAAGCTTTTAACCGTAAAGGTTATGCTGTAAAAGTTGGCTATGGCTCGGCAAGAAGTTTCATTGATTTCAGCTATCTAAAAGCGAAAGACGACAGCACAGGTTTTGTCCGCAGTCAGCTGAATAAACAATTTAACCCTATTGCACCTGCCGGAAACACGGTTTTAGGTTATAAAGGACAGATTACTTTTCTGAAATATTTCCTAATAGAAAGTGAGGCTGCGGTGAGTATATACACCCGCAACTTATATACTACTGTGCCATTAGATTCTTTGGAAGATCCGATTTTAAAAACCATAAAAAAATATGCAGACATAAATGCAACCAGCGAATTATATACTGCTTTTAGTGCTGGTGTGGGGTATCGCGATAAAAAATATGGCTTAAAAATAAACTATCGCCGTATTGATCCTGAATTTAAATCGATGGGCGCCTATTTTATTACTTCAGATATTGAGGCCTGGACCATCGCACCCTCATTTCTGGCCTGGAAAAATAAGATCAGCTTTAATGGGAGTGTTGGTATCCAAAAGGATAATCTTCAAAACCAGAAAAACGCCACCAATAAAAGATTCATTGGTGCAGGAAATGCAACGATACAATTTACCGATAGGTTTGGTATGGATGCCAGTTACAGCAATTATTCCAATAATCAAAGCCCTAACACTGTACGCTTTGCAGATTCATTAAGGATTGTGCAAACCACTGAAATGTATAGCCTGATGCCGAGGTATATATTTAGCAACGAAAAATATAGTCACATGATTACGCTCTCGGCTACACTTAGCAACCTCAACGATTTTAATCAGTTTTTTGGTGAAAGTGCAGTGAGTAGAAACATGGATACTAAACAGTTTTTAGTAAGTTATAATATTGGCTTTGTTAAGCAGGGTATCAACCTCAATACCAGCATTAACTCCACCCAATTAAAAGGAATGGGCATCGATCAAACCTATACCGGCTTCTCTGTGGGAGGAGATATCACCATGCTTAAATCTTTATTGCGAATGTCAACTAACCATTCGATAACAATTGGCGAGCAAGCCATCGGTAAGAGTTTGATTTACAACGGCTCCTTTAATACGAAATATAGGGTTAGAAAGGGGCATAACATCGATTTCGGACTTTACTTTTTAAGTAACGCTCCGGCAAATACCGAAGGATTACAGCAAAAATACAGCGAGTTAAGAGGGGAATTAGCCTATCAAATAAAATTTTAGTCATGAAAAAAGTTATCTATTTTATCGTATTCATTTTAGCATTGGCTTTTACACAGACACTAAAAGCACAGGTAGGTGTTTCCATTCGGATTTTACCACCTTATCCAAATCGAATTACCGATTACGAAAGCAGACCGCAACAAGTGCTGATCACCTTAACCAATCAATCGGCTGGAACACAGCAAATACAGTTACGTGCTGCGGTGGTGGGCGACAATGGCATTAGGTTGGAGGTGGGCAGAAATTATAAAAGCTCAGCTGCAATAACACTAGCACCTGGGCAGGTGCGCAACTTGAATGGGGCTGATCTGGTTACGCTATTTGATTATAACCAGCTTACCTACACTGGCATTACCAAAGATGAATTTATCCGTGGAAATGGATTGCCGGAAGGCAGCTATCAGGTTTGTATGCAGGCTTACGATTACAACACCAATGCGCCAATAAGTGCCGATGAACCTGTGGGATGCAGTAACCGGTTTTCTATTAGCAGTTTGGAACCTCCGCTGGTAATTAAACCCCTTGACGGAGAGGAACTTAAATCAATAGTTGGAGATATTTTTACCATCAACTGGACCACTCCTCCAGGTGCACCACCATCAATCAGATATAAAGTGAGGATAATTGAAACACAGGCCAATCGAAATCCGAATGATGCGTATTTAACAGCAGTGCCGCCTTACTTTTTCGAAAAGGAGGTAATGGGCAATGTCTATGTTTATAATCCTGCAGATCCACAACTAACGGCAGGCAGACGATATGTTTCGGCGGTAACAGCTTTCGATCCGAATAATGGTTACACGTTTCGAAACAATGGAATTAGTCAAGTCAGCTCATTTATTTATAATTCTGCCGCTACCTCCTTTACGGAAACTAAATCTGAGGAAACTAAATCATCGCCTAAAAAACCGATGACCACCAATAGTATCAAAGGTAAGGCGCTTTGGGCTTTTAAAGCGAGTGAAGATAGTTATAAAGGCGTTACACCAAACAATAGTGGGGGTAGCGGAGGTAATCTGCTTTTTACTCCAGATTTTACCGATGTAGCAGCGGCTTTAAAGATGCCGAATGGATATGCAACTGCCGGACTTATCACAGCAACCACCACAACATCACAACCAGGTTCTGCAAATAATAGTAATGCTTCAGTTGGTAAGGGAGTAATTGGCGGTATCGTTTATAATGCCTTTAATCCCTTAACAGATAATCCTTCAAATGTTCGCAATGCGATTACTACAGATAAAACCATTATTGCTGCGGCAGCCAATAATGGCTATGTAAGCGCAGTTACGGCGAATGCCAATGCGTCGGTTTCTTCAGCCGTATTTGTAACTGGCCACCGAAAATTAGATTCCGGTGTTGATGCATCCAGTGGGATCGCCTCATCTGATAAAAAACCGCTTGCAGGCGCCACCGTAAAGATAATCGGCGTTCCAAACACAACGCCGGCAATTTTAAATCCTTACAATGCAGCTGTTCAAAAAGAACAGGAAAAACAGAAAGAGCAAACCAACTCGCAGTTCGGTATTTTCTCGTCCAAAAATAGCAAAGCAGTAACGCCAGGTTCACAGAAGGACAGTAAAAATACTAATGAACCGGTTAGTGGTAAAAAGAATGAAGTGAATTTCACCATTAAAAATCTTGAGCCTAATTTAATCGCTTCTGGTAAAACCGATGCTGAAGGTAATTTCGATGTGAATTTTGCTGACTTGAATTTCACCGGTGGAGACCGCTACAGCCAGATTAAAATTGTGGTGAGTAAAGGTGCTATCGAAGAGACTAAAACTATACCGGTAAGCATGTTGAAAAATACGGATATCGATTTGGGAGAAATTATTTGCCTGGCATCAACCTATCGTTTTTCTCCAGTGATTGAACTGCCCCAAATTCAGGGTTCGGAAAATGATAAAAAAAACATCGTAGTAAAAATCTATCGTGAAGATGCAGATGCCATTGCTTATCCTTTTTTAAATGATGATGGCAATTTATCATCCGACAGGAAAGTGAAAGAAACAGTTAATGGAAAAAGTATGGTTCTAGTTGCAGTAGATAGTGTGGCTGCCAGGAGCGGAGCTAGTTTCAAATTTGCGAAGTTGTTTCATAGCATTAATTATACGGTTAAACTCAGTACGGGTGGAAACATCACATCAACATCAGGTGGTTTAAAAGTGGCTGATGTTGAATTGTCAAATACACAAGTGGTGAACGTAAAACCAACTTACCAGCTGATTGCGCTTCCTCCGGCTATAGTTGGTTCGGTTCAATTGTCACTACAAAATGGTTTCGCATCCGTTAAGGATGCTATCGTTAAGGTTGTATTTAATAAAGATGATGTTGAAGAATCAACTGTGCAAGGGTCGCCTTTTGTAAGTGTTGGAGCAAGTCAATACAGTAGTCAGTTGGTGGCAGGTATTTCTATTGCCAATACAAATGTGCAGGCCAGTAAGCCAGCACAAACCATTGCAACAACTAAATCAACTTCTACGGGAAATTTTTATACCAGTAATCTTGTAAATTCAACCTTGGGCGGTGGAAAAAATACTCTTGCAGCTAATCTTGGTACATCATTTCCAGGCGGCAACGGGATAGACAGAATGCTTGTTGATATGGCTTATACGTCGAGAACTGATAGTGCCGGTAATTATGCTATTGGTAATTTACCACGATTAAAAGAGGGTAAATCGTTTACTGTAAAACTCATTCAGGTTCCTGCGGAGTTTAAGAATCTCAAGATTGATCCATCAAACGAAATTATCGTTAACAGGGTTTTAGATGGCGAGCAAAAAGACGTTTCCTTCAGGATAAAACCGGAATTGGTACAGGTTGCGGGTAGAGTAGTTGCTGAAGATAAAAAAGCTTTAGGCAATGCCAGGCTCAATTTTGAAGGTTCAACGGATATTTTTACTTCAGGAGAAACCGGCTTGTTCAGCACTACTTATTTTCCGGGAACGCATTATTTGATCATTAAAAAGGAAGGTTATGTAGATGAACGAATCCAGGTGATCATTCCTGCAAAATCTACTGGAAACAATAGTGGTAACGGAACAGCGGGCAATTCCGTTCAGCTGCCGGGCAATGTACTGGAATCTGCACATATTTTCAAAAACGATAAAATTTACGAAGATACACGGGCGGTTAATCTTAAAAACACACAGGCCAACGCAGTTGATTTAAGTATTCAACTGATGAATACTCCAACCGTTAAAAACGAACTGGCTAGAGGAACTACGTTTTCACCAGTATTGTTTGGCGTCGCTGCTTCTCAAAGTGTTACCAGCATCAATAACTCTGGTATTAAATCTTTTTCTTCACCTGTTGCACCAAGCGTTACGAATGTTTCGGGCTCAGGTGCGAAATTGGTTAACTATTCATCATCTAATTTCAGCTCGACCGCCAATTTGAATAGCAATGTAGTTGGGGCCTTGTCAGAGCTGTTTGACAATACTTTAACGGGCTCAAATTATGGGTCGAATACGCTTACCACGCTTGATTTGGGTGATGTTGGCTTTTTGAAAAGAAAACTAGGTAAAATTAGATTTAAAATAACCGATGCAGAATCAAATGGGGCAATTGCCAATGCACAAATTAAGCTTTTTGATACCACGGGAGTTACCGATAGCAAAGGAGAATGGTTTTACGTAGGTTTCGGCGGCGATGCGAAAGTTTCGGTTACAGCGCCAGCAGGCAGTGCTTACGTAATGGTTGAGGAAAGTTTACTCATCAACGAAAATGGTAGTGAACTGCCGAAAACGATTAAACTTCAAAAAGGGATAAAAGTTAGTGGTTTTGTAAGAAATAACAATTCGGCGGTTAGCGGTGCTACCGTTAAAGTAGAAGAAAAACCTTATCTCTTAACCACTACTGATGCAACAGGTGGTTATAGTCTATATCTTCCAAAGGGTAGCTTCCAGTTGAAAGCATCAAAATCAGGTTATATTGCTAAAACGGAAACCGTAAATACAAATAGCGGCGCTGTAGAAAAAGATTTTGCATTGGCCGATGGTGGTGGAAGGAACATTGCCAAAATTTTAGGCTTTGAAGTTGAGCTCGATCAAATGGTTCAGGAAGGCAACGGATATCGGGTTTCTGGCGCCTTTGTAAACCTGATTCCAGCGTTGAGCGATTTGAAAGCTATTGGCACTATCAAATTGCAGTTTAGTAATGCCAAAATCAACTTTGATGCAAATAATAACGCGGTTCCGGAAGGTAATAAAATTGTAACCGACGAACTTTCATTATCCTTCAAGTTGCTGAATTTTATTCCGGTTGCCATTAAATCGCAAAACGGAATAATTGTAGAATCCGATGGCAGTGGCGGGGGTAAAGTTACAGGAGAAGTTGAGGCGAACATGACAGCAATACAAGGCAGCCGTGGCTGGAGTTTAATCAATGCTGCGGTTAAACTGGTTCCTGAAAATGTTACAGCTTCAAGCGCTGTAACGTTGTTTAGCTCTGCGGGAACTGCTCAAACTGCCATAAAATATAAAATCAAAGGTCCGCAGGCAGGTTGGCAAGGCAGCGTTTACGGCTTTAAATTTTTGGCCCAAACCGAGCAATCGTTCATCGATAAAGATGGTTTACATTTTGGCGGCGAAATACATACGCCGGATTTAGGTCCGATTAAATCTTCTGTTTTTAAAATTGAAGAATTTGTTATTGGCTCTGATTTATCGGTAAAACGCGTTAAGGTTTCGCAAACCAACTTGCCCGCTATTAAAATATTAGATTGGAGTGCTACGCTGGCTTCTTTCTTATTTAATGAAGATGGTTTTAAAATTGGCGGCAAAATGGTGATTAAAGTGCCGGCATCTGGAACTTCAAACATCGATTTTTCTGATGTTTCCATCAGTCGCGATATGTTTTTTTGGCGGGAAATTTATCATCCCAGAATCTGGAATAAATATTTTCAACATTGTAAATCTTAAAAAGGGCGCTGCTCCAATTTCTTTCGGCCAGGTTCCAAACCAGTCAGGAGTGTACAAGTTAGGTGGTTCTGGTAAAATTAAGTTTACCAAGTTCTTCACCTCGGAAATCAATATTCCAATTTTCGAAGTGCATACCAACGGACGCTTCCTGGTAGATGCGCCTGTAAATTTCGAATCTGACCTGACATTCGCAAAAATTAAAGTTCAAGCTATTAAGTTTGACAATACTGGCGGCACTCCGCTGATCGGTATCAAGGGCGCCCTTTCGGTTGATGTACCCTTGTTGAGTTTGAGCGCAGCAGATATTTCCTTCAAAAATAGTGGCGGCGGTGTAAGTGTCTCAGTTGGCAAAATCAAGGCATCGCTGGATGTACCGGTATTGAAAACCGAGATTGAGGTTGCCATGAATGATAAAGGTTTTGAAGGTGGAGGTAAACTCGGAATACCAGGCACGACAATCGACGCAGCGATCAAGTTTCATTATAAGAAGGTTAACTCCGGAATCGATTTTGGTGCCAGTTTCGATGCTAATGTGTCAATACCGATAGGTTTTGTAACCATAGAAGGTGTAGGAGGCGGATTTAGATATAACACCGCTACCAAAGATTTTATGGTTGATATTAACGGCGCACTTTCCATTGCCAATTTAGGTACTGCAATCAAACTGGATCCAATTGGCTTAACTGTTCGCAGCGGACCTATATTTGAAGGTTATGGCACTGTAGTAATCGGTACAGCCTTGAACGTAGCGCAGGCCAGAATGAAGTTGGATTTTCCTGAGGCAACATTTAGTATCGCCATTGATGCACAAATCGAACCCATAAAAGGTTTAGCAAAGGCAAAAATTCAAGGCGATTTAATCATCAGTTTGAAAAATGACGATCGTTTTGCCTTTTTAGGCTGCAGCATGGAGGCCAATTTATTAGGCTTAATAAAATCAAATGGAGAATTCGCACTGGGTGTGGGTGTTAAAAACCCAAGTACGCGTGGCGATAGGGTAAGTCATTACTTCCAAAATGTTGATACGAGATATGTAAAAGATGTTTTCTCAGGAATATATGTGAATACATATTCTAAAATGGGTATTCCAAAAGATAAACCACTCGAATTTAAAGTGCTGATTGCGAGTTTGAAGTTCTGGTATTCGACCGAAGCAAGTGCAAAATTGATTTTCAATTTTGCAGAAAATAGCTACCTCATTGGCGTAGCGGGCAATATGGGTGGTGGATTTGAAGCTTGTTTGCTTTTTTGTGTGGGCATTAACTACCAGGCAGGATTCGAATTTATGGGCGGAAGAAACGATGCAGACGGGTGGTTTTTCAGCGGAAAAGCGCATGGAAGAATAGAGTGCAGATTAGGTGGCTGTAACCCAAGTTGTAATGATGTTGACTTCGGCGTTTTATGTGGAATGGGAGTAAAACTCTGTGCAGGAGGAGGAGCGAAGATCACCTTCAAAGAGAAGGCTGCAAAGAAACTTGATTTAAGCTTTTACGTTGATTTATAACCTAAAAAAATTATGAAAACAATTATCACAATGTGTCTCTCCATTATTTGCTTTTGGGTGAAGGCGCAAGAACCAACAAATACAGGGGTAGAAATGGGCCAGTTAATGCCTGGTAAAAATGCAGTGTGTGGCATCGTCCCTTCCGAAGAAGGCCGATCAAGTTTTGATAGCTACAAAGGCATTGTTAAACAGTTTGATGTTTATAAAGATGAAAATGGAAGAGGAAACTTTAAAAAAATAAATACACTAACCTTTCCTAGTTCATTTGATGATTTTACTAAACGTGCTGGAACCGTTATCGCTGATGCTGTTAAGAATGCACTCGAAGTAACAGACGGTAGCACGGCTTACAAACAATTGCAATCTGGCAACATCAAAAGTTTGGGTATGTTCCTTATTTCAAAGGAGTTTTTAAAGGGAATGGGTATGATGTGGGAAGATGAAAATATTAAAAACAACAACCCCTCAACAGCATATCGCGTAGTAAAGGTAAATAGTGATGGGAAAGAACAAATTCTGTTTACCCAAAAGATAAATGAGGTAAAACGAATTCCTTTTGGAGCCTATCGTTTAAAAGATTTAGTTAACGCAGACAGTGTGATTCAACTTACCTGGACCGCCAAATTAACCAATGCACCAGCTGTGTTTGGTAAAATTTACAGGTTAAAAAATGGCGAAAAGTCATATCAGTTAATTAATCCACCTTCATTGTTTTATTCAGTGAATGATACTTCCAAAACATTTTATGCAGAGGAAGTAAAACCAGGTCAATTATATCGCTATTATGTTGTTCCTGAAGATTTTGCGGGTAACCAGGGCCTACCATCTGATACCGCCTATGCAATTAGTAAATCTTTTAGCCAGATCAAAGGCATCGCTAATTTTTCCATTAAAGATTCGTTAAAAGGTGCATGGTTATCATGGAAAGCGCTGCCGAATGAAGGCATTTACACAGGTGTGCAAATTTTGAAATCCAGAAAGTCTACAGATGGATTTATTGAGGTAGCCACACTTTCAGCAACAGATAGTTCGTATTTTGACAAAGCAATTTTGCCTAATGTAACCTATCATTATCAGGTTCGCCCACTCACTATCCAGGTTAAAGGCTACACCTTGCTTCCTGCAGCAACGGCAAATATCGCTGTGAAAAGTCAGCAGGATACACCGATGGCACCACAAGGTTTAAAGGTTTGGCAAGATAGTACGGCTCAGGTAAAATTATTTTGGGATGTAAATCCTGAGATTGATCAGTTTGCTTATTATGTACTCAGAGGAACTTCGAAAG
The DNA here is from genome assembly GCF_000258495.1 of Pedobacter agri PB92. Classification (GTDB taxonomy): domain Bacteria; phylum Bacteroidota; class Bacteroidia; order Sphingobacteriales; family Sphingobacteriaceae; genus Pedobacter; species Pedobacter agri. Next base: position 20,356 of record NZ_AJLG01000013.1, read on the forward strand.
ACGATATGAGGATTGTTTCGGGTGCGTTGCGTACCAATACCTATACAGATTCTCTGCAAAATTTAAACGAACAAAGCACTTATTTTTACGGTATTCAGTTGATGAATATCTCTCAGAAAATGAGCGAGGTATCATCGCCGGTAATGTTTAAACCTTTAAAAGTCGAATTCGTTCCTTATCCATCTGGTTTGGGGCTAAGGTATGCCGATGAAGCAGTCAAAATCTTTTGGGAAAACATGATCGAAAAGAATGATGACATCGTGGGTTACAGGGTTTTTCGAAAATTAAGAACTGAAAAGGAATTCAAGTCACTAAATGAAGCCCCTTTAAGAACTACGGTTTTTAATGATACTACTGCAGCGCCTGGTTACGATTATGATTATGCTGTTTCAGCTGTGAATGCGTCGGCAAATCAAAGTATTTTATCACCTGTAAGCACTATCACCATCCCGCTAACAGCAGTTTTAGCAGCACCAGCAGATCTTTATCTGATCAATAAACCTGAGGGCGTTTATGTTTCGTGGCCAGCGCATAATAACTTAAAGCTCACAAATTCCATCTACCGGAAATCTAATCTTGACAAAGAATTCAAACTCATTGCAAATGTAGAAACCAGTGATTTTTACATTGATGCTTCCGCACAAAAAGGTGCGCTATATAGTTATCGGATTGTGGCTAAAACCAAACTAGGTGTCAGTGAGCCAGGTATTGAAAAATCAATAAGAAGAAATTGAAAAATTAAATACTGATGAAATGATTTACAAAAATAGTATTTATAGCTTATTGCTGGTGGTGCTGGCAATGTGCTTTTCGCAATGCGCAAAAAAGTTCGAATATGAACCTACAGATAATTCTGCTGTAATTGATAGTATTAGTCCGCGTAGAGGAACGGAAAATACTCAGGTGCGCATTTACGGAAAAAATTTTCCCGTGGATACGGCCAAAATACGGGCGCTATTTAACAACAAGCAAGGACTTATTATCGAAAAATCAACCAATAACGTCATCTTGGCAACAGTACCTTATGAGGCCGGAACAGGTAACGTTATGCTGCAAGTAAATGGCCAGGCAGTTAATGGACCAACATTTACCTACGATTTTGACTCACCTGTAATTTTGGAAGTACTACCTTTAACAGGCATTGCAGGAACGGAAGTAACCATTAACGGGCGGAAGTTCAGCGCAACGGCTGCCAATAATCAGGTTACCATAAACGGAGTTCCAGCTACTATCACCAAATCATCTACGGCTCAGTTGATCGCACAGGTGCCGGAGGCAAAAAACGGACCTATCACTGTTACCTCCAATAGCATTTCCAATCAGGGGCCGGTGTTTAAATTTATTCCCCACATTACAAGCCTTGATAAAGGAAGTGGTTATGTTGGTGATGTAATTAAAATCGCTGGTAGATATTTCGATGCCGGAACAAACCTTAACGTAACTTTCAATGGCGTAACTGCAGCCGTTAATTCAGTAAATAGTACAGGCATTGAAGTTAAAGTACCTGCCTCAACATCGGGACATGTAATGGTCACCGTTGATGGAGTAAGTAGCAATACACAACCGTTTACATACAAAATTGCACCAACCATTACAGGCTTAAGCAAAACATCGGCTTTTGCACAAGATACCCTGACGTTATTTGGCGCCAATTTTATCGGTACTGCTGCTCCAGTGGTATCGTTTAATGGAAGTGTAGCAACGGTGCTGAGTCATTCTGCTAATCAGATTAAAGTACAGATACCGGCGGGTACCAATGGCAATGTGCTGGTAACCGTTGACGGTGTAGCCAGCAATGCCGTTCCATTCAGTTACCTGCAAAATATTGTGGCAAGCAGTTTAAACCAGGCGTCGCCCGTGTTACGCAATGTTTCCGGAATTGATGGTGCTACAGTGGTGATTAAAGGGAATAGCTTCGGTGCACAAACAAATGGCATCCGGGTTACGGTCGGTAATCAGAATGCACAAGTGGTAAGTGTTGATGATGGAAACGTTACTTTCCTGTCACCAAGTTTTTCATCTTCTCAGCCCAATGTTCAACAAATAAAGATTTACCGAAACAATGTGGAAGCCAGTTATCCAAACGGAAATTTAACATTTACCTACCTTGAGCCCACAATACTGTCATCAAGTTGCACCATAACGCCATCAGGCATCTTAGGTTTTTCAATGTTAACGTTTGTGGTAAGTGGGAATAATTATAATGCAACAGCGGCCAATGCCAATTTCGAAATGTTTATCGATGGTATAAAATATCCGGCCGTAGTAAATGCAAATGCTGCTACAATTACCATGACGCAGCCAACCGGCGCCATCAAAAATGGTTATAACATTCAGGTGAGGAATAAGTGGGGTGCTTTTATCTCAGCATTTCAGCGTAATATAACCTTGAATGGTTTTTCAAGAAGTTTTGTAAATAACACGAATTGGATGACCATAGTAGGGGATGGGTTTGGTAATACTGCAGAAACAGCAAGATCAGTAAGTATTTATCGGATCAATAATGGAGTAAAGGAAACTGTAAATATAAATAGCATCATATCCTGGAGTGATGACCGGATTGTTGTAGAATTTCCAAGTTATATCGATGATCGAACCTATGGCGTTGAAGTTAAGATAAATTTAAAAACAGCAAGTAAGGAACAGTTTTTAAATCACCTTCCGGATGTGAACTAGAATAATGTAATTTTAGAAAAGCTCTGGGGGATGGAGGTCTTCATTCCCCAGAATATTTAAACCTTTGCAACATATTCTTTTCTGGTTGGATTTTTTTATTAAAACCTAAAACAAATTTGCATTTTAGCGGTTTATCACTGATTACGCAGTAAAACTAATTTGAACTAAGAATTTATGGGGAAGAAGATATGCCTGCTCGAAGACGATCAGGGCATTAAAGAAATTATTGAGCTTATTTTGACAGAAGAACAATACGAAGTTTACGGCTTCTCCAACGTTAAAGAGTTTATGGCTTTTGATGGTAAAGCATCACAAGACCTTTATTTACTTGATGTGAAGCTTCCAGACGGTAACGGCATTGAGGTTTGCGACATGCTGAAAAACAGCGATGCAACTAAAGATATTCCTGTAATGATGATGAGTGCCCATGCTGCTTTAAGTGAAATGAAAAAACAATGTGGTGCAGAAGATTTTATTGCGAAACCATTTGATATTTTCGACCTATTAAAAAGAGTTGATGCTTTTGTAGGTCCTTCTAATTAACAGATTTAAATAAATTTTATAAAGTGTAATTGCCTCTGTAATTCTTTAAATACTTTTTCAGTTCTATTCTGGCCTGATGGATATGCGTTTTAACTGTCCCAATTGGAATACCCAATTCCTCCGCAATTTCATGGTATTTATATCCTTCAAAATACCGTTGGAAAGGAATGCTATAGTTAGGATGAATACTGCTTAATGCTTTTTGAATATCACCCATCACAAACTTTCCTTCTGAAGCATTTTTAGATGAACTTTTCAAAAGATGCGCACTTGAAATATCTTCTTCAGTTGTAATCAGTTCATTACGCTTTTGATCTTTCCTGTAGTTATTGATGAAAGTATTCCGCATAATAACATAAAGCCAGCCTTTAATATTTGTTCCTGCATCAAAATTATGGCAAAATCTAATCCCTTTTAAAAGTGTATCTTGAACAAGGTCCTTAGCTTCATCTTCATCTTTTGTGAAGCGCATGGCATGCAAGTGTAAAGAAGTTGCGTGTTCGTCCGCATTTCGGCTAAATTCTAATTGATCCATTATTAGTGGTAGTTAAAAACATTAAGTCATTAGCGTTGCGTCGCCAGGGATGACCTTTTATTAACAAAAATTTGCCACATTTAGTTTCAAAAATATATTTAACGATTGCCTTTAGGTAGTATTTGGGGTATTAATACCTAAGTTATTACTCAATTTATTGACGATAAGTATCTGTTTTAAAATAACATGGTGATATTTCATGTTGGAAAACAAATAATTAAATAAAAACTCGCCATAAATTGTATGGAAGTAATAATTTCGAGAAGAAATAAAGATATTTGAATAAACGGAATACTAACCAGTGGCAGACAATTGTTGATCAAAATCTTTTACCAGCGTTAAATCATATCGTTTGTATTCGTAATTAATAGCAAGTTCACGAAGTTGATTAATCTCTGGAGTAAAAATGGAGTGAGCGTTTTTAATCTCAGAAAGTTGCTGAATTTTTTGAATAACTATCTTATAGTCTTGGTCGGTTAGAATCTGGTTCATTTTGTTTTGTGTTGAGCTGCCTAATTTCAGAATGATAACAGGAATGAGCTTATAAAAGTTTTCTACACGTGTTAATTTCGTTGAATAATAAGCCAGAAACCTTTTCAACTAAAATTGTGTTTTGTGATTATGAAAAAGCATACTGCACAAAATATTGCCAGAGTTATATTAGGAACAGGATTAATTGTTGCCGGCATTGGTCATTTAACTTTTGCACGAAAGGAGTTTCAGGCGCAAGTGCCAAATTGGGTTCCATTGAAAAAAGATGATACTGTAGTCGCTTCAGGAGTTGTGGAAATTGCAATGGGTGCTTCTCTGGTACTTGCGCCGCGAAAATATAGACCTGCTGTAGGGATTTTGGCTGCATCATTATTTGTTGCAGTGTTTCCTGGAAATATTTCTCAATACCTTAACAAACGCAACGGATTTGGATTGGATACTGATGAGAAAAGATTGATGAGGTTATTTTTTCAACCTGTGCTGATCTATTGGGCATTAAAAAGCACTCAAAAGGAAGTCATGAAACTATAATCTATGACAGTCAAACAATGCCTGGCTTTTCTAGTTTTATTTCTGTAAAAGGAGAAATATGAAACACTACGACGCAATTATCATTGGGGCAGGACAAGCAGGAACACCATTGGCTAAGAAGTTAGCGGAATCGGGCATGAAAACCGCAATTATCGAAAAAAGGATAGTAGGCGGAACCTGTATCATTGATGGCTGTACACCCACCAAAACGATGATTGCCTCTGCAAGGGCTGCTTTCCAGGCTCGGACTGCCGGTAAACTTGGTGTTGTTATTCCGGATGTACAAGTTGATCTAAAAAAAATCATCAAGAGAAAAAATGAGATCGTCGACTTATTCCAGGCTTCAGCCGAAAAAGGGATTAAAACCACGAAAGGTTTGAAATTATATCTTGGTAAAGCTTTTTTTACCGGAACAAAGGAGCTAAAGGTAGAAATGAAGGATGGAAAGACAGAAAACTTAAGTGCAGATCTTATTTTCATAAATACTGGTGCAAAGACGATTATTCCTGATATACATGGGTTAAAAGATGTAGATTATCTTACCTCTACCTCAATTTTAGATATTGAGGAAATTCCGGAGCATCTGGTAGTTATAGGCGGTAATTATATAGGTTTGGAATTCGGACAAATGTTTGCTCGTTTTGGCAGTAAAATTACTATTCTGGAAAAGGCGCCACATGTTCTGGCGAAGGAAGATCAGGAGATTGCGGATGAAATATGTAAGGTACTTGATAACGAAAAAATCGAAGTTTTAAGATCAGTTACCATTGAATCAGTAACGAAAACCAAGAATGGTCTATCTGTAAAAATTGAAGATAAATCAGGTGCCAGAAAAATTAATTGCAGTCATATTCTTGTGGCAGCTGGTCGGAAAGCTCAAACAGATGATCTAGGCTTAACTTATTCTGGAATAAAAAAAGATGATAAAGGTCACATCATCGTAAACGAAAAGTTAGAAACCAATATAAAAGGTGTTTATGCTTTGGGCGATGTAAAGGGCGGTCCGGCATTCACGCATATCGCATACAACGATTATACTATTGTTTATCGCAATTTAATTGAGAAAACAAAGCTCACCATAAAAAACCGACCGATTCCGTATTGCATGTTTACTGATCCGCAATTGGCGAGAGTTGGTATTTCAGAAACTGAAGCGAAAGAGCAAGGATTAAATTATAAAGTGGCGCTTTTACCGATGGCAAATGTAGCCCGGGGGATTGAAACCGGCGAAACTTTTGGTTTAATGAAAGCAGTTGTTGATGCGAAAACCAAACAAATTCTGGGTGCTGCTGTCATCGCAGCCGATGGTGGAGAAATTATGTCGGTTTTACAAATGGCTATGCAAGGGGGAATTACTTATGAAGATATTCGATATGGCATTTTTGCACATCCAACCTATAGTGAATCTTTGAATAATCTATTTATGAAATTAGATGATTAAAGTTGAGGCGGTAAGCAAAAGCTATGGCAATACGCTCGCTGTTAAGCAAGTTTCCTTTGAAGTATCGGAGGGAGAAAATCTTATTTTGCTTGGCACCAGTGGATGCGGTAAAACCACCACGCTTAAAATGATTAACCGGTTAATTACGCCGGATGCTGGAAACATCCTCGTTAACGGAAAAGATATTGCGAAGGAAAAACCTGAAGTATTGAGAAGAGGAATTGGTTATGTGCTACAAAACACGGGACTATTTCCACACTATACCGTTGCGGAAAACATCGCCATTGTTCCTAAATTATTAGGTTGGGAAAAAGAAAAGATCAAATCACGAAGTAATGAAATCATAGAAAAACTTCACTTATCTGAGAAATATTTATCCGCTTACCCAGGCGAACTTAGTGGTGGTCAGCAGCAACGTGTGGGTTTAGCGAGAGCATTGGTTACAGATCCTTCTGTTTTGTTAATGGATGAACCCTTCGGAGCGCTTGATAATGTAACCAGAACGAGCATCAGAAAAGAATTTAAAGGATTAGAGGAATTGAAACGAAAAACGATGGTAATGGTTACTCATGATATTCATGAAGCGTTTGAACTTGCAGACCGGATTTGCCTGATGAATAAGGGGGAGATTGTTCAAATTGGAACGCCAAAGGATTTGCTTTATAAACCTGTTACTGACTTTGCTAAAAACTTTCTGGCCAGCGAAAAGCTTTCATTGGAATTTAAAATTATCTCGATGGATGATATTTGGGATTTGATTCCATCATCCGAACCTGTAAGCGCAACCTCTCTATCTTCTTCGGTAAGCGTTTGGGATGTAATGGATAAATTACAATCAGCACCATCTCTTGTAGTAAAAAACCCATCTGGCGAACAGAAAAATATCGCTTTCAGCGCAATCACCGAGGCGTTTAAACGCTATCAAAAAAAGCAATCTCATGAGTGAAAATCAGCAGAGCCTGTGGCAATTCATGTCCGAGCAATCTGATAAACTGCTCAACCAAACCTTTCAACATGTAGGCTTAACTTTTATTTCTCTTCTTTTCGCCGTACTTATCGGTTTGCCACTCGGTATTTTAATCGCCAGGAAAAGAAAAATTTCGGGTTCTGTTCTGGCTTTTGCGGGCGTGCTTCAAACCATTCCGAGCATAGCCCTATTGGGTTTCATGATTCCTTTGTTGGGCATTGGTGCTAAACCCGCTATTGTAGCTTTGCTTATTTATGCATTGTTACCCATTATCCGAAATACCTATACCGGAATTGTCGGCGTAGATGCAAGTATTCGGGAAGCTGCCAAAGCAATGGGAATGAACAATTGGCAAATACTTTTCAAAGTAGAACTTCCGTTGGCTATGCCCGTTATTTTAGCAGGCATCAGAACGGCAACGGTAATTAATGTTGGTGTGGCAACACTGGCATCTTACATTGCGGCAGGTGGTTTGGGTGAATTTATTTTCGGTGGAATATCTTTAAATAACACCAATATGATTTTGGCTGGAGCTATCCCGGCGGCAGTTTTAGCGATTGTTTTAGATGGTCTGCTCGCTTTGCTGCAAAATTTAAACTTTAAAAGGTTGCGCAAGGTTCTGCTTGTTTTACCAATTTTTCTACTCATTTTGAGCGGCTTTTATTTGCTGCCAAAAGCATACGGAAGTTCACTTACAGCTGGTTTTACACCCGAGTTTATGGGGCGGCAAGATGGCGATTTGGGTTTAAAATCAGTGTATGGGTTAAAAATACATACCATCGTAATTAGCGATGCAGTAATGTATAAAGCTGCTTTTGAAAAGGAACTGGATGTAATTAGCGGCTATTCTACTGATGGAAGATTAAAAGCCTTCGACCTCACTATTCTGAAAGACGACCAGCGCATTTTTCCACCTTACTATGCGGCACCGATTGTGCGGGAATCTTCATTAAAAAAGTTTCCGGAACTTGAAAAAGTATTGAATTTACTAGCAGGCAAAATAAGTGATTCAATCATGACGGATCTGAACTATAAAACAGATCAACTGCACCAAAGTCCGGAAAAGGTAGCGAAAGATTTCCTGATCAGTCGGAATCTTTTTAAAGTTTCGAAAAATGGAAAAGCGGGCATAGTTCGCATTGGCTCAAAGATTTTTGGTGAGCAATATATCCTGGCGGAAATGTACAAAATGCTTATTCAGGGAAATACTGATTATAAAGTGGCTACTAAAACGGGTTTAGGCGGTACGAAAATTTGTTTCGATGCTTTGGTGAATGATCAGATTGACTTTTATCCTGAATATACCGGTACCGGATTATTGGTTTTGCTGCAACCCAAAGCTGAATTTGCAAAGCAGATAGCGCATGATAAAGATAAAACTTACCGTTATGTAAATGACGAGTTTCGTAAGAAATTTCAGATTAAATGGTTAACGCCTATTGGGTTCAATAATTCTTATGCATTAATGATGCGGAGAAAACAATCGAAAGAACTGGGTGTTTATACCATCACAGATCTTAAGCAATATCTGGATAACAACAAATGAATTTTATTGAAGAATACTTGCGCATAAGAAAGCATTCTGAACAAATATGTGAGCCTTTGCAAACGGAGGATTATGTTGTTCAACCGATTGCAGATGTAAGTCCCCCGAAATGGCATCTTGGCCATACCACCTGGTTTTTTGAAACATTTATCCTCAAAGCCTTTTCTGCAAACTACCAGGAATTTAACCCAGAGTTTAATTATGTTTTTAACAGTTATTATGAAACTGTAGGCGCAAGGGTTATCCGCACCGATCGCGGAAATCTGAGCAGACCAAGCGTTAATGAAGTTTATCAATATCGTGCCTATGTAGATGAGGCCATGCAAAAATTACTTTCCTGTCCGGTTGATGAAAAGCTAACTGAATTGCTGATTCTGGGCTTCAACCATGAACAACAACATCAGGAATTATTGCTTACTGATATTAAATATATTCTGGGCAACAATCCTTTGTTTCCGGCTTACTCAAAAGATTGGAAAGATGCAACAGAATCAGTCTCTGGAGAGAATATGATCAACATCACAGAAGGTATCTATGAAATAGGCTATAAGGGTGATGGCTTTAGTTTTGATAATGAATTATCGCTACACAAAGTCTACCTACCTCACTACTCCATTAGCGCCAATCTGGTCACTAACCATGAGTATCTTGATTTTATCAATGCTGGCGGATATCAGGATTTTAGTTACTGGCATGCAGAAGGGTGGGATTGGGTGAAAAACAACCAGATTAATGCGCCTTTGTACTGGAATAAAATTGATGGGCTATGGCATCACTACACCCTAAATGGCTTACAGAAACTTAATTTTGATGCTCCAGTAACGCACATAAGTTATTATGAGGCTTACGCTTATGCCAGTTGGAAAGGATTACGTTTGCCCACAGAATTTGAATGGGAAATAGCAGCGCAAAAATTTGATTGGGGCAAAAGATGGGAGTGGACAGAAAGCGCATACCTGCCATATCCAGGTTTTAGCAAAGCTCCAGGTGCAATTGGCGAATACAATGGCAAGTTTATGGTCAATCAAAAAGTGTTGCGTGGCGCATCTGTTGCTACACCGCAGGGCCATGAACGTATTACTTACAGAAATTTCTTTCATCCACATTTGAGGTGGCAGTTTACTGGCATTCGATTAGCAAAATAATTTTTATGGATACGATGATTACAAAACGTATGGTTCCGGTTGGTTCGCAGTTTTTAAATGATGTTTTAGCTGGTTTACAAGCTGAAACAAAATTTTTAAGCTCAAAATATTTTTACGATGAAAAAGGCGACCAGATTTTTCAGCAGATTATGGAAATGAAAGAATATTACCTTACCGATTCGGAAATGGAAATTCTTCAGGAACAATCGGCTAAGCTGGCTACTTTGATTTCCTTAGATGGGGATGCTTTCGATTTAATTGAACTTGGCGCAGGTGATGCCACCAAATCCATTCATTTGCTGAAGGCTTTGCTTCAGGCGCAGTTAAATTTCACCTACCTACCTATCGATATTTCTGCTCATGTAATTGCTGATTTAGAAGAAAATTTGCCTAAAAAACTACCTGATCTGCAAATTGAAGGTTTGAACGGTGATTATTTCAAAATGCTGGAAAAGGCAAAGGCTATGTCCAACCGTCGAAAAGTAGTTCTATTTATGGGCGCTAACATTGGCAATATGGATTTAGCAGAAGCAGAAAACTTTTGTCGTGATTTGCGGGAGGAGCTTTCTCCAAATGATTTGTTAATTATTGGATTTGACTTGAAGAAAAATCCGCAACAAATTTTAGCCGCTTACAACGACCCGACCGGAATTACACGCTCTTTTAACCTGAATCTGCTCAATCGAATTAATGGAGAACTGGATGGCGATTTCAATATTTCAAATTTTGATCATTATGCCTCATACGATCCGGAAACTGGCGCATGTAAAAGCTATTTAATTAGCTTGAACGATCAACGTGTAAATATTGGCGATGAAACCATTCACTTCAATAAAAACGAACACATTTACATGGAAATTTCACAAAAATATTCACTGGAGGATATTGATGCATTAGCGAGCAAAACAGGTTTCACGCCAATGCACCGCTTTTTCGATCGTCAGGAATATTTTGTTGATGCTGTTTGGAAAGTGGATTAATTTTTCCCGTCAATCACATCCAGCAACTGTTGTAAATCATCCACCGTATTATAAAAATGGAATGAAAATCTTGTACCGGCACCTCTTGCTGAGCATAAGATTTTGGCGTTCGCCAGATTTTCGACCATTTCTGTTTTTAAAGGTAAGCTGATAATGGTCGATTGACTCTCTCTTTTGATCATCCATTCTGGCAGCAAACCCCTGTTGTAAAATTCTGCTCTGGCTTGATTACAAAGTAGTTGATTGCTTTTTTCAATAGCTTCAAATCCGACAGATTGCAAGAAATTGAGGCTATAGTCAAGCGAACCAAAATTAAGAGTGTCTAAATGGCCAGGCTCGAAATTCATAACTAAATGGCTTTTACCTTGTAAAAAAGGCGCAGTAGGTAAGCTTTCAGTAGATTTTTCCTGATAAAGTACATTAATAAGCTGATCTGATAACATACAAAAACCATTTCCAAAGCCCGAAAGGAGCCATTTATAACCGCTGGAAAGCATGGCATCCAATCCCGATTCTTCGAAGTTAAATGTTTTAGTGCCACAAAATTGGGTGCCATCGGCAATCAACATCAGCTGCGGATAATTTTGTTTTATTTGTTTAATGAAGCGCTCTGATAATTTATAGCCGCTGATATATTGCACCATGCTAAACGCAAATGCTGTAGGTTTGAATGATTCAATCGCTTTCAAAATATTTTCTTCAAGATTTTCATCAATCGAAACTTCTTGGAATTCAAAACCACTGGATTTTACAGGATAGGCTACAGAAGGATAATCTTCATTTAACAACAAAAAGCGCTGGTTTTTCGCCAGGCCGTTTAACAAAGTATTAAAGCCAAAAGAAAAGTTCGGTATCAGAAATACGTTTTTAGCCTGAAAAATTTCAGATAGTTTTAGCCTTAGTTTTTCGATGATGGTGCCGCTCTCTAACCTAAAATTACTGCCTCCAGCTAAATATTGCTGATCATGCTGCTGACGCCATGCTATTAATGGTTGATATAAAATTCCGGAATAGGCGGTATTAAAATAAGTATATTCTTTAAGTACAGGGAAAATATCTTGAAAGTTCATATTCAAAAGTACTAGAAAATAACTACTCCAAACCATCGGCTTTCTATTTTGTTAAATCTTGGAAACATTTATCAATCTTATGGAAAATCAGACCTCAATCCTCATCAACGAACTCAAAAAATTGTTAAGTGGAGGTGGAGCACACGTAGGTTTAAAAGAAGCACTTGCTGATTTAAGTATAGAACAGGTTTCGCAAAAACCCCATCAATTACCGTACAGCATTTGGCAGTTAGCGGAGCATATCCGGATTGCACAATGGGATATGCTGGAATTTAGTAAAGATGGAAATCATCAATCGCCGAAATGGCCGGATGAATATTGGCCTAAAGAAGTTGCACCTGAAACTGAAGAAGCCTGGAATAAAACCATTGCCAGCATTGAAAAAGATCTCTTGGAATTTATCGAACTCATAGAATCTGAAGATCTTTACCAACAAATTCCACATGGACAAGGGCAAACACTTTTACGCGAAGCATTGCAAATAGCCGATCACAATGCCTATCACATTGCAGAAATTATAGTGATCAGAAGATTGATCGGCGCCTGGAAAAGCTAACCGAAAACGCTCTAAATATTGTTTAACTAATTTTTATAATCATGTTGCAAACAAGTAAAGCATTCAGTTCTTTTTCTGTTAAAAATATAGAAGAAGCAAAAGCATTTTATGAATCAATCGGTTTAAAAACCAAAGTTGGAGAAATGGGTATACTGGAGTTGGTAATAGATGGCGCCGAAAATATTATGCTTTATCCAAAAGATGATCATGAACCTGCAACCTTTACCGTATTAAATTTTCCGGTAGCAAGTATCGAGCAAACCGTCGATGATTTGATCGCTAAAGGTGTAAAATTTGAACAATATCATTCGGAATACATTAAAACCGATGAGAAAGGAATATCAAGAGGATCGGAGGGACCTCAAATTGCCTGGTTTAAAGATCCTTCTGGAAATATTTTATCCGTTTTAGAAGTTTAAATAGAAATCCCTCATCAAAAAAAATCTGATGAGGGATTTTTTTTATGCCAATAACCCAAAACACTGGTGAGCAATTTCATACTCTTCATTGGTTGGAATAACCAGAATTTTTACTTTTGAATCAGCTGAACTCACATCCGCAATCCCGCCGGAATAGTCCAGATTGCTTTCTTTGTTCATGTCAATACCGAGGTAGTTCAATTCTTTACACACTGCTGCCCGCATCGATTTGTCGTTTTCGCCAACACCAGCGGTAAATACAATGGCATCCAAACCATTCAAAATGGCAGCATAGGCACCAATAAATTTCTTAATGCGGTAAGCATACAATTCAAGTGAAAGTATTGCGCCATCTTTACCTTCAGCAGCAAGTTTGCCAATATCACGCATGTCACTTGAACCACCTACACCCAATAATCCCGATTGTTTGTTAAATAAAGTACTGAGCTGATCGAGGCTGTAGCCTGCATGTTCAATCAAATGAAAAATAACAGATGGATCGATATCACCAGATCGTGTACCCATAACCAAACCGCTCAATGGTCCAAAACCCATGCTGGTATCAATGGATCTACCATCCCGAACGGCAGTCATGCTGCAACCATTGCCCAAATGTATGGTGATGATTTTCGAATCTTTTTTATCTAACCACTTAATGGCTTGCTCGCTTACATATTTGTGGCTGGTACCATGAAATCCATAAACCCTAATGCCATGTTCTTTGTAATATTGGTCGGGAATGGCATATCTAAATGCCTGTTGTGGGATGGTTTGATGAAATGCGGTGTCAAACACGGCCACTTGCTTCGCATTTGGAAAAGTGTGTTCAGCTACCTCAATGCACTTTAAATTTACCGGATTGTGGAGCGGTGCCAGTGAAAATAGTTTTTTAATCTGCTTTTTCACTTCCTCAGTAATCAACGTTGGGCCTGAAAAATGTTCCCCACCATGCACTACCCGGTGGCCTACGGCTGCAATATCATCAGGACTGGTAATTACCGCCTGTTCGCCTTCGGTTAGTAAGGCCAAAACCTGGGTCAATCCATCAGCATGATCAGCAATGAAATCGGTTTTCTCGGTTACAAATTTCTCTGCTCCGCTAAATACAGTATGTTTAATATATGAACCTTCAATCCCAATCCGTTCCACCAATCCGCTACAGATGGGGGCTTTCACTGGCATTTTAAAGAGTTGATATTTTAGGGAGCTACTCCCTGAGTTGATGACTAGAATGTTCATGTTAATTTTATAAATCCTGGCATTGTATTGCCGTAATTACTACCGTGTTAAAAATATCGTCTACCGTACAGCCACGACTTAAATCATTAATCGGCTTATTCAAACCTTGCAACATTGGGCCGATAGCTAAAGCACCGGTTTCCCGTTGTACTGCTTTGTAAGTGTTATTTCCTGTATTCAGATCAGGAAAGATCAATACACTCGCTCTTCCGGCCACTTCTGAATTCGGCATTTTCTGTCTGCCCACAATTGGATCAACTGCTGCATCATATTGAATAGGACCTTCAATTTTCAACTCCGGATACCTTTCCCTCACAATTGCAGTAGCTTCTCTAACACGTTCCACATCTTCGCCTTCACCAGATGTGCCCGATGAATAGGACAACATGGCGATTCTTGGCTCAATACCAAATTTGGCACTGCTTTCGGCTGATGAAATGGCTATCTCAGCAAGTTGTTGGGCAGTAGGGTTTGGGTTTACGGCGCAATCGCCGAAAATGGCTACACGTTCGGGCAAACACATAAAAAATATGGACGACACAACCGAAACACCTGGTCGGGTCTTAACAAATTGTAACGCAGGGCGGATGGTATGTTGAGTGGTATGAACCGCACCAGAAACCATTCCGTCGGCATCACCTTTGTAAACCATCATGGTACCGAAATAGGATACATCGGTCATCATATCGCGGGCCATCTCCAGGTTGACGTTTTTTGCCTTGCGCAACTCGTGTAATGTTTCTACGTATGCATCGTATTGCGCTGAATGGGCAGGATTATGAATGTGAATGGCGTTCGCATCTAAATTCAAGCCAAGGCGTTTAATTGAATTTCCAATTTCTAACGGATCGCCCAACAAAGTAATGTCTACAATATCCTGAGCAATTAGTTTTTCTACCGCCTTTAATATCCGTTCGTCATTTCCTTCTGGCAGAACGATATGTTTTTTCTCTCGTTTAGCCCACTTTACCAATTGGTACTGGAACATATGGGGCGTAATGCCCTGATAACTGAAAGTGATGATTTTATCATCAAGTGCTTTTAAATCAACATGTTTTTCGAAAATATCAATCGCCAGTTCAATTTTCTTTTTGTTATCGATCGTAATTTTAGAGTGGATGGAACCAATAGTTGTAGTAGTTTCAAATGTGCCTTTTTGTACCGCAATAATTGGGATGATGGTTTGCAAACCTTCAATTAATTTAATCATCGGCTCATCAGGCAAACTGCCTGCAGTGAGTACAATGCCGGCGATTTTTGGATAGTTGGCTGAAAGATTGGCTTGTAAGGAGCCAATGATGATATCGCCTCTATCTCCGGGTGTGACTATTAATAAATTATCCTTAATATGCCTTAAAAAATTAGGCAGCATCATCGCACCGGTTACAAAATTATCAACCTGGTTATCCAATAAATCCGCACCAAATAAAATCTCAGCGTCTAAAGCTGCTGCAATTTCTTTCATTGTAGGGCTTTGCAAGCCACTTTCAATAGGGATTACAGCAATTAGTAATTCAAGTGGTAATTGATTGGTTAATGCTTGTTTAATTCTTTCAGCTTCTTCAGGATTAACCATATTGGCCACAACACCCAATACCTGAACATCTCTTAACAAAAAGTTTCGGTATATATTAATGGCACTTTTAAATAGCTGACTTGCTGTTTTTCCTTTGCCGGAAACTACAATTAATACAGGAGCGCCAAGGTTTTTGGCCATCAGGGCGTTTGATTCAAATTCAAAGGCACTGCCTTCGCCAAGGAAATCGCTGCCTTCAATTACCGTAAAATCATAATTATCTTCCAGCTTTTTATATTTGCTAATGATGGTATTGATAATCGTTCCGCTATCTTCTGCCTGGTGAAGCATATCCTGTCGCGTAAATGCGAAAGCATCCTCATAGCGGATAGGAAGTGAAAAATAGTCAAGCATGGCTTCAACGTGTTCATCCCTTTTATTTGGATCTTCTTGAGCAATGATAGGCTTGAAATAACCTACTTTCTGGGTTTTAGCCAGCAGCATATTAATCATGCCAAATGCAATCACTGATTTTCCGGTATAGGGTTCTGCAGATGCGATAAAGATGTTTTTCGTCATAAAAAATAGGATAATACTGATTACAATAACCAACTTTCGCCAATATAGTTGATAATTTTTTAAATCTATATTAAAAAATAAATCCGCTGGAATTAGCTCAATCATAGAAACGGCGAAGCTTAAGAAAAGATATCTTTATATTGGCAACATGAAACCCATTATCACTATTGAATATTGCCCTAAATGCGGCTGGATGCTTCGATCGGCTTATATGGCGCAGGAATTATTACAAACTTTTACCGACGAAATTAAGGGCGTAATGTTGGTTCCGAGTGAAACCGGTGGAGCATTTTACGTTTTTGCAGATGACCTATTGATTTTTGACAGAAAAGCGATGGAACGATTTCCTGAGATAAAAGAACTAAAACGTTTGGTTCGGGATCATGTTAGTCCGGAGAAGGATTTGGGGCATAGCGATCATAAATAAACTATGCATTTGATTCAATAATTAGTTTTAAGGTTTTTAATCTGTAAATTAATGGCTGATTTACTTTAGAGGTTAGATTAGCCTTTAAAGGCTGGAAGTGGCTTTGCAGAAAATGATCGTAATCCGTTATTTCAGTGGCCTGGTTTAAAAAGATCGGCACTTGTTGTTTGCCAGCATTGGCGAAAAAATCTTCCAGCTCCTGGAGTTCTTGCATTGTCATGAGGTAAAGTTACAAATGAAAATTCATCCCATTTCCAAAAAATTACAATTTGTTTTTAAATCGCTAACGCTCAGAAAGATCAGCGCTATTCATAACCATACCTGATGATAGACTTTTTATAAATAAATAAAACCTTTTTTACTAATCTGCGTTTCTGATTTGCCTAACTATCCTAATTGAAATGCATCCGTATGAATGAAACAAGCAGCGAATTATTTTGCAAAATTGGTGAAAGTTCTAACGATGGTTATTTCATCTATAACTTACAAACCGAACGATTTCTCTATGTAAATGCTGGCCTGGCTAAAATTTGGGAAGTAGAAAAAGAATCCATTCTAAATCACCCTCATTTACTTTTTGAATCTGCACATGATGATGACCGGGAACATATCGTTTCCTGTTACGAGGAGTGCCTCGAAGATATGGCGGCTAAAAAGTATGAGTTTCGTTTAAGTTTTCCAGGCAACAGGGAGAAATATGTAAAAATAAGTATTTATCCATTTAAGCAGTCGGAAATAATTTTATGTGGTATTGTAGAAGACATTACGGTTGAGCGGCACAATAAACTACACATCGAGCAGATCAACTACCGCAAAAACATCACGCTCGAGGTATTGTCTCACGACTTGAAGGAACCTTTGGGAATGATGAAATTAACGGCATCATCAATGGAAAGGGGCATAGCCAGTACTGGCGATAAGGAACTGAAGGAATCGCTTCGGTTTATGATGGACATGTGCGATCGGAATACGCGTTTAGTGAGGAGTGTAATCAATCATGAGTTTATCAAGTCAAACGAAGTGGAAATTAGTAAAGATCGGCTGGAATTGGTTTGGGAGCTAAAAGATGCTTTAAGGTATTACCGCCGGTCGCAGCTTCGGGCAGTAAGGATTTTTAAATTTAAAAGCAATAAAGATAAAATCTACCTTCCGCTTGATGGTATGAAGTTTTTGCAGGTAATCAATAACCTCGTATCAAACGCAATAAAATTTACTGATGAGAATGGCACAATTGGTATTGCTGTAAATGATTTGGGTGAAAGTGTGATCATTTCGGTATACGATAATGGAAGAGGAATATCCGAAGAAATCAGATCAACTTTGTTTGAACGAGGTGAGCAAGGTTTTAAGGCGGGCTTGCAAGGCAAAGATTCTGGTGGGTTGGGCATGGGCATTATCTATAATATTGTCAAGCTTCACAGCGGTAGGATTTGGTTTGATACCGAAACCGGAAAAGGGACTACGTTTTATGTAGAATTACCCAAATAAATACTTGAATTGGCACAAAAAGACCATTATTCAGGCTTCTTGAAAATGCCCTGTTTTCTGAATTACATTCCTTCAATTATATTTGGTTTATGATCAAAATAATCCTGGTAGATGACCATCACTTAATGCGTGAGTCGCTTACCGCACTTATGGATAAATACGAATCGGTTGAGGTGGTAGCAGATGTTGCTAACGGACGTGAACTGCTTGATTTGATAGATGCTGGCATTCAGGCTGATATCATTTTATCAGATGTTTTAATGCCTGAAATGGATGGGATTGAAATGATTCCCCTGATCAAAAAGAAGGCTAAAAATCTTAAAGTTGTTCTGTTAAGTGTTTTGGAAGATGAGAAGTACCCATCAAACGCTTTTTTGGCAGGTGCAAACGGATATTTGTTAAAAAGTGTAGGTGCTGATGAGTTATTGTTTTGCCTGCAACATGTAATGAAAGGCCATCGCTATGTTTCTTCTAGTTTGTGTATTTCGATATTGGAAAGGTTTAATAAACAGTTGGTTATGCTTTCTCCTGAGCAAAATCACAGGCTTCAGTTTTCAGAGCGGGAGTTGAGCGTACTTAAACTGATTGGAGAGGGAATGACTAACCAGGAGATGGCTGATAAGCTATTTTTAAGCAGACGAACTGTCGAAGGTTTAAGGCAGGCACTCATCGATCGGACGGGTTGTAAAAACACAGCAGCACTTGTGCGGTTTTCCATCTTAAACGGTTACGCAGTTTAAAAAAAGCCCAAATTTCTAAGCAGAAATCCGGGCTTTTTTAAAATCAGTATATTATTGCGTAATAATACTTATTGCCAAAAATTTTCAAAAATTTATGATCATTAATTGTTCATTTCAGGGCATTTTAAGCAAGCGCTCAACCATCGAAATGAGTTCATCAATTTCGAAAGGTTTATTGATCATTCCATCCTCATTGGCATTCGTTTCTGTGAGCTGACTAGAAAGCATGGCCGAGATAAGAATTATGGGTAAGTGCTTGGTCGCTGCCTGTTGTTTTAAATTTCTGCAAAGAATTCTGCCATCGTATGTTCCGAGTTGTATATCTAAAAGCAGGATGTGCGGATTGAAATCGGTAATGGTTTGCAATAAATCTGATGCAGAAATAATAGATAAGGCTTCGTAGCCTTCTTCTTGCATAATTAAAGCCAATGCTTCAGCATTTGAATCATCATCATCAAGAATTAACACCCGCTTTCTCATTTAATCGGCTATTGTTCAGTCGTCTAAATTAAGATTCATAAATGAAATGGTTTAAGTATAAATACGTAGCCTAATACGGTATCTAAATTTAAGTGACGATTTTGTGCGACACAGGCATTTACTCGTTTGTAAAAAAGTTGTTCATCTTCAATATTCGCTTTAACTATTGCAACCGATTACTTAATTTAAAGAATAAATACTTGAAATATGGAAAAAAACCTAGACTACGTTAAAATTCCTAATTTCCTAAACCGCATTAAGAGCGAATGGCCAGGAATGATCGATCGTTTTGAATTTAAAACGCCGACAGTAATTTATGTTCATCTAAAAGAGGGAATCTCCAGTATTGATTTCCTTGGAAGATTATCTAAGAAAGTAGAAAGAATGATAGATTTTACGATACCGATTATCCTATACCACATTGAACGAGATGGAATGAATTTGAGATCGCATCCCATTAATTGGTATTCTACCATTCGTTAAGTTTTTTTAAACGGGACATTTTATAATTGTCCCGTTTGGTCAATGTTAGCTTTCGATTTCGATATGCTTGCTGTGTAAATTACGGCTGCAGTAAGCACTGCAGTTAAGAAAAAACCTTCTACCACATTTGCTTTTTTATTCCTCTTAAATCCTTTGTAGATCTTGTAAGCGGCAATGCCACCTAAACCAGCAAGTTCAAAATTTACAGGATTGACGCTTTTCGATGCTGGCGAATGTTCGAACGTTTTATTTACGCTTGAATTTGCCAGACTAATGCTTTTTGATAATCTTTTTTCCAATGAAGGTTTGGTGAGATAAATGCCTAAACCCATACCCGCTGCGCTAAGTACATCAAGTAATAGTTGGTAAGGTTTGTTTGTAGTTTTTAAAGCCATATTTTTTTTCTTTTTATGCCTAAGTAGATTTTTTTTGTTTCGGCAAACATTTTGCAATATTTATTGTCTTGTTGTCACTATCCCTATGATTAAAATGGAACAAGGCAGAAGACCCGAACAAATGGAATATAGCGCCAAGGCTAGTTTCTATTGTATATTGATTGCTTTTTTATTAGCACTAACTTTTTCTGTTATTCAGCCATTTTTTCCTGATGAAGTTGGTGCGGTAGAATTAGCAGTGAAAAATATAATTGCTGTTGAATCACATTAAGCGATTTGTTAACGCTTAAAATTCTTCTGATCGCTCTTTTTTAACGGATCTTCTCCCTGGCCAGCTTTCGATTCGAGTATCTTTTTCTTAATTTTATTGACTTCCTCATAATGATTTAATAAAGTTGGTTTTGTTAACTCTGCAAATGCTGCAATATCGGCGTCTTTAGATTTCGCTGCGGCCGCAAAAAGATCAATTGTAGTCTGATGGTCTTTGATAATGGTATCAATGAAAAATTCATTTTTGCCATCCTCTTTAAAAGTTTCCAACCGTTTAATCGATTGTATTCTCGAATCTGGTAATGTGTTCGGTAAACTGAAACCCTTTTTTTTAGCCAGGTTTTTTAAGGCATTACCAGAAGCAGTTTGATCCGTTACCAATTTATTGGCAAATGTTAAAATATCATTTGTGGCACCCAGCTGGATAATTTTATTTCCGATTTCCACGTCAGCCATTTCAATGATTGCTGCGTTTTTTAAAAATTCAATATCTGCCAGATCAAGCTTTGAAGCATTGTCGTTTTCAGTAATTCCGGTATCTATTTTTACAGCATTTTCGTTTGAATCAGAAGATTTTTCTCCGGTTTTTTCTGAATTACTACAACTTAAAAAAAAAGTTAATGTAAGTGCTGCTAAAGTAAAATTGGTAAGTTTCATATATCATTCTTTTAAAAAATCAACACCGTTTACTTTTTAAAGTTTCGATAAATTGAAAATAGCCGCTGATTGCGCTATGCAAAAAACTAAAAAAGCTCATGATTAAAATGAGCTTTTTAGGATATTGTGATTCTTAAATCTGTTTAAAGTCTTCGGTTAAGGGCATATTGTTCAGCTGCCTGTCAATCCATTGTGATGTGTAATCGGCAACTTCTTCCCAGCCAGGTTCATTACAGATATAATGACTTCGGCCCTGAAATTCCTTCAAATCGGTAATACTGGTTTCATCCGTGTAAGCATGCTGTTCTTTCTCAATTAACGAGGCCGGACAGATCATATCTTCTGAAGCAGAAATGAGCAGGAGCGGTGCGTGTGGCAATTCAACATCGATATCTGCTGAATCAGTCATGCAGGTTCTAAAAACATTTCTGCTATCCGGAGTTGCTGTTCTTTCGAATTCAGTTTGAGCCTGCGCATCAGTTAAAGTATTTGCGAAAGCGCCTTTAAAAGTTTCCAAATCCATCGGGATGGGTTCATTGCCCTTTAATGGATTTGCAATGGTTGCGGCGTTTTTGAAAAACGACCAGTCGAAAGTAATCATTTTATTTGGTGCTACTGAACAGATGGCAACCGCCGAACTCACCACACCTCTAGCAAGCAAAAGCTGAGCAATTAAGCCCCCAACGGAGTGACCAATGATGATTGGTTTTTCATCAAGTTTTAAAATTTCAGTTTCAATTGGCGTAATGATGTCATCCAATTCCAAGTCGCCTAGTTGTTCAGGGATATGGTTTCGTAAAGTCGCAGGTTCTCCATCATGAAAAGGCCATGCCGGCGCAATACAATTATAACCTTTCGATTACAAAAAAATTAATCCAGCCTTCCCAACTTTTTGGGTTCTGAAACATGCCATGTACAAATATGATTGTCTTTTTCATAGTATAGATTTTGTAATAATGACAAGCAGTTTCAAATATTTGTTTAGCATTGTTCAAAAAATTGCATAGCTATAAGGAATGCAACTTTTCTGAAAAAAAAAGACTTCCAAACCTGGAAGTCTTTTCAATTAGCTGAGCGTAATCACTATTCTTCTGCAGCTTGTGCATTAATAGTACCTTCAGCTATTTGCGTAAGTATAGCGTCAGTAGCTTTCTCGTTTTCTAATGTTTGATTAAGCAAGGCAGCCACGTCAGTATGGCCCATGTTTTCTGCAAATACCGCTAACGTACCGTAAGTTGCAATTTCGTAGTGCTCTACTTTCTGTGCCGCCAAAATTAATCCCGCATCTCTGATCATTGTACCTTTATCCGTTTCTTCGATAATTCCATTTGCTTCCTCAAGCAATCCAGCCATGGCATCACATTTTTTTGCGGTAGCCTTTTCATCTAGTGAAGAAAAAATTTCTTCCAGCGTAACAATATGCTGTTCGGTTTCCTGTGCATGTTTTTCAAAAGCTTCTACCAATTCAGGACTTGTAGCTGCTTTTTTAAATTTTGGAAGCGCCTTAGCCAGATGCTTTTCTGCCCAATAGATATCCTTCAATTCGTCAACAAAGAATTTATGGAATTCTGAATCTTCCATTTTACCTGTATTACCTGTTGGTTTTTTGCTTGCTTTTTTTGCTTTTGCTGTAGTAGCCATAATATTATATTTAGGTTGATGTTTGTTACACAACTGATTTAAATGAACATAGTTTTATGCTTTGAAACGTTGCGTATAAATACATTTATGAGCCGTATTTCGCTGCGTGAACTACCTGCCCTAATTAGTAGATTGCAAGATTTAACTACGCGACTTTTCGAAAACAAAACATTATTGAACTAATCCGATTGTGTGTAGAAAAAGACGATGGATTTGAAATTAATAATTGGGATAACCGCTGGTGTATTAACAGCGTTGGCCATCACGCCGCAGATTGTAAAAACGTTTCAAACCAAAAAAGCAGCCAATGTCTCGCCTTTTATGTTTATCGTACTTCTCACCGGAAATGGCTTATGGTTTTATTACGGGATGCTAATTATGGACTGGCCCATTCTCATCACAAACGCCTTTTCTTTTTCAATGGATATTTTAATGCTGATTTTGAAATATCGTTACCGGAATAATCATTGAGCTAATTTCATAAACATAAAACCCTTATCAATCGAAATGGTTGTTAGTAAAAGATTAAGGATATGGAAAATGGAAATCCCAAAGAGGAACAAGAGGAGCAACAGGCTAAGGATCAAAGCAAAACAGGCGTAATTCCGGATAATGATTTGGCTGGAAGCGATGCCGATAAGGCCTATGCTGAAGATGGAACCTTTAAGCAACTGGATGACAACGATACCGACCAAAAGGGTGCCGATGCTGATCCAGATCAATAAATAAAAAAATGCTCCGT
>NZ_AJLG01000014.1 GCF_000258495.1 Pedobacter agri PB92
ACGTACACACTGACTACAAAAATGCAATAATGGCCAGGTGGATGCCATTTTTATTAAACCAGTTATTCATTAAGGTTTGTTTAAGTTTAAACGAACGTCAAAAATAAAAATTGGGCGGTATAAAAAAGGAATAAATTAAATGTGAGACGAATAAAAAATTAGATTGAAGCTTAGTTCATCTAAACTTAACTTATTCAAGATGTCATTCTTACTCAAAATTAACACCAACCATTCAACTAAACTTTCAAATAAAATAAACTTTCAATAATTTTTGAAAGTTTAAAAATGTTGTTATATTTGTTTATGGAATTAGCAGCAGCAAAACTTAAATTTATCGAAGCGTGGGGCAAGTTAGGTTCTGAGTGGGGAATTAACCGAACCATGGCTCAGGTTCATGCTTTGTTATTGATTTCTCCTGAGGCTTTAACTACGGAGGAAATCATGGAAACCTTAAGCATTTCCAGAGGCAATGCTAACATGACCCTTCGCGATCTGATTGGTTGGGGCTTGATTGAAAAACAGCATAAGGCAGGAGAAAGAAAAGAATATTTTTTTGCTGATAAAGACGTTTGGAATATCGCCAGGCAGGTAGCCAAAGAACGGAAAAAACGAGAGCTTGAACCCGTATTAAAGGTTCTCAATGAGCTTTCTACCGTAACCGGAGATGAGAAAGATCCAGCATTTAAAACTTTTAAAAAATCTGTTGCAGACATTAATAAATTGGCGGGTAATGTTGATAAAACATTAGAAACCATGTTAAAAGCTGAAGAGAGCTGGTTTTGGGGATCAGTGCTGAAAGTGTTTAAGTAGTATGGATGACTCATCCATGAAACAAATACCTTTACCTAAGCCTTAACCGGCTTAATTTTTTAAAGCTAACTTTCATATTTTACTGAAAGTATAAATATTTAAATAAAATGAAAACGCTAAACAACCATGTTATCCTGTACGATGAGGAATGCCCAATGTGTGAAGTGTATACAAAAGCATTTGTTCAAACCGGCATGTTAGCTGTAAACGGAAGGGAATCTTATCAACATACGCCAGCTCAAATTTGCCCACTAGTTGATCAGCAACGGGCTGCTAATGAAATTGCTTTGGTAAATACAGAAAGTGGAGAAGTTACCTACGGCATTAAAAGTTTGTTCAAAATTATAGGCCATGCTATCCCTTTTTTAAAACCGCTCTTTGCATTTAGGCCCTTTATTTGGCTGATGACTAAAATCTATGCGTTTATATCTTACAACAGAAAAGTAATCATCCCGGCAGTTACCAAACCAAATGCCGTTCAGCCCAGCTTTAAGCTAAATTATCGCATTGCTTACCTGTTATTCACCTGGTTTCTAACGGCTTTTATGCTAACGAAATATGCACACCTACTTACCGATTTCGTTCCATTGGGTGAAAAGTATAGAGAGTACTTTATCTGCAGCGGACAGATTGTTTTTCAGGTTTTCCTCATCTCCATTTATAAAAAAGAAAAACTTTGGGATTATCTGGGAAATATGATGACGATTTCATTTGCAGGCTCGCTGATGCTTATCGCTGGGTTGGTGATTAATCAACTCTTTAATTTAAATCCAATTTTTTACATACTATACTTTTTAATGGTTGCCGGGCTAATGTTCTTGGAGCATATCCGCAGAAGTAAAATACTAAAATTGGGCTGGTTGATGAGTATTACCTGGGTACTTTACCGGTTAATTGTTTTGGCTTTAATCTTTACTGCATAGAAATCATGGCTTACAAAAAAATTATACTCGCAGGGGGAAACGGATATTTAGGTGGAATACTGGCAAAACATTTTTCAGTATTGGCAAAAGAAGTGGTCATTCTTGCCAGAAAACCACAGCCAGTAAAAGGAAATATTAAAACCATTTTATGGAACGGAAAAACTGAAGATGTATGGGTTAAAGAGTTAGAAGATGCTGATTTACTGGTAAACCTCTGCGGTAAAAATGTAAATTGCAGGTATACCAAAAAGAACCGGGAAGTGATCATCAACTCCAGAGTTGTTCCAACAAAACTGCTGGCTAACGTCATTAACAAGCTTATAGCGCCTCCAAAATTATGGATCAACATTACCTCTGCAACCATTTACCGCCATGCGGAAGATCAGCCACAGGATGAATATACCGGAGAAATTGGTTATGGCTTTTCTATAGATGTTTGTAAAGTTTGGGAAAATACATTTTTTGAAAATGACACACCCAAAACAAGGAAAATTGCCTTAAGGATGGGTATCGTACTTGGTAAAAATGATGGTGCGTTTCCAAGATTACTGAATTTAGTAAAGTTTGGCTTAGGTGGAAAGCAAGGCGATGGCAAGCAGTATGTAAACTGGGTGCACGAACAAGATGCAATTAGAACGATAGAGTGGCTTTTAAAAAACGAAAAGATTGATGGCATTGTAAATTGTACCGCCCCAAATGCAGTAACCAATAAAGTTTTAATGGATAACATCAGAAAAATTTACGGGATACCATTTGGATTACCAACACCCGCCTGGCTTTTAAGCATTGGTGCAATAATTATCGGAACCGAGACGGAATTAATTTTAAAAAGCAGATGGGTTAAACCAGCAGTTTTATTGGAGAGTGGATTTGAGTTTCAATATGGTAAAATTGAGCATGCGATTCATGATATCATCAGCCTAAGCATTTAGCCTGATGAATTTAATACCATGAATAATTTTAGTTTGTATTGCTTGAACAATAGATAAGATGTCAATCATTATTTTAAAAACATTAGTAAATGCACCCATTGAGCAATGCTTTGATCTAGCCCGAAGTATTGATTTGCATATGCATTCCATGAAAAATGAAAATGAGGAAGCAATAGCTGGATGTACTTCCGGACTGATTGGCATCAATGAAACCGTTACATGGAAAGCAAAACACCTTGGATTTTATTTCACCATGACGAGCAGGATATCGGAGATGAAAATACCGGTTTATTTTATCGATGAAATGGTGAAAGGTCCGTTTAAAAGGCTTCGTCATCAACATATATTTGCACCAAAAGGCCAGAAAACAGAAATGACAGACATTTTTGAATTCAGTGCTCCTTTTGCTTGGCTTGGATTAATCGTTGAAAAAATATTTTTAAAAAGCTACATGAAAAGATTGTTGATGAACCGCAATAAGACGATTCAAGAAGAGGCAAATAAATATTAACCTAAGTAAAAAATATATTGCTAATAAAAAGCCCCGACATTCGTCAGGGCTTTGCTTTTTTTATTTAACTTCTTCGTAATCTACGAAGTCGCCAAGTTTATCCGTTTTGCTTTGATCGGGTTTTGGAGGCATGTAATCTATAGAAATAGCGCCTTCCGGTTTTGATCGTCTTTGTTGCTGTTGCCCCTGTCCGGTTGCCTGCTGTTGCATTTTGCTGGCCAGGTTATTAAACAGCATAGGCAATATCAATCGAATCAACATTCTGATGATCCAGAGGACTAATATTGCAATGAAAATGAATTTAATAAATGCCATTCTTTAATTACTATTGTTACAAATATAGACGTCCCAAAATTTATTTTGTTACTTTTTTCGCCTTTAATTGCATTGTTATTACATTTATACTACGCCAAAAGGCCTTGTAAAGTTTTATTCTTCAACAATTTCAGCTACCCTTCCAACCTGTCCATCTTCCAGCCTTACTTTTATTCCACGCGAATGAAAGGCAGCAGATGTAAGTAAATTTTGCACCACACCATAAGTAATATTACCAGATCGCTGATCTTTTTTAAGGATGATTCCAACTTCTAAACCTGGATAAATATCTTTTCTGTTTTGACCGTTCATGATTATTTTTTGAGCTTCAAAACTCCGAATAAATTTTCAATTTCGGTAAAATGAATCTAAAAAGGCTACTTCGCAAACTTCTCGTTAAACATTTTCTCTAAAGCAAACATCTCGTCACGCAATTTTGCAGCTTGTAAGAAATCCATTTCTTTCGCTGCTTTCTGCATATCTTTCTTGGTGTTATCAATCGCCTTCTGCAATTCTGCTTTGCCCATGTACTGAACAATCGGATCCGCAGCAATGCTGATCTCTGCATTTTCAATGTATGCTCTGGCCTTATTATCAGTCGCTTTCTGTGAGAAATCCAATACCGAAGTTTGCTCTAAAATGGCTTCGCGAGATTTTCCTACCGTTTTTGGTACGATGCCATTT
Organism: Pedobacter agri PB92; assembly: GCF_000258495.1. Classification (GTDB taxonomy): domain Bacteria; phylum Bacteroidota; class Bacteroidia; order Sphingobacteriales; family Sphingobacteriaceae; genus Pedobacter; species Pedobacter agri. The sequence goes on from NZ_AJLG01000014.1 coordinate 4,176, forward strand.
TCCAAATTGTAAGCAATTTGTATATCACGACGACGGTTGGTTTCAGAAATTGTTTTTTCCATACTTTCAGTAACGCCATCAGCATACATGATTACACGGCCGCGATCATTACGGGCAGCACGCCCAATAGTTTGAATCAACGATTTTTCTGACCGTAGGAAACCTTCTTTATCAGCATCCAAAATCGCTACCAAGGTTACTTCAGGTAAATCCAATCCTTCACGCAACAAGTTAATCCCCACCAAAACATCAAATTCTCCAAGCCTTAAACCGCGGAGAATCTCCACCCTTTCCAGCGTTTTAATTTCAGAGTGAATGTATCTCGTTTTGATATTTAACCGATCAAGATATTTTGTTAACTCTTCAGCCATTCGTTTGGTTAAAGTTGTAACCAGGATACGTCCGCCATCTTTGATGGTTAAATCTATTTCATCCAACAAATCATCCACCTGATTAATGGCTGGCCTAATTTCAATAACCGGATCAAGCAACCCTGTTGGACGAATTACCTGTTCAACCACTACACCTTCTGACTTTTCAAGTTCATATTCTGCAGGTGTTGCACTAACATAAATGGTTTGCGGCGCCAAAGCTTCAAACTCATTAAAATTCAATGGTCTGTTATCCAGCGCAGCTGGCAAACGGAAACCATATTCTACCAGTGATAATTTTCGCGATCTATCCCCGCCATACATCGCCCGAATCTGCGGAACGGTTACATGGCTTTCATCAATCACCATCAGATAATCATCGGGAAAATAATCCAGCAAACAGAATGGACGCATCCCAGGCTGCCTGCCATCAAAGAAACGGGAGTAGTTTTCGATACCAGAACAATACCCTAATTCTTTCATCATCTCGATATCGAAATTGGTTCGTTCTTCTAACCTTTTTGCTTCGAGTAAATGCCTGTCGGCAATCAGTTGATTTTTACGAATCTCTAATTCTTCCTGAATGCCCCAGATAGATTGATTGAAACGATCTTTAGGCGTAACGAAAAGATTAGCCGGATAAATGGCCATATCTTCTAATTTCTCCAAAGTTTTGCCTGAAACTGGGTCAATGGCTGAAAGCTCTTCGATGTCATCGCCAAAAAAAGAAATGCGGTAAGCATGGTCTAAGTAGGCAGGATAAATATCAACCGTATCACCCTTCACCCTAAAAGTTCCGCGTTTAAATTCAGTTGTGGTACGGGAATATAGAATTTCTACCAAACTATGTAGAAAAGCATTTCTTGAAATCCTCAAGCCGACGCCAAAACGAAAAACCATCCTTGAAAAATCTTCAGGGTTTCCCATACCATAAATGCAAGAAATGGACGAAACCACAATGATATCTCTCCGACCACTCATTAGCGATGAAGTGGTGCGTAAACGAAGCTTTTCAATTTCTTCGTTAATGCTTAAATCCTTTTCGATATAAGTATTGCTTGAAGCGATGAAAGCTTCGGGCTGGTAATAATCGTAATAAGAAACAAAATAATTAACCGAATTTTCGGGAAAGAAATTTTTAAATTCTCCGTATAGCTGAGCCGCCAAAGTCTTATTGTGACTCAGGATTAAGGTTGGCTTTTGTGTTTGCTCGATAACGTTGGCAACGGTAAAGGTTTTCCCTGATCCGGTTACCCCTAGCAATGTTTGGTAATGTTCATTGGCATTTACACCATCAACCAATTGTTTTATGGCAGATGGCTGATCGCCGGTTGGTTTGTATTCTGAAGTGATTTTGAATTTCATCGTTAATCAAATATACGAGTTTAGGGTTTAATGAGTAAACAGGAGAAAGTCAGGAAAGTTGGAACAAAAAATCCTCGCTGAGATTTTCAACGAGGATTAAATAATTTTAATGATTGCCAATGCGAAACTGACAATCAGATATAGCTAATCTAACTATTTACTTCCAGCCACTTTCATTGGGTTTGAGCCAACCGACTGTCCCCTAACTGCTGAAGCCATTTTCATTTTGTAAACCTTAAACTTGCTCTCTTTTGCTTTTCCGCCCCATCCGTTATTGCTGGTATCGATATCAGCGGTTTCGCGTAATGGATCGACCAGAATAGATTCAACTTCTTTATCTTTCACATAGAATTTAGAAGTTTTTAATTCGTTATGTCTCCAGATTTGAGCAGGAATACGATCAATTTCTTTAGTACCATCTTTGTAGGTAAACTCTACAATAATCGGCATCACTAAACCACCTCTGTTACTAAAGCTTAATTCGTATAGGAATTTATTGGCGTATTTACCCTGATCAGTTTCCGGCACCACTTCATACGGCATAGACATTTCTGTTTTTGTTGTTTTAGTCGTATCAACAGTTACCAATCCTCTGTCATATTTGTAATAAAAATCCTGAGCCGCTGTGTTTTTATCTACATAGAAACTGATTTTTTTGTCTTCACGGTTTCTGATTTTCGAAATATCATCAAAAGCATTTAACGCAGGTTTATCAACTTTTACCATTCTTGATCTGGCCGCCGGTACATCTTTAGGGAAATCAGCTTTGGCAAATTTCACGCTATCTAATGCAATATCACATGGATCGGTTCCATAAAACCAACCTCTCCAAAACCAATCTAAATCCTCGCCACTGGCATCTTCCATGGTGCGGAATAAATCTGCCGGTTCAGGGTGTTTGAAAGCCCATCTTCTTGAATATTCTTTAAATGCGTAATCAAAAAGCTCTCTTCCCATAATGGTTTCACGGAGAATATTTAAACCTGTTGCTGGTTTAGAATAAGCATTCGGACCAAAACGAGCAATATTCTCTGAGTTAGTCATAATCGGTTCCAACTCATCTTTTGGCAATTTCATGTAATCAACAATGGTATAAGCGGGCCCTTTTTTGCTTGGAAATTTATTATCCCAAAGTTCCTCGGTTAAGTACTCTACGAAAGAATTTAAACCTTCATCCATCCAGGTCCACTGGCGCTCATCGCTATTCACAATCATCGGGAAAAAGTTGTGCCCCACCTCGTGAATGATTACGCCCAACATTCCGTTTTTGGTACTTTCGCTATAAGTTCCATCAGCATCTGTACGGCCATAATTGAAACAAATCATCGGGTATTCCATACCGTTTGCCGCTTCGATACTTTGCGCTACCGGATATGGATAAGGGATAGTAAAATCTGAATAAGTTTTGATGGTATGCGCTACCGCACGTGTAGAGAATTTGCTGTATAAATGATAGGCTTCTTTACCATAAAAACTCATACACATCACCATATTATTATTGGCTTGTATTTTTTGCGGCATGGCATCCCAAATAAATTTACGGGAAGAAGTCCAGGCGAAATCTCGAACATTGTTTGCATTGAAAACCCAGGTTTTTTTAGCTGTTGATTTCTTTCCTTCAGCGGCAGTTGCTTCGGCCAATGTTTGAATTTCTACAGGTGCAGTAGCTGTTTTTGCGGCATTGTATCTGCTCATTTGCGTTGGCGTTAATACAGCGCTATAATTGATGCACTCTCCTGTTGAACCTACTAAGTGATCAGCCGGAACAGTCATTTGCACTTTGAAATCGCCAAACGTTAACGCGAACTCTCCCCTACCGGTAAACTGGTGATTTTGCCAGCCTTGAAAATCGCTGTACACACATAACCGCGGATACCATTGCGTCATCGTAAAAAGGTAGTTCCCGTCTGCAGGGAAAAACTCATAACCACCACGACCACCAATACTCATCCGATCAGAGATTTTATAGTTCCAGTTGATGTTGAAGATGAATTTTTGTCCAGTTCTTAAGGCTACAGGTAAATCAACACGCATCATGGTTTTGTTTACGGTATACTTTAAGTTTTTACCGGCTGCATCAGTTAGTTTGGTAATGTTGATCCCCAGGCCATTATCAGTTTTAACGCTTAATTGATCTAAGTTTTGGGTGGTTCCACCAGCAGGCATTTTAGTAGCATCCTGATAGTTTGCATTTTTACTGGTACTGTGCTCATTCTCATCCAGCTGCAACCAAATATAAGTAAGCGGGTCTGGGGAGTTATTGGTATAGGTAACCGTTTCCGAACCTGTTAACAATAAATTTTTCTCATCCAGTTCGCATTTGATATTGTAATCAGCACGTTGCTGCCAGTATTTTACACCCGGTGCACCGCTGGCTGTACGTTGCTCGTTTGGCGTAGGTAAAATGGTACCCAATTGCTCAAACTTGTTCCCATGGTTGCTTCCAGGATTATTCTGAATGTTTTGTGCCATGACTAAACCACCTGAAAAAAGTAGTAAGCCGGTTAATGTAAACAGTTTATTCATCGTTGTTATTCTTTAAAAAGGAATTCGTTCTATAGCCATTTTTAAAGCCAGGCTAAATACGGCTGCCGAAATAAACAACACCCAGCTCAGGCGTTTTATTCGGGTATAATTAAAAATAATAAAAGTGATAATCAAAATAATTAAAACCATAAAAACCTGCCCGGCTTCTAACCCCACATTGAAGCCAAACAAACCCCAACCAATGTTTTGATCTTTTGCCAGCATCATCCTGATGGAATTTGCAAAACCCATTCCATGGATTAATCCAAAACCTAAAGCCAAAAAGTAATTTACCTTGACTGATTTCATGGAGAAATTTCTTCTAAACAAATTACTCACGGCGGTAATTACAATTGTACAGGGAATTAAAAATTCCACCCATTTACTATCAAACCTAATGACATCCATCACACTTAAAAGCAACGTTAAGGAATGCCCAATAGTAAAAGCAGTTACCAAAATCAACACCTGTTTTAAATTGGTGTAGCTGTATATTGCTACCAGTGCCAAAATAAACAATTGATGATCTAAAGCATCGGCACTGATAATATGCTCCCAGCCCAGCTTAAAGTAGAAAATAAAATCCTGTAAAGGCATGAAATACGGTAAAATAAAAACGGGATGTGATTTTTAATGCTTAAAATTAAATTAATAATTTCAAAAACCGATAATTTAACGCTAAGATCATTCAATTTACTCAAAATGTTACTGTTTTTCCATAAGAGTGCAGCCGAAAAATCAAATATTGTTTTTCAGTTTGTTCAAATCGAGTGGAGCTTGAGGTGTTATGAAAATATTGTAGAAAATTAAATCGTAGCTTTGTTTGTTGATGCCTTCCAATTCAATAAATATCTGATGAAAAAAGTAAGATTTTTAATAGAGTTACTTTTCTGCATTTGCTTTACTGTTTCAGCAGGAATAAAACATCCTTTGCATGTAAGCACTACTGAAGTAAGTTTTAATCAAAAGGATAAAACTTTGGAGATCAGTTGTCGAATTTTCTCAGACGATTTTGAATCTATTTTAGCAAAAAACTATAAACAGAAAACGGATCTTTCTAATCCTGCAATGAAGAATGCGATGGATGAGATGGTAGAAAAAATACATCAATTCCCATCTGCAGATTAAAGCAAACGGCAAAGCTGTTGCAATGAAATACATCGGCTTTGAAATAGATCATGAAGCCACGAACATTTATCTGGAAGTAGAAAAAATTTCGAGTTTAAAAGCGGTGGAAGTTACGAATACCATTCTTTACGATCTGTTTGATGATCAGATGAGTATCGTGCATCTGGTGAAAGCGCAAACACGTAAAAGCACTAAAATCCTATATCCTGATAAGAAGTTTGCCACAAACTTTTAAATGTAATTTTTGTATTAGATATTAAATTGGTGTTAAAATACTGCTAGTTTTAATATCCCGTTAACAAAAAGATCAATTACCGGGAAAATTGTTAATAATCTTAGTTATACATTACCTACTGTTTAAATAAGTTATGCATTTAATTATTTTCTCCTCTGTTTTAACTCCAAGAATAAAATATATCTTCAATTTTATTTTTTAAAGAAATTCTCAAGACCGAAATAGAGTTTACCGGAAATGCAGAATATTTTACGCAAAGCAAGCAGGTTAAAATCAGTTATGGCGAAAAAGCCTTAGGTGATGAACTTTTCTTCAAAAGCAGCCCTATTCTTTTTTCCAACAAACTTGATGACATTAATATCAAAACAACTTTATTTGGAGAATACCAGGTTCCCTTTCCGGTAGAAAATTCTTTGTTTCCATTTGATGTATTTGCAGCTTCATTTTTTATTGTAACCCGTTATGAGGAATATCTTCATCAGAAAAAAACAGAGGAAGATTTCGAAGCGAAAAAGAGTTATCAATTTAAATGGAAAATTTTAGAAAGGCCAATTATTGATGAATGGGCAATGTTGATTAAAAATATGATCCGCAAAAAACATCCGGAATTTAAGTTTTACGAGAAACGTTTTATTAATCAGCCAAGCATTAATTTTAACATTACCCCAAACATACCCGATGGTTTCTTAGGCCGGACGAAATTTTTATTCAGCTCGGTTTTCAACAAAGAAAATAACTTTTTGAGCTCAAAATTCGATCAGCTCACTGGTATTGGTGTAAGTAGCGAGGCTGTACTAAGCGATTTAAATTTGGTATTGGAGAAAAAGCAAACGGATCCAATATTTTTTATCAACTTTCCAAATGTTCCTGATGATTACATTAAAGCAAATGGTATTTCGAAAAATCTATCATCGAAAAATGTAGGTTTACTAAGGCCATGCGCCAGCGATAAGGAGAAAATCGATGAAATTAAAACAGGCTTAGCAAAACTTAAAAAAATACTGCCAGACCAAATTAATGTGAGCAGTCAGCAGTTGGAAATTTTAAAATTTCCGATCTGCTATTTAAATTTATTGAACTCGGGCATCACAACCGACTATTCTATGGGTTATCCTAACCGGGCTGGTTTTCGTGCTGGAACCTGCACCCCGTTTAACTGGTACGATCTTCAGCTGGAAAAAGTAACACCTTTGCTTGTTTATTCGTATTGCCTGAACGACATCACACTTCAGCATCTTTCTAACGGAACCATTTTTAATTCGATAAAAGAGTATGTAGATGCAGTTAAATTTGTAAATGGTTATTTTCTGAGTAACTGGCAACTCCGCAGCCTTTCAGATCATTTAAAATACAAAAAACTAAAGCTTGCCTTTATTGAAATGAATAATTACGCAGGAAACTAAGGTTTACTTTTAACCAGGATCAACCGCCCAATATTTACACGATTTTTAGCTTTGTCGTTTTTAAAATGTAAGGTAACGGTGTTCCTAAACTCATTGATATCGAGATCGCACAGAAACATTTTCTTTTTGACTTCTTTTTGTGTGCTATAGAATGAGATGGGTTCACTAATTTTAGTTTGGCGTTGCCAAAAGGTAATTTCTGCACCATCGGCAGCTGTTTCTAAATCAGTATAAAGCTTATACTTTCCGTTTGGAATTTCCTGTAAGTCGACGCGAATTTGCGCACCATTTCTTCCGATGAAGTTATTTCCATCAATAGTAGCCTGACCATTGAAACTCAAATTCATGAGCTGGGGATAAATCATCATGGTATCAGGAACAAAAACCATCGTATTCTTAGCATCTGGTAATTGGGATGTTGAAATCGCTCTATCAGCATAGTAGAAAGCCACCGAAGTATAGTCGGCGGGTTTATTATTTTGCTCCGGCCCGTGTTCAATGGTATGCAAAATACTTTTCTGGAAAGGCATTTTATCCGCTAAAAACAACCGATAACCTCCGGTTCGGCTGAATGGAAGGGAATAATCCAATGAACCATGCAGCGGCAAACTCATTTTACGGTCCCAACGATCGAGCAAGGCATACCAGCCGCCATTAAAATAATCTTCCGATCCGGTTCCATGCATGGTCATTTTGCCATCAATTGCGGTGTAGTCATCGCCTTCAAAAAACAAAGTCATGCCAGGATTTAGTCCTTGAGCCTGCAAAATTGTACCCACGTAATGTCCTCTACCCGCTCCTTGCAAAAAAACGTGTGGTTTACCCAAGGCGGCATTTTTATCACTGTTCCAAAAAGTGTAAAACTTTCCTTCTGTTTTCGGATCATGCGGTAATGGCGAAAAGTAACATCTTGCCTTTATTGTTAATGGCTCTGCATGTCCATTCGAAATGCCTTTACGATAAATCAATTCTACTTTTGCGTTTTTTTCAAACGGCATCGGGAAGTAATTGTAATTGGTATTATTTGCGGTACCGCTTAGCAAACTTTGCATGGAAATTTTACCAAAAGCATAGCCAAAAAAATCAGAAAGGGGAAGATAGACCGCTGGCTGGTTTTCATTGTCCCAGGTTATTTTAATATCGATTAACTTTTCTAATCCTTCAAACTGTTTGGCATTCTCGATTTCGAAACCTAAAAAACGGCCGGGCTTTGATAAGCTAACCAGTGATAAACTTTGTCCAGGTGACAGGATTTTATCAACTGCAATTGTTTCGATTCCGGGAGATGAAAGAATGTTTTCCTTAATAGCCTTCCACGATGAGCTTAGCTTTTCGAACGCTGCTTTTTCCGACGCTGATAAATTCGGGTTGAATGTTTTGACACGGGCATTTTTTCCAAAATTACGATACTGGATTTGATAGAATTCTAATTTCTTACCCCTGAAAACAACTTTGCATCCATTTTTATATGGGATAGGGAAATAACAAAAATATCCACCTACCTGATTGCCGCAAAGTGGCAGGTTAAAGGGGTATATTTTGCCTGAAAACAAGTCTGAAAATTTTATGGAATAAGAGGGTTTCTTACTGCCATCAAAATAAAAATCAAGCGTATCATTTGTTGGTGTTGGTGTCCAGATCCGATTGATCACGCCTGCGCCTTTATCTTCAAAAATGACCAGACTGCTATCTGGATTTTTTCTGACAAAAGAATACTTCCCACTAAAACCATCATCGTTATTCCCTGTTGTATCATAGGAAGAAAACTGCTTTACCACAGCGTCAGTATACTTTGGAAGATTCGAAATGGTTGTCATCGATTCCAATTCTGATGTAACGTTAACACTACTTTTTTGTGCAGAAGCGATCGTAGAAGCCATAATCGCTATAAAGCAATTTAGGCATATGGCTTTGATAAACTTAGCGTAGCTCATTGGTAAAACAAGATTTATATTTGGTTAGTTGGCAACTAATACGATTTAGCTGAATCAAAACTAAAGTAGATAATATATTTAGCCTACCATAAATATCCATAAAGTTGTTACTTACTCTCAACCCAAAACAGTAATTTAGACCATCAGGCCTGGCCTGACCAAAACAATAAAACATCATGATTTTCGACCTGAGTAAAATTAAATCCATCGCCAATACTTTTATTTCTGAAATGAGAGATGAAAACATCCAAAAGGATTCCATGCGTTTTAGAAAAAATTTGGAACGTGTCGGGGAGTTTTTCGCATATGAAATCAGTAAATCTTTACCTTACACCACCCGAGAGGTAACCACACCATTAGGGGTTTCGCCTTGTGAGGTGTTGGTGCAGCAACCTGTTTTAGCTACCATTTTAAGGGCGGGTTTACCCTTGCAGCAGGGATTGCTGAACATATTTGATAAATCTGAATGTTGTTTTATTTCTGCATACCGTAAGGTTAAAAAAAGCGGCGATTTTGTGATTCAAATGGATTACATCTCCTCGCCCGATTTAGATGGAAAAGTATTGATTATGGCCGACCCCATGCTGGCTACAGGCCAAAGCATGGTAATGTGCTGCAAAGAATTATTGAACAGGTATAAAATAGCCGAACTCCATATTGTGGCAGCAATAGCCAGTACAGAGGGCGTGGCGCACGTTCGAGCAAACCTACCAAAGGCAAAGCTGTGGCTTGGTGCCATTGATGATGAAATGACCAGCAAATCATACATCGTTCCTGGTTTAGGCGATGCCGGAGATTTGGCTTATGGAGAAAAAGTATAATTGCAATAAATGAAGATTCTCTTTGTTTGCAGCAGGAATAAATGGCGAAGTGCTACCGCAGAAACCATCTACAAAAACCACTCCGAGCACCAGGTACGGTCGGCAGGCACTGAGCCCTCGGCAAGAATTAAACTCAATGCAAAACATGTTATTTGGGCAGACCTTATTTTTGTGATGGAAAAAAAGCACGAACAAAGGATTGAAGAAAAGTTCAGTGAAGAAATTGTAGACAAGAAAATTGTAATTATGAATATTCCAGATGAATACCAATATATGGACAAAGAACTTATCGAGGAATTGAATTTGAAAACCCACGACCATTTATAAATCTGGAACATTAGCCTACCTTTGTAAAAATCATTTCCAATGAAAAAACACATTTTTTTCGACCTCGATCATACCATTTGGGATTTTGATCGTAATGCCGAAGAAACACTCAATGAACTTTATCACACCTACAAATTAAATGAGATAGGCTTAAATTCCTGTGCCGATTTCATTTTGAAATATACTGAAAATAACCACCAGCTTTGGGCAGATTATCATTTAGGAAAAATTACAAAAGATTTTTTGCGGGCCGAACGATTTAGCAAAACTTTTATTGAGTTGGGAATCCATCCTGATGCTGTGCCGCATCAGTTTGAAGATGATTACGTAAGCATATCGCCAACGAAAACAAATTTATTTGAAGCTGCAGAAGATGTTTTGGCTTATCTCCAGCAAAAATATACCCTACACATTATCTCCAATGGATTTAAGGAAACCACTTTAACTAAAATGAATCTATCCAATTTAAATCCATACTTCGAAAATGTGATTATTTCTGAAGATGTTGGTGTAAATAAACCCAACCCGATTATTTTTGAATACGCACTGGATAAAGCAAAAGCCTCAAAAGAAGAAAGTATTATGATTGGCGATAGTTTGGAAGCCGATATTTATGGAGCGCTTAATTTCGGAATGGAGGCAATTTTCTTCAATCCATTGGAGAAAGATAAACCTGCAGATGTGAAAAATCAAATCACTCACCTGAAAGAATTACTACAGTTATTCTAATTGTATCTTATCTTTATGAAATGACACCTGCAAAAGTAAATGCCTCTATACATAAAATAGTCGACGCTTATAAAGCCAAACTCTCTCAATACGACGAGGAAATTTTTCAGGTGACACCACCCATTAACGGATGGAGCTACAGCGAGGTGTATTCGCATATTTTTGATGCAAGTTTACTCTCATTAATTGCATTGGAAAACTGCATTAAAGGCAAAGGCGAAGATCAGCCCACACACTTTATTGTTAAAGTGATTTTGTTTTTAGGCGCTTTTCCGCCGGCACAAAAATATAAAGTGCCAAAACGCATGGCAGACCGGGTGAAGAAAATAACCAAAGCCGAAGCACTTGATTTTATTCTAGAATTTGAGTCTTCATTGTTGCATATTTATCCATCAGTCGCCGGTGCAGATCAGAAAGTTAAAACCAAACATCCCCGTTTGGGCTATTTAAACTCGAGGCAATGGCTTCGTTTTATTGAAATACATTTGAAACATCATTTAAAACAGCTCATTAGGATCGAAGATAGTTTTCAGCGTTAAAATTATTTTATCATCTTTGGGTAAACCACAGCGCTTTATGAAAAATCTCCTTTACCTCCCGGCAATCTTCGTGTTTTTTTCATGTAACAGTGAACAAAAAGATGCGAAGCAAACTGTGATCACTACACCGGCAGGGTTGGAAGGACTTCAAAAAAACTAATACATCAGCTGTTGCAGCGGCACAAACCTCTACTAAAACGCTAATTTTTAATCCAAAACATGGTCAGCCAGGTCATACGTGTGCTCTGGCAGAGGGAGCACCTTTAAACCAAACTGCGGTAGCTCAGCCCCAACAAAATATAACTCAGGTACAACCTGCGGCTGCAAGCATTCCAGTAAATACCGATACGGGGAATGAAAAGCTAAATCCTAAACATGGCGAACCAGGTCACCGATGCGATATCGCAGTTGGTGCGCCTTTATCTTCAAAACCAGTTCAAGCTGTTCAAACCAGCACGACACAGCCAGTGGTTGCGCAAACCGTTAATACAAAAGTTGCCAAAGGGATGAATCCGCCACATGGGCAGCCTAACCATAGATGTGACATTGCTGTTGGTGCGCCGTTAAACTCAAAACCTGTACAAGCTGCAAGTTCCACACCTGCGCAAACGATAAATAAAGCAGAAACTAAAGCACCTTTAATTTTTCCAAATGAAGCTAAAGCACCCGAAGGCCAGGCCGGTGCAAAGTTAAATCCAAAACATGGGGAACCTGGCCACAGATGCGACATTGCAGTTGGTGCACCGCTCACATAATTAACGCACATTTTTTTACATCTTTGCGCTAATGAAATTACCAACCATAAAAGGTTTTGATGAGGAGGCATTTAACAAGTATTTAAAAAATACGGGTTGGTTAATGTTTGGCAAGATATTAAGTTTAGTAGTTGGCTTATTTATTGCCCGATATTTGGGACCCGATCTTTTCGGCGATCTTACCTTCGGCCTTTCATTGGTAGCAATTTTAGCTGCAATAGGTGCTTTAGGACTAGATACCTTCATCATCAGAGAAATTATAAAAGAGCCTTCCAAAAAAGATGAAATTTTAGGAACTTCCTTATGGTTAAGGCTCATTACAAATGCCGCAGCTATTCCTGTTGCAATGGCTATTTACTACATCAGCCATAAAATATCTAAAAATCCAGGTGAGCCTTTGACGATTATAGTGGGATTGCTTGCCCTAGCCTCATTTTTCAAATCATTTAATGTGATTGATGCCTATTTTCAATCTCAAGTTCAGTCGAAATATGTAGTTCAGGTTCAAAATATTTGCTTGATAATCTCAGCCATTGTTAAGTTGATACTAATTTATCTAGGGTTTCCTTTGATTTACATTGTTCTTGCTTTAGTGTTTGATGGATTTATTTTGGCGCTGGGTTTGGTCATTGTATATCAAAAGCGAGGTTTTAATATTTTTGATTGGAATTTTGATTTCAGCAGAGCAAAATCACTACTGAAACAGTCATCTCCACTTATTCTGTCTGCAGTGATGGTTTCCATTTACATGAAGATAGATGTGGTGATGCTTAAAGAAGTAGGAAGTAAAGCGGTTGGAATTTATGGCGCAGCAGCTAATTTAAGTGAGGCCTGGTATTTTATACCGGTTGCGATCGTAACTTCTGTTTTTCCAGCACTTATCAATGCAAGAAAAACTGATCTGGAACGTTACCATAAAAGATTAGGAAACCTGTACGATTTACTTGTTTACATCTGTCTACCAGTAGGTATTTTCATCAGTTTTACTGCAAACTTCATTATCCATTTATTGTATTCAAATGAATATGAAGGCGCCGGAACGATGCTTTCTATTCATATTTGGTCTGGGATATTTGTATTTTTAGGAAGTGCCAGCTCACAATATCTGATTGCTGAAGGATATACAAAAATTGCTTTTTACCGAACTACGGCTGGAGCTGTAGTAAATATTTTACTTAATCTTTGGCTGATTCCTAAATACGCGGGAATTGGCGCTTCTATCGCGACACTCATCGCTTGTTTTATTTCAACATTTTTCATCTTATTAATTCCAAAAACCAGGCAGCAAGGAATAATGATGTTAAAATCATTATTTTTGGTCACAGCATTTCAAAAAATACTTAAACGTTGAGCACACTTAAAGCATTAGCCACACTACTTTCGAAACCTAACAGGTTAAAGGCACTATTATCGTACGGACACAAAGGTTATTTAAATAGCATTGGCTGGTTTACAGCTTTTGATCAACAACAAGCTGTTGATGGAAATGGCAAGGCTCTTCCGTGGGTGACTTATTCCTTTATCGATTTCATCAAAGAAAGAATCAATAACACACAGCATATTTTCGAATACGGTTCTGGAAATTCTACCATTTTCTATGCTGAAAAAGCAGGATCAGTAACTTCAGTAGAACATGATAAAAATTGGTTCGATAAGGTTAAAGGCAGCAGCCCTTCAAACGCAGAAATGATATACTGCGAGCTGCAACGCGATGGAGAGTATTCGAAAAAAGCTGCTGTAATTGGCAAGAAATTCGATATTATCATTGTAGACGGGCGAGACAGAGTAAGATGTTGCAAATACAGCCTGGAAGCACTTTCTAAAAATGGTGTTATTGTGCTAGATGATAGTGAACGTGAAGTTTATGATCCAGCCCGAATATTTTTGAAAGAACAAGGCTTCAAGGAAATTAGTTTCAGCGGAATTTCTCCAGGTTTGTTCTATGAGAAAGCGACTTCTGTTTTTTACAAGGCCGATAACTGTTTAGGAATTTAATCTTCAGAAATGATGTTAAGCGAAGAAGTAAAAACAGCCTACGATAACTTTTATACCAATAGCGATGTAGCCTGGCGCATGCTTGGCGCTAAATATAAGGCGCAAAATATTGTTGATGTGTGTAAAGCCTTGAAACCTGGAAAAGTTTTAGAAGTTGGCGCCGGTGATGGAAGTATTTTACATTTTTTGAATGAATGGAATTTTGCACCTGAACTTTACGCCATTGAAATAGCCCAAAGTGGAGTAGATATTATTAACGGTAGAAAACTTGCCAGACTTAAGGAAGCACAAACTTTTGATGGTTATAAAATCCCCTATGCTGATGACAGCTTTGATCTGGTAGTTCTTGCGCATGTGCTTGAACATGTGGAGCATGAACGCATTTTGCTCCGTGAATTAAAAAGAGTGTCCAAATATATTGTGGTTGAGGTACCAAAAGATTACCGTTTTGGTGTAGATACACGGATGAAGCATTTCCTGGATTATGGGCATATCAACATGTATACGCCAACCTCATTGAGGTTTTTATTACAAAGTGAAGGACTGGATATCCTTGAAGATAAGGTTTCGATGACCGCTCCGGAAACAGTAAAATTTAACGAATTTGTAAACAAGAAAGCACCCAAAACTTTTACAAAAAACCTGAAGATTGAACTGGAATACAAAATCAAAAAAACCTTAGGTAACTTGCTAGGCAGGAAGAAACAGGAACAGTTCGCAAATGCCTACACCGTATTAACTAAGAAATCAGATCAAAATCTACATATATTTTAAAAAATTGCCCTATAAGAATTTAAAGAAATATAAGCTCTTTTAAATCAGAAAGGTTAAATTTCCCTTTTAAAAATACATCCGTTATCATTTAAATAGCGATATATGTTTTTAATGAGGAAAGATTTAGGTTACAAAATAAACGCTGCGGCGATTAAAGTGTAAAGGTCAGAAAATCTATAATAACGAATTATATAAACGATTTTTTCAAGGCTATGGCTTAAATCAAACCTACATTATTTAAGTGGTAAAATAACATCAACAATGCAAAACCTCGCTCCTATAGCCCTTTTCGTTTACAATCGCCCTCAACATACCGAGCGAACAATTAAGTTTTTGCAGCAAAATGATCTGGCCACTGAATCGAGATTATTTATTTTCTCAGACGGAGCAAAATCGCCTGCAGATGAAGATAAAGTGGCTAAAGTAAGGGCAATTATTAATAAAGTTGATGGATTCAAATCTGTAAAGGTTTTTGAGCGTAAAACCAATGCCGGTCTTGCCAATTCTGTAATTGAAGGGGTTACAAAGCTCGTTGACGATTATGAACAGGTGATTGTTTTTGAAGATGACCTGATTAGCTCTCCACATACTTTAAGCTATTTTAACGATGCCCTTAACCGTTATCGCAATGATCAAAAAGTCATGCACATTGGTGCATACATGTATCCATTGAAAGATGAAAACTTGCCGCAAACATTCTTTTATAGAGCGGCTACAAGCTGGGGTTGGGCAACCTGGGGACGTGCATGGAAAAACTTTGAGCCAAACATTGATACCTTAATGAAACAGTTCGACAAAAAGAAAAGAGCTGCCTTTTCTATTGAGAACAAGATGAATTTCTGGAAGCAAATGCAGGAATTTAAGAAAGGAAAAAACAATAGCTGGGCAATTCGCTGGTATGCCTCCATCTTTCTTAAAGGTGGTTTAACGTTAAACCCGTCACAATCTTTAGTCAATAACATCGGCCATGATGGTACCGGGGTTCACTCTGGAATTAATGATATTTATAATGTAGTGATTAATCCAAAACCAATCACGAAATTTCCTGACGTAATTGAAGAGGATAAAAAAGTTTATCAGACTATCAAAAAATTCCTTGCCAGCAGAAAAGGAAATATGGCTGCCAGAATCAAGCGCTTTGTACGAGAGAAATTAGCACAGTATTTCTCGAAGTAGTATCGAAATTCTTTGTATTTTGGCTTATCCCAAGCTATAAGATATGAAGCCGTTTTTCATCCTTTTATTACTGATTTCCTCAAAAGTTATTGCGCAAACCGCACCCAAACCTTATGGTGCATTACCATCTAAAAGGCAATTAGCCTGGCATGACCTGGAAGTTTATGGTTTAATACATTTCACTCCTACTACTTTCGAAAACAAAGAATGGGGTTTTGGAGATGCTGATCCAAAAACATTTAACCCCACTGATTTCAATGCAGAACAAATCATACAGGCGGCTAAAGCAGGTGGTTTAAAAGGCATCATTCTTGTCGCCAAACACCACGATGGTTTTGCCCTTTGGCCAACAAAAACCACCGACTATAATATTACCAAAAGCCCTTTTAGAAACGGGAAAGGCAATTTAGTAAAAGAAGTAGAACAGGCTGCCCGCAAAAACGGCTTAAAATTTGGTGTTTATTGTTCCCCATGGGATCGTAATAATCCGCTATATGGCACCAATAAATATCTTTCAGTTTATCAGGCGCAACTAAAAGAACTTTACAGCGATTATGGCGAGCTTTTTATGAGCTGGCATGATGGTGCAAATGGTGGCGACGGCTATTACGGTGGTGCGAGAGAAAAACGTTCTATAGATAATACCACATATTACGATTGGACCAACACCTGGGGCATCACCAGAGAAATGCAACCTATGGCCAACATTTTTAGCGATATTGGTCTAGATATTCGCTGGGTGGGCAATGAAGATGGCCATGCTGCGGAAACCTCATGGGCAACCTTCACTCCAATGGCACCGGATGGAAAAAATGCGGCCGTTCCGGGCCAGGCAAATTATCCGCAAAGCCCTGGTGGAATTAGAAATGGTAAATTTTGGATGCCTGCAGAATGCGATGTTCCGCTTCGTAAAGGCTGGTTTTATCATGAAACAGAAAAACCAAAAACACCCGAAATGCTTTTCGATTTATACCTGAAGAGTGTGGGCCGTGGAGCAGGACTTGATTTAGGTTTAGCACCTGATACCCGTGGACAGCTTCATGATGATGATGTTACCGCCCTTAAAGCTTTCGGAAGAATAGTAAAAAATACCTTTTCCAACAACCTCGCTAAAGGAGCAACCATCAACTCAAGCCATTCGCGTGGCAAAAAATTTAATCCGGCATTGGCTTTAGATGGAAACAAACAAACGTATTGGGCTACGGCAGATGACACTTCTAACGCAAGCCTCGAAATTGACTTAAAAGCACCTAAAAGTTTCGACATCATCAGTCTCCAGGAATATATCCCACTGGGGCAAAGAATTGAAGCTTACACGATTGAGATATTGGAAAATAATAGCTGGAAAAAAATTTATGAAGGTACCAGTATTGGCGCAAAGCGATTGATTAAACTGGACCAAGCTGTAACAAGCAATAAAGTAAAAATTAGCATTACTAAATCTCCGGTTTGTATTACACTAAGCGAAATTGGCTTGTATAAGAAAAGTTTATAAAGGTTTTTTAGCTTGTACAACGATGTAAGGAGATAAGGATTTACTTTCTACAGGTACCAGTCGGGTAAGTATCTTGCCGGTTAACCAAACCGCTTTTTTAAATAAACGAACGCCTGCAGATTTTTGACTTTCATTTTCCAACCATACACTGAAACGGCCAAAATATCCTGCTTTCACTTCTTGTAAACCAGCTGTTTCACAAATCGATTTCAATAACGCTGGGTTCATGCTATCGATATTGTGTTTATCATAGTTTTCTTTATCGAAGTTTTTTTGGAACCAGCCATTTACGGCTTTAAAGTTTGGCAAAGTAATAAATAACGTTCCGCCAGGTTTTACAAAAGCAATGTGGCGGTTAATGATATCGGCAGTATCATTAAAATGCTCAATTAAACCACAACTTAACACTAAATCATATTGTTTCTCCGGTTGGTAACTAAATAAATCTGTTTCGATAATATGAATATCCTGCGCTTGTAATCCATTCTTTTCCAGCAGTTCGTTTACTACGGGTGGATGCACAAAATAATCTAAAAGGGTAACATCTAGCTTAAGATATTTTTTTAAAAATACCGCATAATAGCCAGGAAAGCCGCCCAATTCAATTGCAGTTTGAACTTGATTTTGATGTACAATATCTGTTAGTTGGCCATGAAAAACATAATCAGGAGGGAGTTGTACCGCAAGTCCTTTTTTACTTTCCCAATAATTTACCCAAAAAGCCCTGTCGGTTAATAAATTTGCCATGTTTAAAATAATTCCAAAGCCAAAGAAACGGAAAATTTGGTTAACTGTGTAAACTGATTAATTGTGTAATTCAAAAATAGCTGAAGCTATAAACGCAAAATTGGTTAATTGCAGATAGTTCGGCTATCCAACAATTAACCAATTCAAACAACTTATCAGTTAACCCTATTTTAAGTCTTTCAAAATCTCTGCAACCGCTTTTTCCAGTTGAGGATCTTTATCTGCCAATCGATCTTCGAAAGTGTTCTTTACGAAAATATCAGGCTTAACCCCTTCGCTCTCCAGGTTTTTACCATCCATAGTATAACATCCCCACGAAGGTAAACGGTAAGATGAGCCATCAACCAAACCCTTTGCAGAAGTAAAAATAATCCAGCGGTAGGTTTCTGTTCCGATAATTTTCCCCAGTTTCAATTGCTTGAAACCAGCTGCGGTCATTTCCGCATCACTCAGCGATTGCTCGTTAATTAACAAGACAATTGGTTTCGCCGCAGGGCCGAAATTACTTTGCGGTGCCAATTTACCACCACGATATTTCCATTGTAAATACGGTCGCTGAGACAAGAATTTCAATACATCATCATGAACATTTCCACCGGTATTATAACGCAAATCAAGAATAATGGCATCTTTATTTTCTTCCTGGGCCACCATATCCAACAAGAAAACTTCTAATTCTCCGCCTCCCATATTTTTCATGTAGGAATAGGCAATACGATTATTCCCCCATTTATCTACGTTTTTACGATTATTGGCAATCCATTCGTCGTAAAGATTTCCGCGTAAGGTTGCTGCACTTTCAGGATGAATATTAACATACACTTGCTTCCCTTTCCGCTCGAAAGTCAAGGTCATTTCTTTATCTAATGATGGCTTACTAAAATAATAATCGCGGTCGACCTTTTCATCAACCTTAATCCCGTTTACTTCGGTTAGAATATCTCCGGCCAAAATATTGGTTCCTGTACGAGATGCGTTGCTTTTTGCTGCGATACGCTCTACTTTTAAAGGATTTTCATTATCAAAGATGATTCCGGTTTCGTTGGTGATGTAAGTGAGATTTTTCTTTTCCTCTGCGCCAAAACTATTAAAGCCCATGTGCGAAGAATTCAGTTCGCCAAGCATATCATTCAACAAAATCCTTAAATCGCTACGGTTGTTTACGTAAGGCAAGTAAGCTGCGTAACGTGTTCTCATTTTATCCCAATCTACACCGTGGAATTTCTCATCATAAAAATTCTCATCCAAACCCACCCAGGTTTCGTAAAACATCTGATTAAATTCGGCGTTAAGATTTCTGGTAAACTTGTAACCATGGTCAATTTTATCAAGCTTATTTGCTTCTAAGGTGTATTTGTTAATCACTCCACGAGAAAGTACGTAATACTTATCACCAGCCTGAATAATGGAATAATCGCCTCCATCAGCAACTTTTTCTGTTTTATTGGCTTCGAAAGGCTCAATGGTTGTACGGTAAAGTGCCGGTGCTCCGCCCTCATGGTTTGAAGAATAAAAAACATAAGTCTTATCGCCCTTGGCAAACACATCTGTGCCATACTGTCCACCAAAACTCGGGCCTACCAGTTCAATACGATCCAAAATATCTTGTGTATTAATGGTTATTATATTGGCAGGTTTTGGCGTTGGCTTAACTTCCATTTTCTTTTTAGTCGTGTCTGCCTTTCCATTTTTATCTTTAGTGATCACCACAACTGGCTTTACATCCGTTGGCTTAGTTTCCTTAAATAAATCATCAAATTTATCAGAGCGATAAGGCTCATCATAATTGTTTAACGCCATGCGATAAATATGTGCACTGTTCATTCCCGTTGGATAGGATGGTTTGGTACGGGCACTGGTAAAGAAAATATATTTTCCATCTGGCGACCATGCCGGACCAGTTTCGGTTACACCGGTATTGGTTAAATTGATGGTTTTATTGCCTTTAATGTTATGTACAACCAAATCTTGCTCAAAATTTCTGTAAACCGTGAACAACACATATTCATCGTTCGGAGAGAAACTTGGTGCTGAGTTTTGAAAGGCCCAGAACTCATCAGTTACCAAAGTTTTACTGTCGAAAGTTTTGAGATCCATCAACTTCAACTCATTTCTTCCGCTTAAATAAACTGCCATTGTTTTGGTTTTATTCAGGGTAATATCCCGGTTGTTGGCTTTATCTTTGGTGAGTTGTTTAACCGTTCCCTTCCCATCGCCGGTAATGGTAAACCAATTTTGAAAACCGTTTGAGGTCTGACTAAACAATATCGTTTTATTATCGGCAAGCCATTTGCATTCCATTGCCCTTTCGCCGCTATTGGTAATTTTGCGGATAAATTTTCCATCAGCATCACTTACAAAAACTTCTCCACGGGAAATAAAGGCTATCTTTTTCCCATCAGTTGAAGCATCAAAAGCGGAAATATTTGAACGAACATCGTATTCTTGTTCTTTACTTAGCACCTGATTTCTTGAAGTGCTGATGTTTACTTTCTCAGTTTTTTTCGAAGCTACATCATAAGTATACAATTGATAATCTTTCTCAAAAACTACTGTTGTTCCGCTTGCTGCAACAAAAGGACGTTTAATAGAAGTTTCGAATTTGGTTAGACCTGTTTTTTTCCCGGCAAGGAAAGTATAAAGATTATACTCATCGTTACCTTCATCTGAAACAAAAAACACATTACCTTTCTGATCGACGCTCGTCCAGAAATCTTTTCCAATATAATCGGTATAACGCTTATAAGTCTTGGTTTTAGGATTGTAAGATTGAATATCAGGATTGTAGGCGCCTTTGTAATGCTTGCGATTGGTGAAGCGATAACTTTCCCAGGTATCATTAAAAAATAATTCTCCCGTTGGCGATTCGGCAATGTGGTGGGTAGTATTAAAATAATTATCAAACAAACGGGTTGCCGTTCCGCCAGTAATTCCAACTTTATAACTCGAGAAAGAATTGTATCTGCCAGATGTGAAATAGATCGTTTTTGAATCCCAGCTCCAGTTATCTACCTCATCAGAAGCATCATTGAATGTGAGCTGTTTAATATCGCCGCCGTTAATTGGCATAATGTATACATCATGATTTCCAAACTGGTTTGCTGAGAAAGCCAGCCATTTACCGTCCGGAGAAACTTTTGGATTGATTTCCTCCCCCTGCATGGCGGTAATTCGCGATGCGACACCGCCTTTAACCGGAACTTTCCAGATATCGCCATCGTAACTGAATACTATTGTTTGTGCATCGGGCATTAGAGCAGGATACGATGCGAAATAAGTTTGATTCTGGGCGAAAGAATAGCTTGGCAACAAAAAAGCCATTGCTGTAAGCGATTTTAGCAGGTATTTAATCATGATTTCTGTTTGTTTGGCTTTGGAAAGCTGAATTTACACAACAGATTTTATATTCGTAACAATAAATGTATTTTTGATTGATTTGAAAGTAGTACACCTAAATACCTATGATGGCAATGGCGGAGCAGGACGAGCCTGTTTGCGCTTAAGTGATGCCCTGAAAGCAAGTGGCATTGATTCAAAAGTTTTGGTGTATTACAAGTTTGGACAAAATCCTGACATTGATACTTTTAGCAAATCGCCGATTCAAAAAGGGGCTGCAGTTTTTAACATTCTATCAGAACGGTATTATGCCAAATGGTTAAGTAAATCGGTAAAGACGCCTTTTAGCTTGCAATGGTTTGGCCGATCAATCAAAAATCACCCAGAGGTTAAAAGTGCTGATGTTATTCATCTTCATTGGGTGAATCATGGTTTCCTTACCCCTAAATTTTTAGCAGAGTTAGATGAACTGGAGAAGCCAATCGTATGGACTTTTCATGATAGCAATGCCTTTACCGGCGGCTGCCATGTACGTTATGGATGCGAAAATTTTCATCATCAATGTGGAAACTGCCCGATTCTAAAATTTAGCAGTGATAACGATATTTCTCATAAAACCTGGTTGCGCAAACAAAAAGCCTATGGCGAATTAAACTTTCACATTGTGTCGCCAAGCAACTGGATGGCAAAATCTGTTAAATTTAGCAGTTTATTGGGTACCCGAAAAACCACTGTTATTCCAAATACCATTGAAACCAAAATTTTTAAACCTTACGTAAAAGCAGAGGCGAAGAGGATACTCAAGATCAACCCTGATCATTTTGTGCTGATGAGTGGTTTTATGCCTTCGAAAAACGACAAACATAAAGGAACGCCATACTTAATCGAAGCGCTGGAAATTTTATCCCGCAGACCTGGATTAAAAAAAGAAAATATCGAACTCGTTATTTTTGGTAATAAAGAAAATGCTGAAATGCCGGAGTTTCCGTTCAAAACGACTTTTTTAGGAACCATTAATAAAGATGATCATTTAGCGAAATGCTACTCAGCTGCCGATGCGTTCATTACTCCATCGTTAGAAGATAATTTACCCAACACGGTAATGGAAAGTTTGGCCTGCGCCACGCCGGTTATTGCTTTTACTACTGGCGGAATTCCTGATATGGTGAAGCACATGCAAAACGGTTATCTGGCTGAATATGAAAATGCTGCAGATTTGGCGAACGGAATTGAATGGTTGTATCATCGTCCAAATAAGGAAGAAGTGCAAAAGGCAGCAAGATTGAGTATTTTAACCGATTTCTCGGAGGAAGTTATTGCTGCCGAACACATTCATTTGTACGAAACCTTGATTGATTTACAGCCGAAGTAATAATTAAATATAATTAGTTTACAGGCTATTACATTTGGGCTGGAATAGTTACAATAAACAAATTTCACATTTCCTTTTATTCCAGCTATTAAATATCAGGCAATCTTTATTAAATTTATAGCGACTCAAAAGATCTAACCTTGCCTAAACTAACTGTCATCACTATCGTTTACAATAACGTTCGGGATATTGAACGAACGATTAATTCTGTGCTCAACCAAACGTATCCAAAAATTGAGTACATTATTATCGATGGAAAATCGACTGATGGCACTTTAGCTATTATCGAAAAATACAGAAGCAAGGTTTCTAAAATCGTATCAGAACCTGATAAAGGGATTTACGATGCCATGAACAAGGGTTTGGCGATAGCCACGGGCGATTATGTGTTATTCATGAATTCAGGCGATGAAATTTTTGACGAGCATACGGTACAGGATATTTTTGATTCTGCTCCCGGTGCTGACATTTATTATGGAGAAACCGAAATGTATAATGATAATTGGCAGAGCCTTGGCCGAAGACGACACGAAGCACCAGAACAATTTGACTGGAAAAGCTTTAAATACGGAATGAGCATTAGTCACCAAGCCATTTATATTAAAAGAAGTATTGTTGCGCCTTACGATTTGAGCTATAAATATAGTTCAGACATTGATTGGATTATTAAAGCCGCAAAAAAAGCATCGAGTATTGTAAACGTTCATAGGTATGTTGCTAAATATCTGGTTGGCGGAATGAGTAAGAAAAAACACCGTGAAAGCCTCAAAGAACGGTTTAACATCTTTACCAAATACTACGGTTTAATTCCAAATATTATCAATCACATTATTATTGCAGTTAATTTGGCTTTCTATTTCGTTAAACATCAAAGAACGAATGACTAAGTTATGAATGAGGAACTTAACGAACTAA
Organism: Pedobacter agri PB92; assembly: GCF_000258495.1. Classification (GTDB taxonomy): domain Bacteria; phylum Bacteroidota; class Bacteroidia; order Sphingobacteriales; family Sphingobacteriaceae; genus Pedobacter; species Pedobacter agri. Next base: position 28,119 of record NZ_AJLG01000014.1, read on the forward strand.
TTGCAGCTTATGAAGATGAAAGAGAAGAATTAACAAAGTGCCTAAATGATTGCCTAGAAGATTTTGATTACTTAGGGGCTCATAAATTTCAACAAGGCATTGCGATGGCAAATCATCAACTACTGATTCTCAATTCAATAAAAGATCCATCTTAACCCAAAAAAAACAGAGTTGGAGAATATGATCAGATATTATGATAGACTTAAAACGTTAAGACCGCTGATTTCAGGGTATGCTGATGAGCAAATAGCGAAAACTAAAGTCAGGTTAAACATGGTGAGTAATCAGAAGGTAATTCCATTTTATGATGGACAAGAATTTGATGACGCCATATTTGATTTGGCTTATGGTAAAATTTTATCCTTTGTGTTCCATCTTAAAAAGAGCTCAAATCTTTATCTTAAATTTAAATGCAAGAAGAATAATCTTATTATTTCAATTACACCAGATGAGCAAATTGGAAATGAAATATTTTTCCCAAAGGATAAAAAAAGGTTGCTGAAATCATTAGGCTTCAAAAGAAATAAAACAAAAGAATATTTTCAGTTAAAGTTTTCTCTGACATCTTTTAAAGATGCACAACCTGTTAAAACTATTGTAAGCAGAGTAATTTACGACGTATTTTATAGAAATGAACTAGATACAGAAACAACACTCGTTATTCAATCAAATTTCTAAAAACAAATTTTCCGTAAATTCTGTCTTTAATATATACTTATTAAAAACAGAAAAAGATTATGGGACAATTAAGTAACCGCACTATTGCTGTTCTTTCAGAAAGCGGATTTGAAGAAGTAGAATTAACCGAACCAGTAAAAAGGTTAAAAGAAGAGGGTGCAACCGTTCACATCATCTCCTCAAAAAGTGGAAAAATTAAGGCTTGGGATCACGACCATTGGTCGATAGAAGTTGATGTAGATAAAACCATTTCAGAAGCAAATGCTGACGATTATAATGGACTACTTCTTCCAGGAGGCGTGATTAATCCGGATCACTTACGCGTAAATGAAGATGCTATTGCATTTGTAAAATCATTTTTTAGTGATGGAAAACCTGTTGCTGCGATTTGCCACGGACCGCAAACATTAATTAATGCTGAAGTTGTTGAAGGTAGAAAACTCACATCAGTAAAAAACATTTCGCAAGATTTAATTAATGCAGGTGCAATTTGGAGTGATGAAGAAGTGGTGGTAGATCAGGGTTTGGTAACCAGCCGAACACCAAAGGATTTACCTGCCTTTAATGATAAAATTGTTGAGGAATTTGCAGAAGGTGTACACGAGGGACAACACGCCTAAACGTTTTGGACGCTCTTTCTAAATTCACTCAAAGAAACGGTTGGCAATTTTGTCAACCGTTTTCATTTATAGCTTAACCTGGCGAATGATATTTTTGATATTCAGTTCGATAATATCAGTCATGTTTTTGCACCTTAAATAGTTCGTATCCTTAAAATATTCGCTCATACTTTTTTTCAAAATGGCGATATTCTCGGGCGTGGTTAATTCCTCTTTGTTCGATACATCCCGAAGATCAGTTAAACGATGCCGCTCACTCCGAACCCGATGAACAATTGATGAACGCTCTTCCTGTTGATATTGAAGAACAGTTTTCTCGGTGAGCTGTTCCATGCTCATTTTTACGTAAGGCAAATTTTCCTTAAAAAATTGCGGCAAATAAACTTTCAAGTTCCCCTCGTAAAACTGCTGATCAAAATCGATTGCCCGGATGCGAAATTGAATATCATCAAAATCAGGGGTAATTTGGACCACGAAATTATACGCCCGCATATCGCCTAAAAGCATAATTAAGCAGCGTTCGTTAAATTTTACAAATTCTTTGGCAATACGTGTGGGATTAAATTCTGGTGTATACAATTGTCCCTTTGTAAATACATCGCCAGGTATTCCGGCAATATGTTCTTCTACCAAAGTATCGCCATCAACTAAATAATTTACCTGATTTGGCGATAAAATCTCTTCCATTTCTAAACCGTAAATACGGGAGGCGTCAGCTTTTTTGATGTAGAAATAATCGTAAACATCATTTAATCGGTTTACAATACGAATGCGAAAAGGGTGTGTGTTTCCGAACGTACAATATTCAATTTTATCGATGTATTTATGTTCAACGATACGAAGATTTCCGGAAGCCTTTAAGTTCGCATAGATTTCCTTTAAGCCATTGTGAAGGGTTTCGATCAGATCTTGCGCATAAATTGGCCCTTCCCAAAGCGAATCCTTTCCAAACTTATCCATCAAAGGGAAAGCTTCGTTAAATTGCATTAAATCGTTATAACCGATTGGTAATTTCGCCTCACGCTGGTAAGTACGCAAATATTTCTGCAGCGCTGGCGTAACCGGAAAAATCGGTTTCTTTTTCAGGATTTTTACGTCTTCGTTTTCCATGGAAAAGCAATGTAGCATTTTAAAAAGTTAACCGCAAAGAAATTAAAAGCAAGCGCAAAGAGCGCTAAGCTAAACGTTAAACTTTGCGTCCTTTCGAATATTTCTTTGCGTTCTTGTAGTTAAAATGAGTTTTACGGATAACTGAAAGGCAATCCCGCTAAGTATCGGCTTATTTTTCTGTACGGATAATCGCCTGCGCCGTGGTCGGCAAATTGAACAATAATCGTATTTGTTTTTGGGTCTACATAAAGCCTCTGGCCTAACATCCCTTCCGCAGCGTAATCTCCATTATCGCCTTCCTGAGGAATCCACCAAAGGTAATGATGGGCCGATTTCTGCCAACCCTTAGCCGAAGCCGGTTTTTCATTACCAATGTTAACAGACTGTTTTACCCAATCTGCCGGAACAATTTGATTGTTATTATATTTTCCATGATGAAGATACAAGCGACCGATTTTAGCGAGATCAATGGCAGTAACCTGAAATCTACTTGCGGTGTTGGCAAGGCCACCTGGATGGTCCAGACCAAAAGATGCAGGGTGCTCTGACCCAATTTTCCGCCAGATATTTTCTTCAAAATTATGCGCAACTGATTTGCCACAGGCCTTTTCCAAAACCCAGCCCAACACTATCGGATCAATGCTTTTATATTTCCATACGGTGCCGGGTTTATTCACCAACTTAACTTTCATCAACTCAGCTTTCATATCGTGTGTGTAATAATATTTGGCCTCATCTGAAAAAAAAGCTTTAACAACACCACCCAATGCATCTTGAAAATCCAAACCCGATTTCATTTCCAGAAGATGTTTCAACGTTATATTTTCAAAAGCAGGATTAGATTTTAATTCAGGAAGATAAGCTGTTACTCTATCATTTAAACTTCTGATTTTTCCGGCTGCTAAAGCCTGCCCCAACATAATCGAAACCATGCTTTTTGCACCTGAAAATATGGTTGTTAATGTACTGTCTGAATAACCGATACGATATTTCTCATATAAAACAGTATCATTTCGAATCACGATGAAAGCATTTAACCTTCCCTGTTCAAAATAATCAGAAAAAGAAGTCAATTTCTTGTCGCCATCACGAACTTTCAGCGCATCCAAGTCATTTCTCATCTTGGAAATGCGAGAGAAGTGGAAGGCAGAATCACTTTTATTTATGGTTTCCTGCGGAAATGCCTTATAAGTAGTTGCGTTAGGCGTACGATACCATAAAACCCGTGTCAGGTAGGGATGCCAGATGAATAAACCTGCGAAGAGCAAAACAATAGATAGGAAAACACAGGTGATTGCTCTTTTAAAAATTTTCATCGGGTATTGATTATACCGACAAATATAAAATATTAGACCTCTTGATGATCTTGCTTTTTGGGGAAAACACTTGTTTTAGTTCTGGGCTGATATTTCCAGCGGCGGTGACTCCATAACCAATATTCGGGTTCTTGCCTGATAATTTCTTCGAGAAAGCGGGTATGCATTTCTGTGATTTCGAACTCCTGTGTTTCTGACGGATTTAAGCAAAGTGGCACACAATCTACTTCGTAGTAGCCTCGCTTTAACACTTTGACTTTGAAATAAAATATCGGTCGATTGGTTTTCTTCGCGATTTTTTCAATACCAAGTTGAATAGATGCCTGTTGATGCAAAAAGGTAGTCCAGTAGTGAGATTCATCTTTTGATGGTGCCTGATCGTTTCCAAAACTGAAAATGCTAGGCTTCCCTTTACTCGCTGCCAATGCCCTCATAGTTTGTCGCATGGCAATCATCTTGTTTCCGAAACGGCTCCTTATTTTTTTAAACCAATCATCAAAAACAGGGTTAGTTAATGGCTTGTAAATTGGATAATGATCGCCCTGGAAATTGAGTCCGATACCCATAGTACCCCATTCCCAATTGCCATAATGTGCCGAACAAACCAATACACTTTCACCCCTGTCTAAATAAGCTTGTAAAAATTCTTTATTCCTGAACACATACCTTTTTTCTATTTCCCTTTTTGAGATATGATTCATTTTCAAAATTTCGAAAATGAGCGAAGTTAAGTACTTGAAAAATTTTTTTTCGATGGCTTCTATTTCAGGGAGGGATTTTTCAGGCAAAGCCCGCAGCAAATTTTCTCGAACTACCTTTTTACGATAACCGAAAAAATAATAGATTAACACATAAACTCCATCAGCTAAAACGTATAAAATAGATAACGGTAGTAAGGATAATACGCCTAAAAAAAATATTCCCAGGTGGGAAATGCCCTTTTTAATCATACCAGATTAGTTGTTTTGCAAAGCTAAAAATGAGCGAAAAAACTTATGCCATCAAAATGTTAGATTTTTATTGACAGCGATGGTTTGAAATTTTACTGACAGAAAATTATGCTCTTGATTAATTTAAACAGTTTTGCCAGCCACCTGATTAATTGCATTATTACAGGTGCTTTAAACCTTATTGCAGCGGTATACTTTTTGGCTAAAAACTTTTGCAGTTCCGCAGAAACTGAATTTAGCTTGGTAAGTTTTAAGCCGAAAAGATATAGCGAAAAGAAGGACTGACGTTAAAAATCAAACCGGATACTGCTTTTCTTATAGAGTAGCAGAAGTATTTCTGATATCACACAGGCGCCTCTCTGTATCAGAAAAATTGAAGCGCTATGATTTTGCCCAATAAAAAAAGCCCATCTCTATTAAGAAATGGGCTTATGTTATTTAAATTCTTCCCGGGGGATAGAATTGTAAGCTTTAAGCGAAGTTTTTGCCTTTAACTTTACGTTCTTGTTCTGTTAAGAAGATTTTACGTAAACGCATACTTGCAGGTGTAACCTCGATATACTCATCTGCCTGGATGTATTCCATAGATTCTTCTAAAGAGAATTTAATCGCCGGTGCAATACGTGTGTTATCATCAGTACCAGAAGCACGCATGTTGGTTAAGGCTTTACCTTTAACAACGTTAATCACTAAATCGTTATCACGGATGTGCTCACCAAGAATTTGTCCTTCGTAAATATCAACTCCCGGATCAACAAAGAAACGACCTCTGTCTTGTAATTTATCAATTGAATAAGCAGTAGTAGTACCTTTATCCATAGAGATTAATACACCATTTAAACGACCAGGAATTGTACCTTTCCAAGGCTCATAAGCTTTGAAACGGTGTGCCATAATCGCCTCACCTGCTGTTGCAGTTAAAACGTTATTACGTAAACCGATAATTCCACGAGAAGGAATTTCGAATTCCAGGTGTTGTAAATCGCCTTTTGGCTCCATAATTAACAACTCACCTTTACGTTGAGTTACCAATTCGATTACTTTACCAGAAACTTCAGCAGGTACATCTACAATTAGAGTTTCAATCGGCTCATGTTTTTTACCATCGATTTCTTTAACGATAACCTGTGGCTGACCTACTTGTAACTCATAACCTTCACGACGCATCGTTTCAATTAAAACTGATAAGTGAAGAATACCACGGCCATAAACCAGCCACGAATCTGGAGAAGCAGTTTCAACTACTTTTAACGCCAGGTTTTTCTCCATTTCTTTAATCAAACGGTCTTTAATACGTTGAGAAGTTACCAATTTACCTTCTTTACCAAAGAAAGGTGAGTTATTGATGGTAAACAACATGTTCATTGTTGGCTCATCAATACTGATTACTGGTAATTGCTCTGGTGCATCGAAATCAGCAATGGTATCACCAATATCAAAGCCATCAATACCTACAACGGCACAAATATCGCCCGAACTTACCTCAGTAGCTTTAACTTTACCCAGACCTTCGAAAGTATAAAGTTCTTTTACTCTTGATTTAACAATTTTGCCATCACGTTTAATTAAAGTAACAGGTTGGTTTTCTTTAATTGTACCACGGTGAACACGACCAATTGCAATACGACCTACGAAAGATGAATAATCTAACGAAGTGATTTGCATTTGTAAAGTACCATCGTTAATTGGTGCCGCAGGAATATTTTCTACCACAGCATCTAACAAAGCAAAAATATCAGTAGTTGGTTTTTGCCAGTCAGTACTCATCCATCCTTGTTTAGATGAACCGTAAATTACCGGGAAATCCAATTGTTCTTCAGTTGCTTCAAGGTTAAAGAATAATTCGAAAATTTGTTCGTAAACCTCTTCCGGGCGACAGTTTTCTTTATCAACTTTGTTTACAACTACGATAGGTTTTAAACCTAATGCCAAAGCTTTTTGCGTTACGAAACGCGTTTGAGGCATTGCACCTTCAAAAGCATCGCAAAGTAAAAGTACACCATCGGCCATTTTCAATACACGCTCTACCTCACCGCCAAAATCCGCGTGACCAGGTGTATCGATAATGTTAATTTTTACGTCTTTGTACTGAACAGAAACGTTTTTAGATACGATTGTGATACCACGCTCACGCTCTAAATCGTTGTTATCCAATATCAACTCTCCTGTTTGTTCGTTGTCACGAAAAATAGAACAAGAGTGTAAAATCTTATCAACCAAAGTGGTTTTACCGTGGTCAACGTGTGCTATAATAGCTATATTTCTAATCTTTTGCATAAAATGCGCCTCAAATTTGGCGCAAAGATAGTGTTTACAAATGGATTTTCAACTATACGTCTCACTAATTAATGCTATGATAATGTTGCAATTATCTCATTTTTAAGTTGAAAAGTAAGTGCGGTAAATTTTTACTCATATAAGCCCGCTGCTTACATCACAACATCTTACCATATTCATTGATATAAGGTTTAGTTAGGATTTGTATATTTATAAAAGCGTTACCTTATTTATATTTGCATGGATAGCGATGAGCAAAAGGTTTTTAAAATATACAGCGAGATTTACAATAGGGTTTCTTTCTTTAATCACCTTTTATTTTTTGCTTGCTTTTACTTTGTCGCGGATTTCAGTTAATAACAAAGCCAGCAATTCAGAAGATATAACTATTTATATCATGACCAACGGTATCCACACTGATATTGTGGTACCGTCAAAAAACTCACTGCAAGATTGGACCCGTGAAATAAAATATAGCCATACCTTAGCAGCAGATAGCAGTTACAATTATTTAGCTTTTGGTTGGGGAGATAAAAAATTTTATCTGGAAACTCCAGAATTTTCAGATTTAAAAATCAGCACAGCGTTGCGGGCAATTTCTGGTTTAAGCGAGTCTGCAATGCATATAACGTTTTACAAAACCGTTGTAGAAGATCAGCATTGTAAAAAACTACACATCAGTAAAGCACAATACCAGCAACTGGTTGAGTATATTTCTGCAAGTTTTAGCAAAGATCAAAACGGAAATTTCATCCATATTAAAACCAGTATTCATTACGATCAAACAGATGCTTTCTATGAAGCTATAGGCAGCTATAGTATACTTAAAACCTGCAACACCTGGGCTAATAATGGACTAAAAGCCAGTAACCAAAAGGCTTGCCTTTGGACCATTTTCGATACGCCGATTTTTCAAAAGTATAAATAAGAATTGCTAAACTTCAAATGCCCAATCTAAAAACGCAGGCATTACACTTTCCCAGGTCGGCACATCATGTTTTCCACCAACTCTTTCATAATAAAAAACGTTTTCAGGGCGTTTATAACCCTTTTTTAGCAGTGATTTAACCACATCAATTGTATCATCAATTGAATCGATGATCAGGTTTTTATTGCGATCTGCCTTTTCATCTTCAGTACCCGTCATCAACCAGAATTTCATGTCTGATTTCGTTGAAGTAGAATCGATCAAGGCATGCATAATGCGATCTGCATCAGTGTAGCCATCAGCCAAATCTTTTTTCCGCCACCAAAAAGCACCAGAGAAAACTCCTATCGCATCAAAAACAGAAGGATTATTCCAGGCGATATCAAAGGCAGATAACCCACCTAATGAGAAACCAGCAAATGCTACTTTACCAGTGATTGGCATCGCGATTTTCTTTTTTACAAAAGGCAACAGTTCTTTAATCACAAAATCAGTATACAAATTTGCTTTGGCTCCCCTGCCTTTAAAATCAGGAGCACCCGCTACACCGTATTCCATCAACCGATCTTCTGATGCTTTAATGGCAACAACAATTAACCGGTGGTTTCTCTTATTATGATGTGCATTCTGAAGGATTTTAGCAAAATCCATTTTGGCTACATCCTGTCCATCATTTAAAAGAAGAAGTTCTATTTTTTCATTACCTAAAATGCCTTCAGGTGCATAAATATCTATTTCAACCTCACGCTTTAAATAAGCAGAAGGTATTCTAAAATTGCTGGTGTTAATGTTAACTGATAAAATTGTAGTGTAAATCATGTTCAAATCCTCATATCGCTCGCCACAGCCTCAAAATTTTTGCAAAGGTACAAATCTTGATAAACTATTAATTATCAGCAGCAGATTTTTGCATGATGAGACATTTTAGGAGGATTAGATTCTTTTTATTCAATTTAATATCTATCTTAAAGCATTCAATTTTATATATGGTTAAAGAAGAACATAAAAAGTGGTACAGCCCGAATTTAAGTGCTGAAATCGACATGCTCATCTTTGGTCACGGCGGTATCCCTATTCTGCTGTTCCCAACGAGTATGGGACGATATTTCGAAAACAAAGACTTCAAATTAATAGATTCTGTAGAGGGATTTATTAATGAAGGAAAGATCAAGATTTATTGTCCGGATGGCATTGATAAATTAAGCTGGTACAACAAAAGCATACATCCCGCAGATAGAGTAAAAAATCACATTTGGTACGACAGGTATCTACTGGAGGAAGTTGCACCTTTAGCCAGACACGAAACCGGGCACAGCAAAATTATTACTGCTGGCTGCAGTTTCGGTGGATACCATGCTGCCAATTTTGCCTTTAGGCACCCCTGGTTGGTGAGTCATATGTTTAGCATGAGTGGAGCATTTGACATTTCAGGGCAGTTAGACGGTTTTTATAATGATGATGTTTACTTCAATAATCCTGTTGATAACCTGATGAATAACAGCAATCCGGAACTTCATTATATGAAAATTGTACTTGGTACAACCGATAGAGATATGTGCAGACCTGACAATGAGCGTTTATCGGGTATTTTGGCCCAGAAAGGCATTAATCATTGGCTGGACATTCGTCAAAATGCCGATCACGATTGGCCGATTTGGCGGGAAATGTTTCCTAATTATATCGCCCAGCTATAAATTACCAGTTTACAGTAAAACAATTAACTACTAAACTACTTATACAATTAACCGATTAAACGGTTGATGAATTTTACAATAAAACTTAAATAGTATCAATGAAAAAAATAGGGATTTTATTTGGCCAGGAGCGCTCTTTTCCTGAAGCCGTTGTAGAGAGAATTAATCAGAAAGCAGAGAAAGGCATTAGCGCTGAAGCAGTTAAAATTGAGAAGATACTTCAAAACAGTCCATTAGATTACGCGGTAATCATCGACCGTATTTCACAGGATGTTCCTTTTTACCGGGCATCGTTAAAAAATGCTGCCATTACCGGAACAGCGGTAATCAACAATCCATTTTGGTGGAGTGCTGATGAAAAGTTTTTTAACAACGCGTTGGCTGAACAAATTGGGGTTCCGGTTCCGAAAACGGCTTTAATTCCATCACGTCAACATCCAACAGGCACCACCGGCGAATCCTTTTCAAACTTAACCATGCCGTTAAATTGGGATGCGATTTTTGATTATGTGGGTTTCCCAGCTTATATGAAACCTTACGATGGCGGAGGATGGAGAGATGTATATAAATTACATGATAAAGAAGATTTCTTTGATAAACATAGCGGAACGGAACAACTGGTGATGCTTTTGCAGGAAGAAATAATTTTTGATGAATATTTCAGATGTTACTGTATCGGCGGAAAACATGTTCGTATTATGCAATATGAGCCACGCAATCCGCACCATTTGCGTTATGCGGTTGATGGCAAAACGCCAGACCCTAAATTGTTGAAAACGGTTGAAGAATATACATTGAAACTATGCCAGTACCTAGGTTATGATTTCAATACAGTAGAGTTCGCAGTGCGGGATGGCGTGCCTATCGCCATTGATTTCTGCAACCCTGCTCCCGATGCTGATATTAAAAGTGTTGGTCAGGAAAATTTTGATTGGGTAGTGGAAACAACAGCAAACTATGCCATCGAAAGAGCAAAAGCTCAAAAACCGGGTCAGGATAATTTAACCTGGGGAGAATACATTAAAGCATCAGTTGCAGGTAAACCACTCATCGCAAAAACCACGGCGCCAACTGCTCCAAAAGCAGCAGCTAAGGTAGAGGCGCCTAAAGCAAAAGTTGAAAAAGCACCTGCAAAACCAAAAGCTGAACCGAAAACAGAAACCAAACCAGTTGCGAAGAAAAAGCCAATAAAATAAAAAGGGATAATAACCAAATATTACTAGAATGAATGAATTCACGCTTGGCATAGAGGAAGAGTACATGGTAATTGATCCCGTTACCAGGGAACTTACCTCGCATGACCAAAAAATTGTAGAGGCCGCACAAAAAATCCATAAAGACCAGGTTAAAGCAGAGATGCACCAGGCCGTTGTAGAGGTAGGTACAGGCATTTGCAAAACCACAGAAGAGGCCCGTAAAGAAATTTCTCAGTTGAGATATACGGTTTCTCAGCTTGCAGGAGAGCAAGGTTTAAGAATCGGCGCAGCCGGAACACACCCATTTTCACATTGGGAAAAACAGTTAATTACAGAACATCCCCGTTATAATGAAATTGTAAACGAGTTGCAGGAGGCAGCTCGTTCAAACTTAATTTTCGGCTTACACGTACACGTTGGTTTCCAATCACGTGAATTGGCCATACACATCGCCAATCAGGTTAGGTATTTCTTGCCACACGTTTTTGCTTTATCAACCAATTCTCCTTTCTGGGAATCGCGAAATACGGGTTATAAATCTTTCAGAACTAAGATTTTTGATAAGTTTCCACGTACTGGAATTCCTGATATTTTTAATAGCATTGAAGATTACGACAACTATGTAAAATTGCTCATCAAAACCAATTGCATGGATAATGCAAAGAAAATTTGGTGGGATATTCGCGTACACCCCTTCTTCGACACCGTTGAGTTCCGCATTTGCGATTGCCCAATGCTTATCGATGAAACAATGGCCTTCACAGCACTATTCCAGGCGCTGTGTGCAAAATTATATAAACTTCGTTTGCAAAATATGGAATTCATCAGTTATTCCAGAGCCTTAATTAATGAAAACAAATGGCGTGCTGCCCGATACGGAATTGATGGAAATTTAATCGATTTCGGAAAAGAAATGGAAGTGAATTGCAGAAACCTGATTTTAGAATTACTTGATTTCGTGGATGATGTTGTTGATGATTTGGGTTGCCGAAACGATTTAAATTACGTCCATAAGATATTGGAGCATGGCACCGGTGCAGACAGACAGTTGGCAGTTTACCAACAAACTGGTAACTTTGAATCGGTAGTAGACTACATTACTACTCAAACACTTATAGGCGCAAAGTAATTTTTATCATGGATAAAAGAGGTTTAAAGGTCGCCGTTATTGATATGAATAACGGCGCACCTAATCAGGGTATGCGGGGAATTCAGGAAATTTTATCCCGGTTTAAAAACGACAATAACATCAACCTTTCTTTCGATATTTTCGATCTAAGGCAAAAAGGCGAAATACCTGGCATTGAGTACGATGCCTATATCTCGAGCGGCGGCCCAGGCAGCCCGGTTGAAAGTGAGGGAGAAAAGTGGGAGAATGATTTTTTTAATTTATTGGATCAGATTGAGGCCTTCAATAGTGCAAACAGCGATCAAAAGAAATATGCATTTTTAATTTGCCATTCATTTCAGCTGGCTTGTAGAAAATATGCTTTAGGAAATGTTACCGAAAGGCGCTCAAATGCGTTTGGCATTTTCCCGATCACCTTAACGGATGATGGCGAAAAGGATGAAATTTTTAGCGGCATCACTAATCCATTTTTCTCTGTTGATAGCAGAGACTGGCAGGTAATAGAGCCTGATTTTGCTGCGTTCGATGCGAAAGGCGCTAAACTTTTAGCTATAGAAAAAGAGCGCAAGCACGTTAATTTAGAACGGTGTATGATGTCTATCCGTTTCTCTAATGAAATTATCGGCACACAGTTTCACCCGGAAGCCGATCCTGTTGGCATGAAAATGTATTTGCTTCAGGATGAAAAAAAGAAAGCCATTGTCGATTTACATGGAGAGCAGAAATATTTAGATATGCTCAATAGTTTAGATGATCCGGCAAGAATTGTATTAACGCAAAGTGTTATTCTTCCCAATTTTTTAAGCAAAGCGATAGGAAATTTGCAGGAGGCATAATCACTAATCAGCTATCATTGCGACGCACGAAGCAATCTTAAAGCTAATCAACTTATAGTGTAAAATTGCATCATACCAATCAATGGCTTGGCTGTTCAACAAAATATTCAAATTATGATACCCGCTCAACGTCAAAAATATAACCAGCAATTTACCCAGGAAAAGTATAAAAATTTCATGCTTGAGCTTGAAAAAGGATATCCTGAAATTCCTTTTCGCGTAGCAGAAACACCTGTGTTTGTAACAAAAGCACTGAAGGAAAAACTGATTGCCGCGGGCGAAGAAATCATAAATTTAATTAAGCAGCCAAATTTCAAGGAATTGACACAAAAATCAATTCCAGCTGACTGGAATGTACCAAACGAGAATGAGCAACCACATTTTTTAACCTTCGATTTCGGCATCTGCAAAAACGAAGCAGGTAAGTTAACCCCAATGCTTATCGAGATGCAGGGGTTTCCATCACTTTATGGTTTCCAGATTCATCTATCAAATACTTTCAGGAAGTGTTTTGAGATTGATCATTCAACCAATCATTTCTTAAATGGTTTTGACGAGGAGCAATACATCAAACTATTTAAAGAAGTTATTATAGGTAAACATCAGCCACATGAAGTGGCTTTGATGGATGTTGATGCCCCAAATCAGAAAACAGCTATCGACTTTTTTGTCACACAGAAAATGCTGGGCATTAAAATTCTGGCGCTTGAAGACATTAAGCAAGTTGGCAAACAATTATTCTATGAAGAAGATGGCCAGCAGATTCAATTGAAGCGGATTTATAATCGTTTAATTTTTGATGAAGTTGCTGGAAATAGTGACATTTTTAAAGACAGCTTCGATCCGCGGGAAGAATTAGATATTGAATGGGTCACCCATCCCAACTGGTTTTACCGAATCAGCAAATACACCATGCCATTTTTAAACAGTGAATTCGTTCCGGAAACCCGCTTTCTAGATCAGGTTGAAAGTGTTCCTGCAGATTTGGAAAACTATGTTTTGAAACCACTTTTCTCCTTTGCTGGTATGGGCGTAATTATTGATGTTACTGAAGCAGATATCAATAAAATTCCTGATCCTGAAAACTGGATTTTACAGCGAAAAGTAAACTACGAGCCAGCAGTACAATCGCCCGATGGTGGTGTAAAGGCGGAAATCAGGATGATGTATTTGTGGCCGGATGGCGGCGAACCGCAACTTTGTATCAATTTAGCAAGATTAAGTCGGGGAAAAATGATAGGTGTTCGTTATAATGCAGATTTTGATTGGGTAGGTGGAACGGTTGGCTTTATGGAGGAATAACCTTTTTACATTCTGCTGAATTCAAAACCGCAAAATCAGCTTATATTTGTTTCATGGATACGCAAACGATTTTAGTCTTTTTACTTTTTGCGGTTGCATTGGTATATGTTGGCCGTTTGGTTTACAAATCTCTACAGGTTAAAAAAGATGGCTGCGGTGGCAATTGCAAATGTGGCGTCGATTTTTCTGATATTAAGCCTACTAAAAAGTAATCGTTCTCTTTTATGATTGATCAGTTTAAAAATTACCTTAAAGAAAAAATACAAATAACTGATGAACAATTCGACAGCATTTCTACGGATTTAAAGATAAAGAAGTTTGATAAAAACGAAATCATTCAATATACCGGCGACATTACTAAACACGGTTTCTTTGTTTGCAAGGGTTTACTGCGGGCATATTCTATTGATTCAAAAGGCAAAGAACACATATTACAGTTTGCCCCAGAAAACTGGCTGATTTCCGATCGGAATAGTATGAATAATGAAGCATCCGTATTTTTTATTGATGCCATCGAAGCGACAGAAGTCATCATTATGCCAAATGATTTTATGGAACAGGCAGCCATACAGGTTCCGTGTTTACAGCCCATGCACACCAGATTGCTAAATAATTCTATCCGCTTCATGCAGAAGAGGATTAACATGCTTTTAAGCGCAACTGCCGAGGAACGTTATCTCGATTTCATCAAGTTATATCCAAACCTCACCTTACGGGTTCCGCAATGGATGATCGCTTCTTATTTAGGTATTACACCAGAATCGCTTAGCCGGGTAAGAAAAGAGTTAGCCAATAAACACTTCAGGCCTTCGTAAATTTAAATCAGTTAATTTTGAATGATTGAATGACTAATCGAAATCCTATTCTCTCATCCACTAATTTGCTAATTCTCTCATTCACTAATTTTAATTACCATACATCAATTTCAAGCCAAAATCCTTGCTGTACTTTTGTGTTGTAAATATTAAACATCTCAAAAACAAAAAGATATGGCAACTACTAAATGGGCATTAGATCCAACCCACAGCGAATTACAATTCAAAGTAAAACACTTAATGATTACTACCGTAACGGGTAGCTTAAAATCTTTCT
>NZ_AJLG01000015.1 GCF_000258495.1 Pedobacter agri PB92
GTTACCTACTAAAAACGTGATAAAGCAACTGCGTTGATTACTTTCATCAGTACATTAATTTTGATTCCTGTGAGCCTAATGCCTACTATCTATGGTTTCGGAGGCTATTACATTGCAGGTTTATCACTGATAGCTGGGATTATATTTAGCTGGTTGGCTTTAAAACTTTTGTTAAACAGAGAGTTGATTGATGCAAAACGAGTGATGTTTTGCTCGTTTTTTTACATTCCTGCTGTACAGTTGGGATTATTATTAAATTTTATCGCAAAATAATTTATGGTTCTAACAATGGAAAATATCCAAGATACATTTGATCCAAAACCAAGGAAGTTCATCGTTTGGTTATTCGTGGTTTCATCAACCATTATGTTTGGTGGATTTACCAGCTATTATCTGGTTTTTTCGGCATCGAAAGGAAAAGGCCATGGCTTGGTATTACCTGATGCATTTATTTACTCAAGCTTGGTGATTATAGCAAGCAGTATCACGCTTTTCCTGGCTTCGAAAGCATTACGCAAACTGAAGTTTGATATGCAACGAAATCTGCTTTTAATTACTGTAATTTTGGCCATAGCGTTTGGCGTGATGCAGTTTAGTGCATGGGGAAGTATGGTGAATACAGGTGCAACATTAGTGGGTAATAATGCGGCAATATCATTTATTTACGTAGTAAGCTTTATTCACCTATTGCACATTATTGCAGGTGTTTTCTTAATAATCAGCGCCTTAGTAGGTAGCTATAGAAATATTCCGTTAGCGAAAAGCCAGTATCGCATGGAAATCGCATCTATTTTCTGGCATTTTATAGATATATTATGGATATATCTGTATGTTTTTTTACTTTTGAACCGTTAAATTTGTTAACAAACTATTATACTATTTCCAAATGAATTCAGTATCACAATTAGATCAAGTTAAAACCGGACCATGGAATGGTGGTCGTTCTCCGTGGTCGGTAGAATATGGTAAAATCATGATGTGGTTTTTCCTTTTGTCAGATGCTTTTACTTTTTCATCGCTATTGATCTATTATGGCGCTCAGCGTTTTTCAAAATTAACATGGCCAGATCCTGATTTGGTTTTCCAGTCAATTCCTGGTATCATGGATCATGGTGCACCATTGGTTTTCGTGGGTATCATGACTTTCATCTTAATCATGAGTTCGGTTACAATGGTATTAGCCGTAGAAGCCGGACACAGACGTTCGAAGAAAGAAGTAATCTGGTGGATGATTGCCACAATCATTGGTGGTTTTATGTTCTTAGGCTGCCAGGCTTTAGAATGGACACACTTATTCCATGAAGGATTTGGATGGGGAGAAATTCCTTCCGCTGAAGAATTAAAACACTTATTCTCTGGTGATGTATCATTAGTGGCTGCACAACAGTTTTCTAACTTATTTTTTACCATTACAGGTTTCCACGGTTTCCACGTATTCAGTGGTGTGGTAATTAACATCATCATCTTAATCATGACGATTAATGGAACTTTCGAAAAAAGAGGTCACTATTTAATGGTTGAAAAAGTTGGTTTATACTGGCACTTTGTAGATTTAGTGTGGGTGTTTGTATTTACATTCTTCTATTTGGTTTAATTTATCATATCTAAAAATATTATCATGTCAGAACATCATTCACATACAACAGAAGGACACGAGCACGAAGAGCATGCTGGTTTAACCAAAAGTAAAATTTGGCAGGTTTTCGGTATTCTATTGTTGATAACAGTTATCGAATTTATCATTGCTTTGGTGGTTTTACCTAAAGGGTATATGTCACACGGGGTCGGGAACTTCGTTTATATCGCATTAACATTGGTTAAAGCTTTTTATATCGTTGCCTATTTCATGCACTTGAAATACGAAAAGTTAGGTTTACAACTTTCATTAACAGTTTCATTCATTTTCATTATTTACTTTATTGTTTTGATGTTAATTGAAGGCGGTTTCTTAAACCTCCATATGTTAAGCCATTAATGAAAAGAAACCCCATAAAAAAGGTAATAATCCTGGTAAGCATTTTAGCTATACCAGGATTTTTGTTTTTTTACTTATTGCCACAGTTCGCTAAAAACCGGTATAAGAGCTTACCAATCTTTGGCGAGAAAATAGTGGCTTCAACTTTCCATTCGGTAAAAGGAAAAAAAATACCCGATACCATTTATCACCAGATTCCAGATTTTAGGTTAAGCAATCAAAACGGCGATTCAATCAATTGGTTATCCCTTAAAGATAAAATTGTTGTGATGAACCTTTTCTATGCTGATGCCAGCAGTAATAACGTCATTCAGTATATCAAGCAATTATCTGAAGGCTACGAGAAAAAACCATTAGTACGATTTTTAAGCTTATCAGTAAATCCTGATGACAAAAGTAAGGTAGATGGTGTTGCAGCAAAGCTTAATGCCAAACCGGGGAAATGGGATTTGCTTACAGGTGATACCGCATCTACATATCCACTCATTCGAAAAGGTCTGATGCTCGACGTGATTCTGGATGATACAAAAGATAAACCGAACTTTATTTTTGGTAATAAGATTTTGCTGATTGATGTGCAACATCGCATCAGAGGCATTTATGAAATTGATAATCCCGAGGCAAGAGGCAGGCTGGAAGATGAAATTAAGGTATTAATTGCCGAATACCTTCGAACAGTAAAAGACGGCAGGTAATTTAGTTGTAAAGTACAAAGCTGAAAGTTTAAAATAAAACATAAGGTTGAAAGGTAATTGGAGCCAATTGACATAGCGATTAGAATCAGAATGAAATCATCAGTTGAACAAAAATATAATAAATGGATTGTTGTTTTATCCATTGCTATTCCATTGGTTGTCGCATTATTATTTGGCGTTAATTTAAGAAAGCTAGGCTATGACGTTAAACCATTATCTTTTTTACCGCCAATATATGCTGCCATTAACGGAATTACAGCTATTGTGTTGGTTATAGCTGTTTGGGCAATTAAAAACGGTAAACAAAAGTTGCATGAAAACCTCATGAAATTTGCTATTTGCCTCTCTGTTGCTTTCCTGGCCATGTATGTGGCTTATCATATGACATCAGATTCTACTAAGTTTGGCGGAGAGGGTATAATCAAATACGTTTATTACGTAATTTTGATTACGCACATCTGCCTGTCTGTGATTATTATTCCGTTTGTATTGGTTACCTATGTTAGGGCATTGGCGCAACGGTTTGACAAACATAGAAAAATTGCCAGGATCACTTTTCCAATGTGGCTCTACGTTGCTGTAACTGGCGTAATCGTTTATCTGATGATTTCTCCATATTATCACTACTAAACCTGTAAACCTACTGCTTTACAAAAAAGCAAATACTTTCTGTCACTTTTTTGAGCATTAATTTGTATTATTGATTTGATATTAGCAGATCAACGCGTGACAATTAATGGATGTAGCAGAAATAGAAACGGGAAGTGATTTAATTACTTTAATTGAGAAAGGTCAAACCTCGATCTTTACCCGTTTTTATACGTCGTACTTTCAAAAACTGCTATTGGCAAGCGATAAGTATTTAAAGGATGTTTATGCAGCAGAGGAACTTGTACAGGATGTTTTCTTGAAAATATGGGAAAATCCCTATCAATTAGTTGAGGTTAAGTCGCTTAAATCATATCTCTATAGAGCGGTAATAAACGCTTCCATCAATCACCTCAATCGCCAAAAAAATATTGAGCAGCATCATTTAAAACTTGCTTCTACATTAACAGATGAATATTTAACTGAATTAGACGAAGAGAACGAAATTATCGTGTTGCTTAGAATAGAAATCGAAAAACTACCCGCTCAATGCAAAAAAATCTTCAAACTGAATAGGTTTGAAAATTTAAAATACAAGGAAATTGCTCAGCAACTCAATATTTCTGAAAAAACTGTAGAAAATCATATTGGTAATGCATTAAAGATTTTAAGAGAGCGGTTTCTAAAAGATTCACACTTAAATAAACGGGCTAAATCATATTTGATGCTGATAAATACATTTTTATATTAGAATTAGTTGTGCTGAACGGCATTTTCCATAATAATCTTCTTTTTTTTAATTTTTTTTAGGATCGACTAGGGGTTTTGTAAAAGTTATTTGTCTATATGATACAAACCCAAACTAACTAATGCTTAACCAACCTGAATACCTGGACTTAATTGTTCGGTATTTAAACAATCCGCAGGATGAAAAACTTCATGCTGAAATAATTTCTTTTTGCGCTGAATCTAAAAGCAATGAATCCTACTTTAAGGATATCGAACGTGTATGGAAGTTATCTTCGAAGTCTGCCCGTTTAGATCATTTAAAAGAAGAAGAAGCAGTTGCCAGTTTCCAAAAGGCTTTAAAGAGAATTTCAGGTCGCCCGGCAAGTTTTGCTAAATGGATGAGTGCTGTGGCTGCTACAATTTTGCTTGCTGCAACATGTTATTGGTGGTTTGATAAAAGGAACGATGTAGAGTTACTGAGCTTGAAAACGGATAGCAATATCGATTCAGTTAAGCTTGCAGATGGATCAACCGTAATACTGGCTGAAAATACCATCGTAAGTTATCCTAAAGTATTTAGTGGGGCATCGAGAGAAATATTTTTACGCAAGGGAAGGGCTTTCTTTAACGTAACTAAAGATCCTCACCATCCTTTCAGTATCGCCATGGGTGAATCGAAGGTAAGCGTTTTAGGTACTTCCTTTAATATCGACTATTCTCCAGGCAAGATTGATCTTGATGTAAAGACAGGTAAGGTGATATTTTCGCCATATTCTAATGGTGCATCTTCAATTTTAACAGCAGGACAAGCGTTAACGTATAGTATTCAGAAACGGGAGTTTACTACCCGCTTATCGCAAAATGCAGATTCATGGTTAACTCACGAACTGATTTTTGTTGATACGCCACTTGGAGAAGTTTGTAAACAGTTAAGCCATTACTATCATAAAAATATTAAACTCGAAGCCAACCACCAGGTTATCGAAAAATTCAATGCAAAGTTCCAAAATAACAGTTTAGATGAAGTTTTGGACGTGCTAAAAGCCACTTACAATGTAAAAATCAAAGAAACCAAAGATCATATCACCCTAACTACCTTTTAACTAATCAAACAAACAAACAATTAAACTATGGAGAGAAATTTCTACCAAAGAAATGCGGCAATGGGTTTGCGCCGAATGGCACTGCTTCTGTGTGCAATCTTTTGGACGGTTTTAGCCAGTGCTGATGCGCAGCAAGGCAAAGCCAGGCCCGAAAGATTAGACAGCTATTTAAAGAAAATTGAACAAACTTACAGTGTAAGTTTTGTTTATGATGCCGCTGAAATTAACAAAACAATGATTTTAGATGTTCCAACCAAATTAACATCGATCACTGAATCATTAGACCAGTTGAAGCAAAAAAATATTGCTTACAAATTGGTTGGCAAACAGGTTATTCTGAAAGTTCAGGAATCGCCAAAATCTAATCAAAAAGACGTAATCATCAAAGGCCGTGTAAAAGATAAAAAAGATGGCTCGTCAATGCCGGGTGTGAGCGTTCGCGAAAAAGGAGCTTCTAATGCAGTTTCTACCAATGGAAATGGAGAATACCAAATTCGCGTTAAAGATGGCGCAACTTTATCTTTTGCTTCTGTAGGTTACAAAACCATTGAGGTTGCTGTGAATGGCAGAACCACTATCGATGTTTCTATCGAAGAAGATGCTGCTCAACTTAAAGAGGTGAATGTGGTTTCTACAGGTTATCAGGAACTAAACAAGAAATTATTTACGGGTTCGGCAACAGCGTTAAAAGCATCTGATGTAAAGCGTGATGGTATCACGGATGTGAGTCGTATGCTAGAGGGTCGTGTGGCCGGTGTGTCTGTACAAAACGTTTCAGGAACTTTTGGTGCTGCTCCTAAAATCCGTGTTCGTGGAGCTACTTCAATTTCTGGCGATAATAAACCGCTTTGGGTGGTTGATGGAATTATCCTGGAAGATGTGGTGAATATCTCTAACGAACAATTATCGACAGGAGATCCATCTACTTTGGTAGGTTCATCTGTTGCAGGCTTAAACCCTGATGATATCGAAAGTTTCAATATCTTAAAAGATGCTGCTGCAACTGCACAATATGGCGCAAGAGCAATGAATGGTGTGGTAATCATCACGACTAAAAAAGGAAGAAATACTGATGGAAAACCATTAATTTCTTACACAGGAAACTTCTCGAGTTACATGAAACCATCATATAATAATTTCGATATCTTAAATTCAGCTGACCAGATGAATGTTTATATTGAAATGCAAAATAAAGGTTGGTTAAATCATTCAAGCTCATCCAGAAGCGCAAACGGTGGTGTTTTTACGAAGATGTATAATCAAATGTATATCTATGACCCCGCTACCAATAGTTATGCTCTGAGAAATGATGCCCAAAGCCAAAAACAATTTTTACAGCGTTATGCTGATGCCAATACCGATTGGTTTGATGTATTGTTCAAACAATCATTAATGCAGGAGCACTCTCTAAGTGTGGCTACAGGTACGCAAAAATCTAAAATATATGCATCAACCAGTTTCCTTCAGGATAACGGATGGACGGTTGGTGACAACGTAAAAAGATTTACCGGAAACTTTCGTGGTAACTTCGAAATCAGCGATAGGTTGAGTTTTGAGTTAATCACACAAGGTTCAATCCGTGATCAAAAAGCGCCTGGTACCTTAGGCAGAAACGGGAATCCGGTTTATGGAACATACGACCGAGATTTTGATATCAACCCGTTCAGTTATGCTTTAAACACCAGCCGTACCTTAACACCGTATGATGCAAATGGTAACCGTGAATTTTTTAGCCAAAATTATGCACCTTTTAATATCTTAAATGAGCTGGAAAATAATACCTTGGAATTAGGTCTTATCGATTTTAAAGTTCAGGGTGGTTTAAAGTATAAAATCACCAATAACTTAAAGTATTCATTTGATGGTGCATATCGTTTCGCAAAGACGACTCAAGAGCATAAAATCACTGAAAACTCAAACATGGCACAGGCTTACCGTGCTGGTATAAGTCCAGATGATGCAACCATTAGAAGGAGTAATAAATTTTTATATCGCAATCCTGATGATCCCAATGCACTGCCTGTTTCGGTTTTACCTTACGGAGGTTTCTATAAAACTAATGATGATAACATTGTTAACTACTATGTTCGTAACAGTTTAGAATACGATAAAACTTTCAACGAAGATCATCTTTTTAACGTATTCGCTACTCAGGAGATGCGTTATATTAATCGTCAAAACAAAATTTTTGATGGCTATGGATATCAGTATGACAAAGGAGGTGTTCCATTCATAGATCCAAACATCGTTAAACAAAATGTGGAGGGTGGTTTTAACTATTACAGTATGAACTATCGTTATGAGCGTTATTTAAATTACTCTTTAAGAGCAGCTTATTCATATAAAGGAAAATATAGCCTTAATGCGACTGGTCGTTACGATGGATCTAACTTACTGGGTGAATCGCCTACAGCAAGATGGTTACCAACCTGGAATGTATCAGGTGCCTGGAATATTGATACCGAGAATTTCATGCAAAATGAAAGACTTAGAAGCATCATCAGCCGTGCTACTTTAAGAGCAACCTATGGTTTAGTTGCAAGTATGGGTTCGGCAACTAACTCTAGCCTAGTGGTACAAAGTATGGGTACCCGCCGTCCTTATCTTGGAGAAAAAGAGACTAAACTATACATTGCAGGTCTTGAAAACTCTGAGTTAACTTTCGAAAAATTAAACGAGTTAAACATTGGATTAGATTTAGGCTTATTTAAAGAAAGAATGACCTTGACAGTTGATGCTTATAGAAGAAAAAGTTTCGATTTGATTGGTGCATTCAGAACTTCTGGTATCGGTGGTGAAGCCATAAAACAGGCAAACTATGCCGATATGAAATCGGAAGGTATAGAGGCAGCTTTAGGAGCAAAAGTAGTTACTTCCCCAGGTTTCAACTGGTCTACCCAATTAATTTTTGGCTATAACCGCAATGAGATTACCAACTTAAAAAATCAGCCAAATATTTTCGGTTTAATCGGTGCTGATGGTGGACCGCTTGAGGGTTATGCGCAAAGAGGTTTGTTCTCTCTTGATTTTCAAGGCTTAGATCCTTTAAACGGATCGCCAAGATTTATTAATGACGAAGGCATTGTAAGTGGTGATGTTTACCTTCAAAGTGATGTGGTGAAATACCTGAAATATGAAGGACCAATCGATCCGAAATATACAGGTGGTTTCTCTAATACATTTAAATACAAAGATTTCACATTATCTGCATTGGTAACATTTGCTGCTGGAAACAAAGTTCGTTTATCACCAGCTTTTAAAACCAGTTATACCGATTTAGACGCTATGCCAAAGGCCTTCTTAAGCCGTTGGGAACAACAAGGGGATGAATTGTTAACCAATGTGCCATCAATTTTAGATGTTTTGGAAGCACAATCATTCGGTAGTAATTATGCATACAACAATTATAATTATTCTACGGAGCGTGTAGCAGATGGTGGTTTTGTAAGAATGAAACAAATTATTTTAAGCTACAATATCCCAACTAAATTTACGAAGAAGCTTGGTTTAAGCAACTCATCGATTAGTGCTGTGGGTAATAACTTGTTTTTAATTTATTCGGATAAAAAATTAAACGGCCAGGATCCTGAGTTTTTTGGATCTGGTGGGGTGGCCTTGCCAATCCCTCGTCAGTTTACATTATCTTTAAAGGTGGGATTCTAAATATAATATCATGAAAAAAATATATATATCGATAATTGCTTTAGCACTCATATCGACAACTGGTTGCAAAAAGTTCTTAGAGCAGGCGCCAGATCAGAGAACTCAGGTTAATACAGTTGAAAAGGTTGCAGAGTTATTAACCAGTGCGTATCCTGAAGGTAATTACATTGCTTTTACCGAAACTTCATCAGATAACGCTGAGGATAAAGGACCCGGAATTGGTAGTGAGGGTAGAACAATAACCCAACCATTTTACTGGCTAGACAATGATGATGATGGTAATGATACGCCTACTCAATATTGGAATTCTTGTTATGAAGCCATTGCAGCAGCAAATGCAGCTTTGGAAGCAATTGAGGTAAATAATTTGGGAGCAGCAGCATTACCATATAAAGGTGAAGCTTTAGTTGCCAGAGCTTATGCTCACTTCATGTTGGTAACCTTATACTCGAAAGTGTATGATCCTGCAACCAGCAATGATTCTCCAGGAATCCCTTATGTAACAGCACCAGAAAAGATTGTATCTGCTCAATATACACGCGGTACAGTTGCTTCTGTGTATGCAAATATTGAGAAAGACTTATTGGCTGGTCTTCCGCTAATCAAGAACACTTCTTATAAAGTTGCTAAATATCACTTTAATGTAGCTGCAGCAAACGCCTTCGCTGCAAGATTCTTTTTATTCAAAAAAGAGTATGAAAAAGTGATTCAATATGCCAGTGCAGTTTCGCCGGGTAATGCCTTTGCCACTATACTTAGGCCTTGGAATACAAGATATAACACATATACGTTAGATGAGCAGGTAATAAACTTTACGCAGGCGAATGAACCCTCTACATTGTTATTAATTGAAACTGCTTCGTCATGGGCGAGAACAACCTCTCCAAGATATGGTTTTGGTCAGATTCAAAACAATGAAATGTTCTTAGTAAATGTTACTGGAGCACGTTGGGCGTATAAATCTGCTTATTATGGTGTTCCGCATTATACCATGTTAAAGTGGAATGAATATTTTGTTAGAACAAGTCCTAATGCCACTATTGGTTTCCCTTACACTATTGTGCCGGTACTAACTGCTGATGAAGTATTATTAAATAGAGCAGAAGCTTATGCATCATCAGGACAAAATGCTTTAGCGCTTGCTGACTTGAATACTTATTGTAGTACAAGAATCTTAAACTACAACGCTACAACGCATGCTGTAACGCTAGCTAAAATCGCTGCTTTTTACGGTACCACCGATCCTAAAGCGGGTTTAATTGCAACAATTTTAGATTTCAAAAAGAAAGAATTTACACAAGAAGGTTTGCGGTGGTTTGATATTTTAAGGTATAAACTACCTGTTCAACACCGAGTTTTTGCAGTGAACGGTTCCTTTACTACAAATACACTAACTGCAGACGATCCGCGTAAATTATTTCAACTGCCAAATCAAGTTACACTTTCAGGTATTGCTCAAAATCCAAGATAATAAAGATGATTATTATGAAAAAAATATTTAATAAAGGCGTTGTAGCATTAGGTATGCTTACAATCCTGGCATCTTGTAAAAAAGAAGGCACCTTAAATGCCAATCTGGATGCTATTGATCAAAATATTATTACCAATAAAAATGCAACTGATTTATGGTTAGATCAGAATTTTTTAAATCCATATAACATCGAAACCAAGTATCGTTTTGATCGTTTTGAACTTCCATCTGGTAAAAATATTACACCTCCTTTGGTTGGGCAAGTTATTCCGGCCATGGAGATGGTTCGTGATGTCTGGATCAGACCTTTTGAAGCTGCAGGTGGCAGCGATTTTATTAAAAGGATATCGCCAAAACAATTTGTTTTAGCAGGTAGTGCAGAATATAACAGCAATGGAACGATTACCTTAGGAACTGCCGAAGGTGGGCGCAAAATTGTACTTTATGTAATCAACTCATTTGATAAAACAAATCTGGGGTCGGTGAAGCAAATGATTCAGGTGATTCAACACGAGTATACACACATCTTAAACCAGACGGTTGATTTTTCTCCTGAATACCAAACGGTTTCTCGTGGCGGATATGAAGCAAACTGGACACAAAGACCGCTTACAGAAGCATATTCGTTAGGGTTTATTACACAGTATGCCCGGGTATCTCCTGGAGAGGATTTCGCAGAACAATCTTCGAACATGTTAATGATGGGTGGCGTTCAGTATAATGGAATTGTAGCTTCGGTTCCTGCAGATGCACAAATTAAATTGAAGAAAAAAGAACAGTTTGTTGTGGATTACTTCAAAACAGCATTTAATATTGATTTTTATAAGTTGCAAAAAGAGGTGCAATTGGCTCTGTTCAAAGTTTCAGCTCCTGTACTTTCGCGTATGATTGGTTTAGGCGTGGGATATACTACGCTCACTTCAAATCCTTCTACTGACCCAAGTCAGTCTGCAGAATTTTTAGGCTTGTGGAATGCAGCAAGAACTTCAATGACAGCTGGTGGTTTTGTACTAAAAGATTTCAAAATGACTTTTAGAGCATCCAATTTGATGACTTTAAGATATACTTTTACAAATGCTGCCGGTACGACTACTTATTCAGCTGATGCGGATTATACTCTAGCCTTAAATACAACTACTGGTGTAACGACTTTTACGTTAAATGCTACGCAGCCTACGGCAACCGTTCCGGCTGTAGATCCTGTACCTTACTCCAACATGGGCGTCATTAATGCAAGAATGGCTGGCGTGAACAGTTATTTTACTTCGGGCTCATTCAGGGTAAACTGGATTAACCAGATTATACCGGGCGAGATCGGTTTTGTAGGTTCACTAGGTGCTTTTTACAAAACTACTAATGCCAATTCATATTTTTACGGAACAATGGGCCATTAATAAAAGGAGAAATTAACATGAAAAAAATATTTTTATATTCATTATTGTCTCTTGCTTTTTTTGCAGGTTGTAAGAAAGAGGAAGTTTTAATTGATGGACAAAGACCAGAGGAAAGGATTACCGAAGCGGTAACAAAATACACCAATGCTTTAACTGGTAGTACAACAGGCTGGAAAGCTTTTCTATATCCCGATGGTGGTGGCGGCTACTCCTTTTTTCTAAATTTTAACAAAGAAAACAAGGTAAGCATGTATGCCGATTTGGATTATGCTCCCGCTTCGGATATTATGGAAAGTACCTATAGGGTTAAGGCTTTTCAAAACCCAACTTTATCATTTGATACCTACAGTTACATGCACATTCTCGCCGATCCAAATCCTAATACTTTTGGTGGTGTGGCTGGTTGGGGTGTTTATTCTGACTTCGAATTTACGTTTGATAAGCAGGTAGGAGATTCAATTATGCTTACCGGCAAACTCCTTAAAAGCAAGTTGGTTTTAGTGAAAGCAACAGCTGCTGAGAAAGCATCTTACGATGCAAAAGGTCTGTATAATTCTGTTACTACTGCAGTAGACTACACTACATTGAACAAAAATTTATACGCATTGATTGGTGATCAAACAAAAGTTCAGATCAGCATTGATGTTTATAATAAAATATTCAGTTTAATCTGGGATAGCAATGGCGAAGTAAATACGGCTACCACTGGCTTTGCTTTTACGCTTACTGGCATCGTACTAAAAGAGCCATTGTTTTACAAAGGCAAGAAAATAACAGAATTGACATGGGATCCGGTAAAGAAAGTATACTACACCACTATCGACGGACAAAGAGTTGAAGTTGTAGTATCTTCAACACCAATTCTTCCATTGCATTTATTGATGGGGCTAAATTATTCGCGAATTGTGGTTCCGCAAGCAACTACAAGCCCTGGATGGGGGGCAGATTTTATTGCCCAAAGAGCAAGTGCTGCAACCGGCGTGGCAACTTTTAGCGTAGGCGGAAGTAGGTTAACATTAGGTAGCATGACCTACATATTTAACACAAACGCTCAAACCATGACGCTTAATGTGATTACACCGTATGCAGCAACAAGTTTAACACTTACCTACCCGTACACCTATACGAAAACCACAGCTGGAACCTATAAATTTACAATAGGTACTGCTGGTGGAAACGCAGCCGCACTGGCTGGTGTAATGGCACCACTACTTGCTCAACGCATTAACGTAGACGAATTCACTTTGGATTATTTTACAAATCCAACAAATGGTGCAACGCTGGGGCAGTTCAAAAGTGTTCAGCACCCAACATTTACATTTACCGGTACTTTACAATAATTAACAGTCTCTCCTTAAAACCCCGCCTCATCAGCGGGGTTTTTTTTATGACATAATTTTTGCCACACGGCGTTCGTTTAATCTTATATTTGCAATGATGAAAAAGACATTCACTTTTATCTTATTTTCAATCGCTTGCGTATTTTTGTTTTCGGCAAATGTGCAAGCACAATGCGCCATGTGTAGCATCAATGCTGAGCAGGGCGTAAAAAATGGTAATACGGTTTCGGCAGGTTTAAACACCGGCGTTTTGTACCTTTTGGCTATCCCTTACCTAATGGCAATAATTGTTGGTGTGGTTTGGTATAAAAAATTCCGTAAGAAAAATGTGGAATTGAATATGAAAAAAGAGCCGTTCCATTTAAATTAAGAATGTCAGGTAAAACCTCAAAACTTTCGGCAATTATTCATTGCAAATGCCCACATTGCCGTAGGGGAGATATTTTTACAGGCAGTATGTATGGCTGGAACATTCAGCATACCAAAGAAATTTGCAGTTATTGCGGCCAGCGTATAGAAATTGAACCAGGCTATTTTTACGCAGCCATGTACGTCAGTTATGCAATGAATGTGATTGAGATGCTTATAGTAAGTTTTATAACCTATTTGATTTTTGGACCGTTAACTGATGCTACCTTTTGGCATTACCTAATTGCCATCTTTTCTGGCTGTTTTATTTTATACCCATTTAATTATCGTTATTCCAGGATAATCCTGCTTCACGTATTATCGCCTAATATAAAATATAAACCTTATTACGATAAATAGTATCTTTAATCAAAAACTATTATGATTACTCACCATTCATCGTTTACGAAAAATTTATTTTTTGTTACCTTAATAACCTCAATTTATTTTGTACTTGCATTTACAGGTATACTGGCTAAGTTACAAGCGATAACGTTAATCGGTGCGGTTGCAGAATTAATTACCATTCCGCTTATAATTTTATTGGTAATTATTTTCTTATTTTCATTGTATCAGTTATTTACCAAACGCAATCGTATTTCAGGTTATTCAATAGTAACGCTATCGCTATCCTTTAGCATCATCGCTTTAATGTTCATCATTAACTAGCTTCAAAAACTCTATCCATATTTTACGAATGTTAAAAAAAGAAACCCTAAAATTTATTAAAGATGTTGCAGAGAACAACAATCGTGAATGGTTTGCTGAACATAAGGACAAATATGAAGAAGCGAAGCAGGATGTTTTAAATTTAATTTCTGTCATCATTCCTGAACTTGCCAAAGTCGATCCATTAATTTCTGCCGATACAGATCCAAAGAAAAACTTAATGCGCATTTACCGCGATGTTCGTTTTAGCAAGAATAAAGATCCCTACAAAAATAACTTCGGTATTTGGTTTTCAGCTAAAGGTAAGGGCGTGAATGAGCCCGGATATTACCTGCATATTCAGCCTGGCAAAAGTTTTATCGCAGGCGGTTACTGGATGCCGGAAGCTGCGCACTTGAAACTTATCAGGCAAGAGATCGATTATAATATCGATGAATTTAAAGAAATTATATCTGCTAAAGATTTTAAAAAACACTTTACGCTGGGTACCAGCAATGCACTTAAAAATGCACCAAAAGGTTATGATCCCGCCGATCCAAACATTGAATATTTGAAATTGAAAAGTTTTGAAGCCACTACTTCATTAACTGACAATGAATTTTTTGATCCCAAACTCGTTAATAAGTTAATAAGTTCTTTTGGAGCAATACAGCCATTAGTGGCATTTTTACGAAACGCAATCAGTCAGTAATCAAACTCAAATTTATCTGGTTTTGATGCCTGTTGCTAAAATCTTGATACTTAAAATATGAAAAATACCTTTTTAACTTTTGCCATTCTTTTATTTATTTCATCCCTAACATCGTGTGTTGTCTTGTCTCCAAAAAAGTATAAAGCTTTACTTGGAAGCAAAGATTCTTTGTACACTGCATTTAATGAAGGTTTGGTTAAAATTGAGAATCTGGAAAATGAAGTTAAAAAACTGAAGAAAGATACCTCGATGATGGCTGAAGAGTTGAGAGATTTGCAGAACAGCTATAATGAAGTAGATGCCAGCTATAAAAAACTTAAAAATAATTCAACTACAGAAATTACAAAGTTATCAGGCGACTTGGCCGCCCGCGAGAAACGCCTGAAAGAAGTGGAAGAGGTACTGCGCAAACGCGATGAAGCCACCAATTCTTTAAAAGAGAAGTTGCAGCAAGCATTACTTGGTTTTACAAAAAGTGGCTTAACGGTAGAAATTAAAAATGGCAAGGTATACGTTTCCTTAACGGATAAACTGTTATTTCCATCAGGAAGTATCATTATCGATGATAAAGGAAAACAAGCCTTAACACAATTGGCTAACGTACTGAAACAACAGCCTGAAATTAATATCGCTGTAGAAGGTCATACCGATAATCAGAAAATAAATAACCTAGGCCAGATTAAAGACAACTGGGATTTAAGCGTTTTACGGGCTACATCAGTTGTTCGCTATCTAACAGAAAATGAAAAGGTTGAAAGTGTACGGATGACGGCAACCGGTAAAGGGGAATTTCAGCCTTTAGGTTCTAATGCAGGTGCCGATGGAAGAAGTAAAAACCGCAGAATTGAAATTGTACTTTCTCCAAAACTGGATGAACTGTACAACCTGATTAAATAATTAGAACTCACATCATTAATGTCCTGCTGGTTTACACTGCAGGACATTTTATTTTTTATACGATTTTAGCACCTTAAAAGTTTGATCAAATTCAAAGTTATTCAGGTTGGCATATTCAGGTAATGAGATTTTATGCAACGATAAGAAATTAAAGAGTTCTTTAATCGCATTTGAAACCTCTTCCGGCCGGTCGCAATGTTTTAACGAATCTATTTTCAGTAACTGTAAGGCGATCTCGTAAATTTTAAAATCATCCTGGCTTGCCATTTTTAGTCCTGTTTCTGTTTCTGCAACAGCCTGTTCGTAGTTGTGTGTGCAGTTGTAAAAATTTGCTTTGAAAACACTAAAGCTCACAATAATAAAGTTGGTATAGTAAGTATAATCACATTCAATTATCTTTTCTACAAACTCAACAATCCGTTTAGCTTTTTTGTAATAATTAAGCTTCAAGTAAGTTTGTCCGAGCTGAAGCAATAAGAAAGGGGAGAATACTGAGTATCTGACATAAAAAATATTTGGATACCTATTTAAAATCGCCATGATGAAACGGTGGCACTCCGCATAATTTTTCTGTGCAAAAAGAGTAAGCAGCACCATCCTGTACGCTAAAACTTCGGTTGTGGTGATTTGACTATTTTTTAAAGGCTCACTTTTATCAATTTGATGGCAAAGGCTGATGATTTTCTCTTCAAGGGTTTTGCTTTCATTTGGTTTGCCAATCAGGTTATTATGAAAGTATAATATTAAATCATAAGGGTTAATCGGAAATAACTCACTCAATCTTTTGTAATGCCTTTTTAATGATTGCATGGCATTTACCAAAAGCGTTTTGTCGATATCAATCAATGCAATATTGCACTCAATAACCAACAGCATAATTTGCACATCTTCATTGAGCACATTATCTGAAATCGCTTTCACGGTTTCTTTGTACAAAGGGCTCATCGTTCTTCCGTTAGCCAAAATATCAATAAAATCCATATTGATACTTTGTTTATTGAAATTGGAATTCGGCTTACTTATTTCATACTTCGATACACTACAGATAAAATCAAATGAATCGTTTTTCTCCTCATTTGTAAAAGGCAGTTTTAAAATGTTTTTTAATTCTGAAATCTCATTTCTATTGATACAAAACCTGATGGACCAGTTCAGAATGTAATTTCTAATTAAGGTTTTAGGGGTGTAGTTTTCGAGAATGTATTCAAAAAATGCTTTACTCGGTTTATAATTAAATTTTTCAGTGATTTGAATGAACAGAAAATAAGTGTAAATGTCATCGTTAAGGAAGCGAACAACTTCTGTTGGGATGGCTGTGCTTAGGCGTTTCTCCTGAATAAGGATGCCATCATACAATAGTTCTTCATACGCATCAGGATAATCATTGATATAGGTTAAGATAGTTTCTTTGGCTACGCGAAGGCCTTTATTACCTTTTGAGATGTTTTCACTGATTTTTTTTAGCAGAAATATTTTCTCGGTACTTTTTTTGGCCAGAAAGATTTTTTTCTCCAGAAAATAATTGATCTGTTCATAACATAAAAGTGGATCATTTAATTCAAGCGAAAAATTTTCATTCTTTAGCTGAAAATAAACCTGTAGCCAGAAGGGTGACTTTAACTGTTTCAATAACGCGGGGTGAACATCTTCCTGGGTTACATCTTTTTCTTCAAGACGACTAAGTATACCTAATATTTCTTCGGTATTTAATGGCGGAACATTGCTAAGTACATCGATGTCATAAAATAATCCGTTATACCAGTTCTTTGTTAAAAAAGCCGAGCCAGTTATAATAGGCTGTAGATTTACCCAGCTATTGGTTCGAAGGCCAAACACCAGTTTTAAAAAACTATTTTCTTCAATACTATATAGGAAATCAACAAAGATTTTAAAAAAATCAGTTCTGGCCAGAAATGTATCAATTCCATCAACAACTATAACAATTTTTCCTTCTTTTTTATCTGGATGCTTTTTAAAATAACTCACTAAAGCGCTCAGACTTTCAAACTTAAATTCTTTTAGAAACCAATCTTTTAAGGAAAGTCCGTTTTGAATGATGTTATTGATGCTATTCACATTCAGGAGCAAAACAATGTCATTTTTATATAAAGCATGCTCAGAATAAAAAAAAGTGCTCTACCATGTGCGCAATTAGTATAGACTTCCCTTGTCCGGGTTGTGCGCTTATCGTAGTAAACTGGTAACTGTTTTTTAAGAAATAATCGAAATCCGGATAGTAAAAATTCCGGTTGGCAGTATAATTAAACGGAACGCCCGAATTATTTTTTTTAGTAACCAGTGCCAGTTCTGTAATCGACTTAGCCGTTAACTTAATGGTTTGCCAAATGCTTTGTGAAGGTAAAATTTGGTTTTCTTTTTCCTTGCAGAAAGCATTCCAATCGGCATAGCCGATGTATTGCGAGAGACTGTTTAACGTAAAAAGAGAGAATTTGTGCAGCGTATTGGCAAAACCAAAAAACCTTTTTATAGTGGTTTCACTAACGTAGTTTTTTGTTTCCTGGAATACATACTCAGAGATTACCTTACAATGGGCTGGATCAATGTTTCTTAATCCTGATTTTATAAGTACAAACTTCCTGAGTTCAATAAGGAGTTCGTTAGCGTTCATTAATTTATGGGATGACTACGCTAATGTCATCAAATTTTCACAATACCGGAAATGAAATGAGTAACAATTAGCTGTATGAATAAAATGAATGAAAGTACTGGCCAAACAATGAATAGGAATGGATGAAATAGAAGTCTATTCGAAATGTAGATTTGTCATTGTAGTGTTTACCAAATCTCCTTAGTAAATAACTGCGACAACTATAAATCGTCCAAATTACGCCTGACATGATGAAAAATTTTACCTCTCGTTTCCTAAACGGAAAAATCTGCAATTATCTAATTTTTGCACTCATCATTTTATTAACGTTCTTAAATTCCAAATCGTATGCGCAAAATACAATTTATGCAAATAGTGTTAGTGCAAGTTCAAACGTAACCAATCCCACTAATGCCACTAATGCCGATGAAACGAGCTTTGCCCAGGTAAATTCGTACGGAGGACTGTTATTAGGTGGTGGCCGCTTTGAAGGAGAACTGGAGTTAAAGTTTCCATCAAATGTAGCAGCAAACACAACTGCTTACATCAGAATAGATTCTGACCCGGATTTATTGAATGCATTATTGGGCGGTAACTTAGGCGGTTTACTAGCTAACGTTGTAGGCAATGTGGCTTTAGGAAATCACAGTTTTACCGTTGGCGCAAGAAATGCTTCAGGGCAAACAGTGTTGGAGGGTTCGAGTGCCGGGCAGTTTTCGAGCAATAATATTCGTTTGATAAAAGATGCTACAGGCAAATTTTATGTAGCCATCACCCCGAGCCAAATTTACGATCGCATATTTATTCGTGATGCTACCAGTGCGTTATTACTTGGTACATCTAATAATACCAAAGTATATTCTGCCCTTCATTTTTCGGGGAGTGATCCTTGTGCACAAGCTTTTGCAACCAGTTATGAGGGTACAGGCATTTCACTAGATGCTTTAAAACTGGGCAATTCAGGAGGCATTAATACTGAACGGGCCATTGATGCTGATCCTGGTAATTTTTCTCAATTGAGTTTAGGTATTTTGGCAGTTGGTGGCACCGCCAGCCAGGTTTTTTATTTTTCTGGCTTATCTAATCCAACTGATGATGTTAATTTAAGGTTTAAAACAACACCCTCGTTATTAAATCTCGGTTTACTGAATAATATTAGTGTTACTACTTATAACGGAACTCAGGTAGTCGCCACGCAAAATATAAATCCAAATTTATTGAGCCTTGATTTACTTGGCTTACTCAACAACGGATCTATTGTTACCATTCCTTTTTCTCCCGGAGGCGCTTATGATCGGGTTAAAGTTACTCTAAACTCGCTTGTAGGAGTAAATGTATTGCAGGCCATAGATATTTATGGTGTTACGCGTTCTGCCGGAAGACCAACATTTAGCGGTCCGAATGGTAATACTTTCCAGGCATGTTATAACGTGCCTGTAGGTTTAACGGCAACAACAGCAAATACCAATGAACTCCTTTGGTATGAGGCGGCAGAGGGTGGAAATCCACTGGCTACCGTTGCATTTAACGGTGTTTATCAAACGCCTGGTTTAACAGCAAACAAAACGTATTATGTTGCGGCAAGACGATTAACCTGTACAACGGAATCGGCCAGAGTACCAGCGTTAGTGACTGTAAATCCTTTAATCAATTTCAGTGGTGCCACGCTAACCAATGCAACGAGCGGAACCAATTATAACCGGCAAATTGCGCCTGCAACGGGTGGAACCCCGGGTTTTACCTATGCTCTTGCATCTGGTAGTTCATTGCCTGCTGGCCTTACACTATCGTCAACCGGTGATATTGCTGGTAGACCAACTGTGCCAGGTGATTACAATTTTTCTATTGTGGCTACTGATAGCAGGGGATGTAACCTAACCGCAGCATATACAATTACCGTAACAGGCCCTTTAACCCTGGTACCTGGTGCTTTGCCTGATGGAATTACAAATGTTTTATATCCAACACAAACAATTCCTGTTGCGGCTGGAGGCACCGGGCCATATAGCTATGTTGCGACAGATGTTCCTGCAGGTTTAACATTTAATCCAAGCACAAGAGAGATTACAGGAACACCAACAATACCTGGCAATTACATTGTACGGGTAACAGTAACCGATGCAAATGGTAATACGGTTACTTCAAATTATACACTAAAGGTTACTGATCCTTTGGTTTTACCTGCTGCAACTTTAGCAAACGGTACGACCGGACAAGTTTATACACCACAAATTATCCCTTCGGCTACGGGCGGCACCACGCCATATAGCTACTCGGCTACCGGCTTGCCTCCGGGATTAACCTTTACACCTGGTACCAGAACAATAGCAGGAACGCCTACACTGGCAGGTACATATCCTGTTTCGGTTACTGCAACAGATGCTGATGGAAAAACGATTGCTGCCACTTATTCGATAACCGTACTCGATCCATTGACATTACCACCTACAGCGCTCGCAGATGGAAATGAAAAAGTAACTTATCCTACACAAACAATTCTTCCGGCAACAGGAGGTTCAGGCCCATATACTTATGTCGCTTCCAATGTACCTGCC
Source organism: Pedobacter agri PB92 (assembly GCF_000258495.1). Classification (GTDB taxonomy): domain Bacteria; phylum Bacteroidota; class Bacteroidia; order Sphingobacteriales; family Sphingobacteriaceae; genus Pedobacter; species Pedobacter agri. Next base: position 20,787 of record NZ_AJLG01000015.1, read on the forward strand.
GGATTAACTTTTAATGCCAGCACCCGTGAGATTACAGGTACACCAGCTCAGGCTGGTAACTATTCCATCTTAGTAACGGTAACTGATGGCGGAGGAAGAACAGCCAGCCGTTCATATCCTTTAAAAGTGATCGGTGCGCTTAACTTGCCATCAACTACTTTAGCCGATGGAACGATTGGAGCAACTTATCCAAACAGAACTTTACCAGCAGTAAGTGGCGGAACACAGCCTTATACTTATGTGGCTACGGGTCTTCCTCAGGGAATGACATTTAATCCCGTTACCCGGGAGATTTCAGGTAGGCCAGAAGTTGGGGGTACTTTTGGAATTTCACTTACTGCAACAGATGCAGCAAACAATAATGCCACCACCACCTATACGCTCAATGTAAATGTTACTGCACCAGTTGTGGCGTCAACAACTGTTTGTACAGGCTCTGGCGCAACCCTGGCAGTTAGCAATAATCCACAAAATATTTCGCTTACTTATCGCTTGTACGGTCCAACTGGTGATAGCCCGATACAGACTAATACCACAGGGAATTTTACCACCCCAACTGTAAACGCACAAACTACGTTTTACGTTGATGCCATTTCCGGTACTGCCGTAAGTGCAAAAACGGCTGTTACGGTTTCGGTAAATCCACCGGCAGCATTGCCAACAGTAGCTGCCAGCAATATTGCGATCAATGCTGGTCAAACCGCAACCTTAACCGCAACTTTTGATGCGGGAAATAGCATTGCCTGGTTTGAGGCTGCAACAGGTGGCACACCGGTAAGTAACAGTTCTTCATTTACAACACCACAATTAACAACAACAAAAACTTACTATGCTCAAACCACTAGTGCAGCAGGTTGTGTTAGTGCATCACGGGTACCAGTCACGGTTACAGTTATTCCGTTATCAGGTGCTACTGCATGTAACGCCGCTGGAAGCCAAAGCACAGCCATAAATGGAATTTGTATTTTATGTGGCATCGCCGGGGCCGGTAATTCTACTGATGCTGATCCTAACAATTTTACCAGGTTAACATTAGGTGTAGGCGTTGGTGCTTCAGGAGTGCAACAACTCATTTTTCAGAATCCTGGCGCAGCTACGGATAGCATTCGTTTAAATTTAGGATTACCGGGTGGCCTCGCGGATGTGAACGTATTAAACAATATCACCGTAAGGGTTTTGAACGGAACCACTCAGGTGAAATCAGTTCAGATTAGTGGCGGATTATTATCACTTACTGTATTGGGTGGAGGCAGGTTTGCATATACACTGGCTGCGGGCGGAACTTACGACCGCGTCGAGGTGAGTTTCGGCGGTGTAGTTTCTGCATTAAACAGCTTAGATATTTATGGCGCAACTCAAATTTATCCTAACCCAACTATTATTTCTGGTGCACAATCTATTTGTGCGGGTAGTTCAGCTAAATTATCGGTTACACCGGTTACCGGAACAACCGTTAGCTATTTTGATAGTCCTGTAAGCGCAACGGTATTAAATCCTGATGGTGGAGATTTTACAACACCAGCGCTTTCAGCAACTACAACCTATTACATTCAGGTTAATAAATTAATCAACGGCACTGTTTGTTCAAACCCGACGAGAACTCCGGTAACCATCACCGTAAATCCTGCTATAGTATTTAATGGAACAACATTAAGCAACGCCAGTATTTCATTCCCTTACAGCAAACAATTGCCAGCTGCAACAGGTGGTACACCTGGTTTTACCTATGCGTTAGCCTCAGGTAGTACTTTGCCTGCAGGTTTATCTTTATCAAACACGGGATTGATTACCGGAACGCCGACTGCTACAGGCGATCCAACATTTTCAGTTATCGCAACCGATACGAAAAACTGTTCAACTACTGCAATTTTTACTTTAGCCGTTACTCCAGCATTGGCATTGGCTCCAGGCGCATTGCCAGATGGCGTTACCGGAACTTTATATCCAACGCAAACTATTCCTGCAGCCACAGGTGGCACTGGCCCTATCAGCTATTCTGCTACTGGTGTACCTCCGGGATTAAGTTTCAATCCAACAACCAGAGAAATTTCGGGCACTCCTTCACAGCCTGGAAATTATATAATCCCAATCACTGTTACTGATGCTAATGGGTATTCTATTACTTCAAATTATACTTTAAAAGTTACCGATCCTTTATTGTTGCCGCCTGCTACGCTAGCAAACGGAACAAACGGTCTGGTTTATCCAACACAAACTATTCCTTCTGCAACTGGCGGAACCACACCATACACCTATTCAGCTACAGGCCTGCCAACGGGTTTATCATTTAATCCAGCAACAAGAGAGATTTCGGGTACACCAACACAATCTGGTACTTTCCCTATTCCGGTAACCGTAACTGACTTCACAAATAAAACAGCTACTACAACCTATTCCATCACCATTATCGATCCGCTGGCATTGCCGGCAGCTACTTTAGCCGATGGTACTGAAAAAGTCAATTATCCGGCGCAAACCATTCCATCTGCAACGGGTGGTGTGGGTCCATACACTTATAGCGCAATTAATCTTCCGCCAGGATTAAATTTTGATAATGCTACAAGAGAAATCTCAGGCATACCTACTCAGGCCGGAAATTATGTGGTTACCGTAAATGTATCTGACAGTGAGGGCAGATCAGCAACAGGTAACTATTCGCTGAAAGTGATTGGCGCTTTAAACCTTCCGTCAGCAACATTACCAAACGGAATAGTGGGAACTACTTACCCTACCCAAACCCTTCCTGCGGTTACCGGTGGAACTGGTCCTTATACTTATATAGCGACTAATCTTCCTCCAGGATTAAGCTTCAATACCAACACCAGAGAAATTACAGGTGTACCAACACTAGGTGGTAATTATACAATTTCAGTAACAGCGAGAGATGCCAGTGGCAATGTAGCCACAACCGGTTATAGTATTGCGGTAAACGTTAATGCTCCCGTAGTGGCGAATGCGACCGTATGTTCTGGTTCACCTGCAACCTTAACCGTAAGCAATTTAATTGCCGGTGTTACTTACAATTGGTACGGTGCTACAGGTACAACACCTTTAGCCACCAACAACAATGGCACGTTTATCACTCCGGCAGTAACCAGTGAAACCGTCTTTTATGTAGAAGCCGTTTCTGGAACTGCAGTAAGTCCAAGAACAGCGGTAACAGTTTCTATTAATCCGTCAGCTACCTTGGCAACGGTTACCACCAACAATCAAGTCATTAATCCAAATCAATCTACTACGCTATTGGCAACGGCCGATGCAGGAAATACCATTACTTGGTTTGACGCAGCTACCGGGGGTACACAGGTTGGATCTGGAACATCTTTTACTACACCAGCATTAAGTGCAACCACAACCTATTATGTAGAAACTACAAATGCCAACGGTTGTATCAGTGCAAGCCGCGTTCCGGTAACAGTTACCGTTATTCCTACCGGAAGTGGTACAGCCTGTAATGCGGCCAATAGCCAAACAAGCGGTATCACCGGAATCTGTGTATTATGTGGAATCACAGGAGCAGGGAATTCAACTGACACTAATCCAGATAATTTTACCAGAATTACGTTAGCTGTTGGTGTGGCATCAACAGGATTTCAACAATTAAGGTTTCCAATTTCGGGTACCGCAACCGATAGCGTTCGTTTAGACTTAGCCTTACCAGGCGGTTTATTGGATTTACAGGTATTAAATAACACCACAGTAACAATTTTAAACGGAACAACGGTTGTTAGAACGGTGCAACTGGGTTCATCATTGGTTAACCTTCAACTTTTAAGTGGAAACCGTTTTGCAGCAAGTCTTTTAGGTGGAGCGCCATTTGATCGGGTAGAGATACGTTTCGGCGGTTTGGTTTCTGCGGTAACCAGCTTGGATGTTTACGGGGCAACCATTACTTACCCGGCACCAACTATCACTGCGGGTTCACAAACAATTTGTTCAGGTGCCACCGCGACGTTAACAGCAACTGCCAATGGTGGTACTGCTATTGCCTGGTACGACGCCGCTGGTACTCAATTGGCTACCGGTGCATCATTCACTACTCCGGCCTTAACAGCTACTACTGTTTATTATATTCAAGTATCGAGAGCAACCTGTGCCAATCCGTTAAGGATTCCAGTTACCGTAACTGTTACACCGGCATTAGCAACTCCAACAGTTGCAACCGTTACTGCTAGTTGCGCAGGAAGTCCGGCTACATTAGCTGTTACCAATCCAATTGCCGGAGTAACCTACAATTGGTTTACTACGCAAACTGGCGGAACTCCGGTTTTAACGGGTGCAACGGTAACTACGCCAGCGCTTACGGCTAGTACAACCTATTATGTAGAAGCAGCTCAAAGCACTTGTGTAAGCGCTAGCCGAGCAACGGTATTGGTGCCGGTTAACCAAGCTCCAGCTTTACCTACATTAACTACAAGTTCATCATCTGTAGCCCCAGGGCAAACTGCAATTTTAACCGCTAGTTCATCTGAAGCCAATGTAACCTTCAACTGGTATAACTCGGCTACGGCGACTACGCCAGTTTATGTAGGCCCAACTTATGTAACGCCATCATTAACTGCTACAACCACTTATTATGTGGAAGCTGTTTCTGCAAATGGATGTGCTTCGTTAGGCAGGGCTCAAATTACAGTGACCGTAAATACAGGTGGTTCGCCAAATCCTGTTCCATGTGAGGCAGCAACCGCACAAACCAATGGCGTTGTTGGTTTAGGTGTGCTGGCAGGTGTATTTAATCCAGGTTTAGCGATTGATAACGATACCCAAACAGGGTCATCATTAATTTTACCTGTAGGCGCTTTAGGCGGATCAGTTTTCCAAAGAGCAAGTTTTGGGTCAGTATCCCGCCTAGGCGATACGGTTAGGGTATTGGTATCCTCTCCGGGAAGATTGCTATCATTAAGTGTTTTAGGAAATACTCAAATCACAACTTACCTTGGAACAACCAGCAATGGTGATGCTAGAACGCTAAGTAGTGGTTTGTTAAATGTTCAACTCCTAAGCGGCGATACTCAGGCCTTAATTACTTTTGTACCAGCGACAACGTTCGATGGGGTAGAGGTTAGATTAAACGGTGGCGTTGCAACGGCTTTAAGTTCACTAAACTTTAATTATGCACAACGCATTTTGGTTGCGCCAACTGTTGTTTCTTCAAATGTAACAGCTTGTGAGAATCAAACAACTCAATTGACGGTTAGTAATCCATCATCAAGCTTAACTTACAGATGGTATGATGCAGACGGAACTTATTTAACAGGTAAAGACGGTATTATTTTTACCACACCAGTTTTAACTGGGGATACGAAATTCTTTGTTGCTGCAGTATCTGCATCAGGTTGTGTGAGTTATAGAACGGTGGTGAACGTAACCGTTACTCCAACTCCTGTACAACCAGAGTTATTGGTTCCGAATGTAGAAACCTGTATCAATACTTCAGTTGTATTCCAGATTAAAAATCCAATTGCTGGAACAACTTACAGATGGTATGATAGTGCAAATGTTTATCAGGCAGGTTTTGATGGCCCAACTTTCACGGTATCAAATATTACAACGAACAGTACTTACAGTGTAGAAGCTGTAAATAGCTGTGGTTCTGCATCTGCCAGAACAACAGGAACAATTACTATTGGTAATATTCAAGTTCCTGTAATTACGCCATCTTCGGTTACCATAACCGAAGGATCAGTAGCTTCCTTAACAGCTACTTCAAGTACAGCGGGTGTAACCATTAATTGGTACACTACTGAAACTGGAACTACTCCGGTATTTAGTACAGTTGATTCGAGTACAAGTAATTACATCACGCCTCAATTATCAAGTGCCACAAGCTACTTTGTTGAAGCAATAATCCCTGGTGGATGTGCTTCAGCCAGAGCCCGTGTTGATGTAACAGTTATCCCGGCAGGAACACCTGTACCAACACCATGCGGAGCAGCAACTGCACAAACCAATGGCGTAACTGGTGGTATTTCGATTGGAGCTGGAGTAATTAATCCGAATAATGCTATCGATGGAGATATTACTACAGGCTCTACACTGGTAATACCTGTAGGATTATTAGGATCATCAGTATATCAAAGGTTAAAATTCCCATCTGCATCTAATGTTGGTGATACATTAAGATTAAAAATAACTACTCCTGGTCAGTTGCTGTCATTAGCATTATTGCCAAACGTTTCTGTTACCACTTATTTAAATGGAAACAGCAACGGTGATGTGACTACAGTTTCAAACCCATTGATTAGTTTAAAATTATTAGCAGGGAACAATACCGGTATATTAACCATTATTCCAACCAGTCAATTTGATGAAGTGGAATTGAGATTAAATGCTGGCTTATTGGGCGCATTAACATCAGTTAACTTTGATTATGCACAAAGAACAATTGTTGCACCTGCTTTAACTACAGCTACGGTAAGTGTGTGTCAGGGTTCAGCTGCTACTTTAAGTGTTCAAAATCCTCAACCAGGAATTACCTATAAGTGGTATGCGGGAGGCGTATATCAAGCAGGAAAAGATGGACCAACATTTACAACAGATCCAACTTTAGCGCCAAATACTTATGAATATTTCGTTACTGCCAATGCCAATGGCTGCGAAACAGTGAAGGTTAGGGCAACTGTCATTGTACTTCCTCCGCCTACACCACCGACAGCAACTCCAGGCAATCCGTTAACAACATGTTTGAATACCCCAGTGGAGTTAAGTGTGGTTGCAGTAGCTGGAAATACCTATAACTGGTACGATCAACCTACTGGTGGAAATATGCTGGTAACCAACAACAATAAATTTTTAACCCCGGCAAACTTACCCGTTGGAACTACAAACTACTATGTTGAGTTGGTTAATGCAAACGGCTGTTCAAGCTCTACCAGAACAATGATTTCAATTACGGTGAACGATTCAGCTTTAGCAAGCGATATCACTGTAACGGGTAACACCTCATTGTGTTCGCAGGCAACTACCACCTTAACTGCATCGAGTTCGATAGCAAATGCTGTATTTAACTGGTACAGCGATGCAGCACTTACGCAATTGGTTGCCGCGAACACTGCAACATTTACTACACCGTCCCTTACCGCTGCCACAAAATATTACGTAACGGTTAGTGGAACAGGAAAGTGTGCAAATACGGCAGGGAATGCAAAAGAGGTTAGCATCTTATTCAACCCAATTGCAGTAGCAACTGATATTACTTTAACGGGTCCTACCTCGATCTGTGCTGGTGCACAAGTTTCACTACGTGCACAAGCAAATGGGGTAACTGATCCCGTATTTACGTGGTACAGTGATGCCGGTTTAACCACCATTGTAAATACAACAGATACTTATTCGCCTACTATAACTGCAACAACGACTTACTATGTTACAGTTAAGGGAAGTAACAGATGTGAAAACACAGCCGCAACAGCTAAACCAATAACGATTACTGTTAATCCTTATGCAACTGATTCGGATATTGCTTTAAGTGGAATCACATCAATTTGCAAAGGAGCAAGTACAGTATTGTCAGCATCATCTACTACAGTTACCAATCCAGTATTTACCTGGTATGCTGATGCTTCACTTTCAACAACGCCAATTTATACAGGTACATCATTTAATACCGGTGCGTTGACTACAAGTACAACATTCTACGTAACGGTTAAAGGAGATAACAAATGTGAAAATCAACCGAATACTGCAAAAGCAATTACAGTAACAGTTAATGAATTCGCAACATCTGCAGATTTAACCGTAGCAAATACCCAGGTTTGCTCAGGCTCTTCAGCATTACTAGTAGCCTCAAGCTTAACTGTTACTCAACCGGTATTTACCTGGTATAATGATCCATCGCTAACCAGCGTAGCATTTGTCGGCCCGATTTTTACCGTTAATAATTTAACCGCAACCACAACTTACTACGTAACGGTTAAAGGAAGCAACAGATGTGAAAATTCAGCTGCTGATGCCAAAGCAGTTGTGGTTACCGTTAACCCGTTGGCTACAGCTACTGATATCATAGTGAATGGAGGAACCACTGCCTGTGGCGGAGCTTCAGCTACGTTAACCGCAACTTCTCCGAATGTAATTAATCCAATATTTACCTGGTATAGCGATGCTGCTTTGACCAACATCACCTTTGTTGGCAGTACATTTACTACACCAGCTTTAAATACAACTACTACCTATTACGTAACCGTTAAAGGAGATAATAAATGTGAGAATGCTGCTGGTAATGGCAAAGCAGTGGTAATTACGATCACACCGTCAGCCAATGCAACAGATGTTATGGCTAATGATGTCACGATTTGTGGTGGATCATCGACTGCATTAGTAGCTACCACTACAACGGTTAACGATCCGGTTTTCACCTGGTACAACGATGCTGCTTTAACATCGGTTGCTTTTGTTGGTGCAACATTTAACACACCAACATTAAATGCAACTACCAGATACTATTTAACTATAAAGGGCAGCAACAGGTGCGAAAGTTCAGCATCAGCCGCTAAAGTGGTTACGGTGACAGTGAATGAAGTTGCTACGGCAGCAGATATCATGGTTTCTAGTCCGGCAATCATTTGCGGTTCGGGAACAGCAACAATTAATGCCAGTTCAACTACGGTGACAAATCCGGTGTTCACCTGGTATAACGATGCTTCGTTAACCAGTGTAGCCTTTGTTGGTCCGATCTTTACCACACCGGATTTAATCACAAGCACTACATATTATGTAACCGTAAAAGGAGCTAACAAATGTGAAAACAGCTCTGCCAGTGCTAAAATGGTAACGGTTATCGTTACTCCAAGAGCAGTATCAACTGATGTTGCTGTATCTGGTTCAACTACGATTTGTACAAGTGGCACGACAACACTAACGGCTACAAGCACTACCGTAATCAATCCAGTATTTACCTGGTACAGCAATGCTGCGCTCTCAACAGTAGTATTTACCGGAGCCTCATTTACAACACCTGCATTAACAAGTAATACCACTTATTATGTAACTGTTCGCGGAGATAATAAATGCGAAAATACTGCAGCAAACGCATTGGCGGTAGCTATCACAGTAAGTGCCATTCCAAATAGCCCGGTTGTGGCCACAACAGGAACCAACATTTGTGCTGGCGAGCCTACCACGCTTACCATCACCAATGCCCAAGCAGGTGTAACCTACGAATGGTACACTGCGGCAACAGGTGGCAGCTTATTATTTACGGGAACAACATATACTACACCTGTAATCAATACAACCACAGATTATTATGTTCAAGCAGTAGGTGCAGGAGGTTGTAATAATAATGGCGGCAGGGTTAAGGTTACCGTAACCGTAAATCAAAAACCGAATGTTCCGAGTGTTGCAGCTGCTAACGTAAGTGTATGTATTGGAAGTTCAGCTGTGTTAACTGTTTCAAGTCCTCAGGCAAATATTGTTTACAACTGGTATACCTTACCATCTGGTGGTACAATAGTGGGAACAGGAAACACTTTTATCACACCCGCAATAACTACTAATATTACTTATTATGTTGAAGGAGCTAACGGATCATGTTTATCATCATCAAGAACCTCGGTTAACGTACTTGCTTTACCAGTACCAGTGGCTCCGCCTTCAGTAACGCCGGCAAACGGAATCATTTGCGCTGGCAGCAATACCATACTAACTGTCAATAACCCGGTAGCAGGATTAATTTACAGATGGTATACTACAAGCTCAAACGGAACTTCAATTGGTGAAGGCATTACATTTACTACACCAAACATCAGTGCAACAACAATCTTCTACGTAGAAAGTATTGCAATTGGTGGTTGCGCAAGCCCTACCAGAACTGGAGTTACTGTAACTGTACTTCCTGTATTATCAGCGCCATCAGTAGTTGTTCAGTCTACAACCCCAAATAGTGTAACCTTCGCCTGGGCGGCAGTAAATGGCGCTACAAGTTATGAGGTTTCAAAAGATAATGGATTAACGTGGCAGGCTGCGGTGGGTACAACCTATCTCGCAGTAGGTTTAAAGCCAGATCAGGCGGTTACGATTATCGTAAGAGCTAAAGGTCAGTTAGATTGCCAAACCAGTGCAAACTCAACACCAGTAACAGGCAAGGCAAGCAATCCGCTGGGCAATCAGATATACATTCCGAATGCATTCACACCAAATAACGATGGTAAAAATGATGTTTTCTTAATTTATGGAAATACCATCGCAAGTGCTAAAATGTCTATCTACACGCAATGGGGGCAGTTATTATTCCAATCTGATAATGTAGCAAACGGATGGGATGGAACTTTTAGAGGGGTTAATCAGCCAATTGGTGTGTATGTGTACATGGTAGAAGCGCAGCTTACAGATGGAACAACTGTGGTGAGAAAAGGTACTGTTACCTTATTAAGATAGATATGAGCCGGTTAATTTATAAACAGAAAAAATCAAATTCCATGAAAATATTATCGATTTTAAAAGTGTATGCAGTTGTTGTGGGCTTGATGATTTGCTCAGCCAAATCATTTGCGCAAACAGATCCGCACTTTTCGCAATATTATGCCTATCCGCTTTGGCTTAACCCTGCTTTAACAGGAGTGGTAGATGGCGATTACAGGGCCAGCGTAAATTTTAAACAGCAATGGGGCGCTTTAAACAACTCTTTCCTTACCGGAGGCGCTTCGTTCGATATGGCACCTAAAAAGAATTTCGCTTTTGGTGCAACTGTACTGAATCAAAGGGCAGGTGAATTGGATTTTAATTATCTAACGGCACTGGTATCAGGATCCTATCGGTTAAGATTTGGTTTTGAAGGCTTGCAGATGATTAGCTTTGGCTTGCAGGCCGGAATTATTAACAGAAGTTTCGATTTTTCTCAAGGTCGTTTCGGAAACCAGTTTAATCCCATTTCTGGTTATGATGGAGGCATGATGAGTGGAGAAACTTTCCAGTCGCAATCATCACTTGTTCCAGATGTAAATGCCGGGATCATGTATTTTGACGGGAACCCAAATAAAGGTGTAAATGTTTTCTTAGGTGCAAGTGTTGCTCACCTCACCAGGCCAACTGACCGTTTTTCAGGAACAGATTCCCGTATCCCCATGCGCTTTACCGGTCATGGCGGCGCCAGAATCCGGGCCTCCGAACTATTGGATATTGTGCCGAATGCTTTGGTAATGTATCAGGGAAATACCAATGAAATTTCTTTAGGCGCCTACGCTCAGCTAAATGTAAATCCTTCTTCAAATATTTTGTTTGGCGGTAATTACCGTGTAAAGGATGCGGCAATTGCATTTGTTGGTTTGCAGTTACGTAACATGGTTTTTGGATTGAGTTACGATGTAAATACTTCATCTTTCAGCAGGGCTTCAAACAGTAATGGTGGTTTGGAACTATCAATTTCACTGATTGGTAGAAACGGCATCATTGGTCCAAACTTCTTCTGTCCACGTTTATAATCGATATTCAAAATGAAAAAAATATTACTGTTTTTATTATTGGCACCTTTTGGTTACGCAAATGCACAGTACGTGGTAAATTATAAAAGAGTTGCCGATACTTATTTTGAAAACAAAGATTACTATGCGGCGTCTACATTTTATAAAAAAGCCTTAAAAATTACTGGTGATAGCACCCTTGCAATTCTTCCATACGGCACGGAAAGAAAATCGGCAAAAGATGAAAAGGTGATTGAAGATTATGAAGGTTCTATCTACAATTTGGCAGAATCGAGCCGTTTATACCGGGAGTTTTCTGAAGCAGAAAAGTATTATGCGGTGGCCATTACTTTTACCAACACCCGTTACAGAAAAGCACAATTTTATTACGCGGAATGCTTAAGGGCAAATAAAAAGTTTACGCCTGCTATTGATGCTTTTCAGGTATTCATTAGAAAAAACCCAAATGATCCATTGGTTAAAGAGGCGCAGAAAGAAATTGCTTCCTGCAAATTTGCTTTAGAGGAAATGCGTTTTCCACGAATGGTGCAGGTTAGAAAAATAGCCAGTAACGTAAACGGACTGGGTTCTAATTATGCTCCTGTTAAAGTGGGTAACGATTTTTACTTTACCTCTTCTCGCCCGGTAGCCACTGCAGGCAAAAAAGATATTATGAAAACAGACGCCGGTGAAGTGCAGATTTCTACAAAAGCCAATCCCTTTATCAATAATTTATATACCACCAAAACCGATCTTGGTGTAGCTGATATTTCAGTAAGGATGATGGATCTGAATTTACCAAGAAACGTAGAGACTGCCGCGGCAAGTTTTAGCCCAGATGGCAAGAGGGTTTATTTTACCTATTGGAGAGAAAGAGAAAGATATTCGATTTACACCGCTACAAAGATGGATGATAAATGGTCGGATCCGGTACAGGTAGGTTTAGAAATTAATAGCAAAGATTTTAATTCGAGCCAGCCATTTGTAACTGCCGATGGAAAGTACCTGTTGTTCTCTTCGGACAGAAGCGGCGGATATGGCAAATTTGATTTATGGTATTGTACCATCCGTGAAGACGGTACGCTTGGGCAGGCGGTGAATTTGGGGCCAACTATAAATACTGAAGATGATGAGCGGGCTCCAAACTATAATACAATAACCAAAAAACTTTTATTCAGTACCGATGGGAGAGTAGGTTTAGGCGGAATGGATTTTTTTGAAGCCGAAGGCGATTTAATTACCTGGAGCGAACCGAAAAATCTTGGCTATCCGTTTAACTCATCGAAAGACGATTTGTATTTTACTGCAACAAATGAGCAGGGCACAAGGGGTTATATCAGTTCCGATCGCGAGTCATCATGCTGTTTAGAGGTGTTTGAAGTTAAAAAAGAATCATTTAACATAGGCGGTATCCTCACAGATTGCAAAACGAAATTGCCATTGGCTGGTGCAACAGTTACTTTTTCAAATGCAGAAAGCAATAAAAAAAGTGATCACCGGTGTTGATGGCAAATACCTGTTTAGCGTAGATTCAAAACGGCCAGTTAAATTGCTTTTTGCAAAGGATAACTATTTCTCGATCACCAAAAATTATCCTTATGAGGAATTGGCGAAGGCCGATACCATGATTTACAAAGATTATTGTATCAGTCCGTTCAAATTGGGTATTCCAATTGCTTTAGATAACGTTTACTATGAATTTAACAGCGCTGAGCTTACAGAACCCAGTAAGAAAGTATTGGATTTTTTAATTCCGATTATGGAAGATAATCCGGAAATGGAAATCGAATTGGGTTCTCATACTGATAATATTGGTACCGATGAGTACAACCTGGATTTGTCGAATCAAAGAGCGAAATCATGCGTTGATTATTTGGTGAGTAAAGGAATTTCCGAATCACGCCTGACATCAAAAGGATACGGTGAATCGATGCCAATTGCACCAAATGAGATTGGAAAAGGTAAAAAGAAGAAAGATAATCCGGAAGGAAGGGCAAAAAACAGACGAACAGAATTTAAAGTTACAAAGAAATAAACACTCAAATAAGTCCCGTTGAAAGCCATCTTCAAATGTTGAAGGTGGCTTTTTTAGTTGCAATGAATGTTTGTTTTAAGATTAATCTTTGTAATTTTCGCCTGATAATTGATTTCCATGAAACTTAATATCCATCCCTCTATCATTTTCCGAACGCCTAAATTTTCTTATCAAGCTGATCTTGCTTCCTGTTGGGATGAACTTAAAGAAGCAATTGCGGTATCATCATCCGCTTTTTATGAAACGATAAAGGATGTTCAGGCTGATGATTTAAATAATCTTCCTTCAAAAATAAGTTTCACCATTTGGAAATATTTTAACCGGGCGAAATATCGTTCCACACCTTATGGTACATTCGCCAGTTTCAGCTTTTTAAATCAGGCATTTCAAACAGCGGAAAGCAAAATTATCATCAATGAAGCGCAAGTTGTTCATCGTTTCATCGACTGGCCTTATCGCAATGAACTCCATTTTGATTTTGAGCGTTTACTGGCGGATAATGTTGAATTATTTAGCAATAGCAGCTATTATACTACAAGCGATGGCATCCGCTATATCGCCTGTACCGATGGTGTTTTTGAACTGGCAGAAATCGATCAGCATGATTTGGTTGAACAAATTCTTAATATTTGCAGTGAGCCGATAACGGTAAAAGCATTGTTGGCAAAACTTGATTTGGATGCAAATGCAGAAACAGATGCACTTCGCCTCATCGCAGATATGCATGCCTTACAGCTTATCTTCAGTGATCGGGATCCGAATATTGTAGGGCAGGATTACTTCGAAAGGATCGGGATTGCAGCCACTGCAGATAAACCTCAGTATCTCATCGCAGAGCGAAAAACAATTAGTGGGGGACTAGATGAAAAACTGCTTAAACCTTTGCCTGGCTTGATACAATTATTGAGCAAAATTTTAAAGTCCAATGAGCGAGAGGCATTAACAAGTTTCATCAGAAGGTTCAGGCAAAAGTTTGATCAGCAAGAAATTGCACTCTCTGTAGCGCTAGATCCGGAAATGGGCATTGGTTATGATGAATTGGAACAAGCAGGCGAAGATGATTTTGTAGCGCAGTTTAAGGGTGAGAAAAAAAGTGAGAAAAATAAAAATGATTTAAAGGCGGCGTTAAAAGCTAACCTCTTAGCTGAGCGTTTTAAGGTTGATGAGCCTATTTTCCTGAATCAGTTATCGTTTGATACGAATGAAAGGGAAAGTATCTTGCCAAACTCATTTAGTTTATTAATGTCTTTGACTGATGATTTAATCTGCATTGACCAAATTGGCGGAGCGACTGCAAATGCTTTAACAGGTCGGTTTTCTATCGCTGATGCTGCGGTAGAAGCTTACTGCAAAGAAACTTCGGCAATTGAACAAAACGCAAATCCTGAAGTCATGTTTTTCGATGTGGCATACATGGTTGAAACGAATGTGGATAATATCAATCGTCGGAAACTGATTTACGACCATCAGTTATCCATCCTCAATTTTGATACTTCCCATGCGCCGCTTTCGCTCCGCGATATTTATATCTCTGTGAGAAATAATGAAGTGGTTCTAAGATCCAGGCAATTAAACAAACGGCTAATTCCACGTCTGGCTTCTGCTTATAATTATGCCCGTTCTGATCTCTCTGTATTCAGGTTACTTTGCGATTTGCAACATCAGGGTTTGCAAACCAGCCTTTCACTTCCGCTTGATGGCATTTTTCCTGACTTAGATTTCTACCCTCGCTTTCAGTATTATAATGTTGTTCTGAGCGCTGCAAAATGGCAGGTAAATAAGGGGGATTTTTATCCGGGTAAAACGGCAATAACCGTTGAAAACTGTCGTGTTTTTTTGAAAACACGAGGTGTTTGCAGATTTTTCAAAACCGGTTTGTCCGATCAAACGCTTTGTTTTGATTTAGAAGCTGATGAAGATCTAAATGCCCTGATTCTTTTTATGCAGAAACAAACCAAATTGTATCTGGAAGAAGTGATTTTTCCATCTGTAACTTCGGTGGTAGATCAGCAGCAAAAACCATATCTGGCTCAGTTTATCCTTAATCTTAATCATGATGATCGTATTTATAGAGATGTAGATGATTTAAATGGCCATAAAACAGCGATTCAAAGTACTTTTTTGCCCGGGAAAGAATGGTTGTATTTCGAAATTTTTTGCCATCAGCAACGCTCAGATGAACTTTTAATTGGTGTTGTTCCTGCTTTTTTGGCTGATTTTTCTTCCTCCATCAAATCATGGTTTTTTATTAGGTACAACGAGAATGGTAACCATCTGCGCTTTAGGGTTTTGCTGCATAAGGAAGCGGATGGACAAAAATTAATTTCTGCTTTTGGCGACTATCTCCAGGATTATATTAATAGCGGTTTGGTTTCAGATCTTCAACTGAAAACCTACAAAAGGGAAATTGAGCGTTATGGTGCAGACTTGATCTCGGAAATAGAAGCACATTTTTCGGTCGACAGTGAGTTTGTATTATTGGTATTGCAAGATCAGACTGACGCTTTCACAAAATACAAATGGTGCTCAGCAGTGGTAAATGAACTGAGAGACGGTGGGGTGTTCGATGCGAAAGAGATGATTAAGATTATCAAACTAATGTCTGATTCTTTTAATGCGGAACATCATTTGGAGGCCACTGATTTTAAAAAACTCAATCAACAATATCAGTTGTACCGAACTACTCCTGAGTTAACTGATGATCGCCTATGCGATGAATTTAACGTATTTAAAAATTCATTTATAGCAATATTAAAGAAAACTGAAGGAAGCCGGAGAGTAAAACTGTTTAGCGATTTAATGCACATGCATGTAAACCGCTTATTTAGCAGAGACCAGCGTACAAATGAAATGGTAATGTATTATTTTTTACTAAAAGATATGCAACGTAAAAATGCTATTGGTTAAGATTTAATTTCGCCATTGGGTTTATTACCGGAACGTCTATTTCAGTAATATATCGATTCAGTGGATCTTTATAGTATCTGAAAATATAGTCATCTTTGTAAAAGTTTGCCAATCGCTTATTAATATTGTCAATACCTACATGATGGCTTTCATGCTCCTTTCCTTTCACATCATTCACCATATTTATGGTACTAATGTTTAGGTTATTGTTATTGTAATCTATCTTAATAATTGCAGTTTGCGTAGAGTGCGTAACATTTCCATGTTTGAATATGTTTTCGATCAGCGTTAGCAAAATAAGCGGAGGAAACCGTATGCCAAATAAATCGCCATTTACTTCTAGTTTCAGGTTGAGTGTGTTTGCCGTTCGTAACTGATGCAGGTTAATTAAGTGTTCTATCTGTTCCACTTCTTCACTTAAAGGCACCATTTCTGATGCTTCTGGTCTTTTAAGCGCATATCGCATCATTTCAGCCAGATTCATGATTGCATCAGCAGCCATAGGTGCCTTTTTGCGGGCATCATTATAAATGAAATTTAGGGTGTTAAATAAAAAATGCGGATTGATCTGACTGCGAAGAAAATTATTTTGAGATTGTACCAGATCATTCTCTAAGGCCTGCTTTTCTATCTGTGTAACAAGACTTTGACGTTCAAGAGCCTCTACTTTTTTCCTATCTTCAAACGATTTTATGACATAAACATAACCAGTAGCATAGCCAATGTATAGAATGGCTCTATATACTGCATTTAAAACAAATAGCTGATTTAGTTTTCTTTTAGGAGCACTGGCTATAAGATTCAGATATTCAAAAAAATCAACTAATAAATAACTGAAAACTGTATAAACACAAATAACCAATATTACGAGTAATGATATCTGTATGTTTCTTATTAAACCGTTTTCATGACCCAGGATTTTTTTTAATAAAAAAGCATAAATGTAAAATGCCAGGATATTTGTGAAATAAACAATCACGTAAACCCCTGGCTCTTTGAATTCATATGCAAAACCTAAAATAAATACATCGGCAAGGATGTATAAGCTCCAAATAAGAAGGTGAAATTTGTAATTTCTGTAAAGATTCTGAATAGTAAAATAGGTCATTTTTCGGCGTTATATCTACTTAAATGTTGTTTTGATCCCCTAAAATCGATGTTTTGTGTAAAAAAATGGTTGAGGTTGATTTAACACTGCACCTTTACAGAAATAAATAACAACAAATAATAACTTAAAAATTATATATCATGAAAGCTCAAAACACTACAACTAAAATCGCTAAAAAAACTGTCTTTGTTTACAAAAACGTTAAAGCTAAAACTAACTTCGTTACTAACCCAACTGAAATGGGACATACTCAAGCAACAAGTTTTATTTTTGAATTTTAGTTTGTTATCGTTATATATTATGAAAGCTCAAAACACTACAACTAAAATCGCTAAAAAAACTGTTTTCGTTTACAAAAACGTGAAAGCTAAAACTAACTTCGTTACTAACCCAACTGAAATGGGACACACTCAAGCAACAAGTTTTATTTTTGAATTCTAGTCTTTTATTGTTATATATTATGAAAACTCAAAACACTACTGCTAAAATCGCTAAAAAAACTGTTTTTGTTTACAAAAACGTTAAAGCTAAAACTAACTTCGTTACTAACCCAACTGAAATGGGTCACACTCAAGCAACAAGTTTTATTTTTGAATTCTAGTTTTTTATTGACTTCTGTTAGATTTCAATAAGCTACTTTGTACATAGGCGAAGAAAGCTTCTTTATAGCCTTCGCCAATTTGGATCATTTCATTATTTACCAGGCGGATAATATTTCCATCAACCTTTTTGATCGCAGTTTTAGCCACAATATTCGATTTATTCACCCGGATAAAAGCGTGGTTTTCTAAAGCTTTTTCAATTTCCTTTAACGTAAGGTAGGTGGTATGCGTTTCAGTTTTAGTGATGATCTGTATATAATTTTGAAGCGCTTTGATATAAAGTATTTCATCGATAGCGATGTTAGAAAAAGCGTATTTGTGGTCGCCTTTAATATAAAGTGCCGCCACCTGATCGGCATCTTTTGAAGCAGCCTTGGCATTATTTGCTTCCTTCTTCAAAATTCTGTCAATACCTAATGCAAATTTTGCAAAGGATATAGGTTTGAGCAGGTATTGATCTGATTGCACATCAAAAGCTTGCAGTGCATAGTCAGGATGTGCAGTGGTAAAAACTAAGTATTTAGCTTTCTCCCTGATGTTTTTAGCGAGTTCTAAACCGTTAATTCCAGGCATATCAATATCCATGAAGAGCAGATCGATCTCATCGTCAATACTAATTTCAGTTAAGGCTTGAACTGGACTCGTAAATGTCTTGAACACCGTTAGGCCTGGCATTTCTGCTATATGGTCCGTAAGTACCTCAATCGCATGTTGTTCGTCATCAATAACGACGCATTTTAGATTCATGATATAGTAAATATGATATTGGAATGATTTTAACGCAAGTTAAATAAAAAAATATTTGATTTTGCCTGCCACATTAAAAAAAACTGGGCCTAATTTTCACCGTAAAAAACTTTCCGGTTTCGTGTAATAAACTCACGGGTTCGTGTAAAAAAATAACCTCCTCATTTAATTTTAATAATCTTTATACTGTTTGCCAAAAACAGATAATTAATATGATTTGCCGTAACAGGTAAATAAATTAATTAACCCTTTACATCTGCCTGCCCATGCTTGTGTAGCCTGTAGATAAGTAATTAAAAACAGGCCATACAATACTGGGTTTGGCAAATTTTAAATAAAACACAAATACAGTAAAATATTAAGATTGTAAAACCATTATTGAAATAATACCATTTAAAACATCTAAAATCTATATCACATAATCATGGAACTTAAAGACGAAATCGGCCAGTTTGCTGTTAGAATTAAGAAAATGCTTCCGCAAGTTCAAACTGAAGATTTGACGAGAAACGCATTAGTTATGCCTTTTATTCAGATATTAGGATTTGATCCATCTGAAGTACAATCGGAGGCGGTTTTGGATTTCGGTGTTAAGAAAAGCAAAAAAGTAGATTACACCATTATGAAAGATGGTGAACCTACAATTTTAGTAGAATGTAAACACCATGATGATAACCTGGATATTCATGATTCACGTTTATCTAAGTATTTCCGTAAAACTAAAGCGAAATATGGTTTGCTAACTAACGGACTTGTTTACCGGTTCTACACCGAAAAAATGGTAAAATCTAAGAAAAATCAGGAGCCATTATTTGAGTTTAAACTTACTGATACAAAAGCGGCTACCATTGCGAAGATGATTGAAGAACACAAAGATTATTTCAATGTGGAGCAAAAATCAATTGCCAGCTAAACATATTTATTTTAATCTAAGAGTCCCGAAAATTCTATAGAGATTAAGTCCTAATTCATTAGGGCTTTTTTTATGCAGAAAGAATTTTTGGGTTTAGAACTCAATAAAAAAGGGAGAAATCTTTCGATTCTCCCTTTTCTCATTAATCTTATTAGTCTTAAATCAATTCAACGCTTCTGCTCACAAATGCAGTAAGTTCTGCACCAGTTAACATCCCTTGAGCCAACAAAGCTAAATCTACAGCTTGCTTAGCCAAATTACTTTGCTCTTCGCCTTCTGCTTTTAAAATTTTGCTTACCAGCTTATGATTTCCATTGATCGCTACTTTATAGCTATCAGGCATCTGACCATAAAAGCCCATGCCGCCACCCATTGCTGCCATGTCTTTCATGCGACGCATAAATTCATCCATAGTGATGGTTACCGGAAGTTCATCTGGATTTAAAGCCACAACCTCAACCTGCATACCAGGTTTGGTGATTGCTTTCTCGAAAATGGTGGTTACTTCTTTAACCTGATCTTCACTTAAAACATGTTCGTTAACTTCATCTTTCTCAATTAACTTATCAGCAACGCTAGAATCAACACGTTTAATAGAAGTTTTTTCTAATTTTTGTTCTAGCTGCTGAATGAAATGATTATCAATTGGAGAATCTAAAACTAAAACATCATAGTCTTTTTTATTCGCCGATTGGATAAAGGCATCTTGTTTAGAGGCATCATTTGAATACAAATAAACAACTGTTCCGTTTTTATCTGTTTGTAATGGGGCAACTTTCTCTTTGTACTCGTTTAAAGTATAAAGTTCATTTTTAGTATTGCCAACCAAAGCGAAATCTTTTGCTTTATCGTAAAATTTTTCTTCGCTGATCATTCCGTATTTAACGAATAAGCCAATGTCTTTCCATTTATCTTCGAAAGATTTACGGTCTTTTGCAAAAAGCTCAGCTAATTTATCAGCTACTTTTTTAGTGATATAGTTGTTGATCTTTTTAACGTTGCTGTCGGCTTGTAGGAAACTACGGGATACGTTTAATGGAATATCAGGAGAATCAATTACACCATGCAACAACATTAAAAATTCTGGTACAATATCTTTTACTTCATCAGTAATAAATACCTGGCGAGAATACAATTTAATTTTATTGCGTTGCATTTCGAAGTCGTTTTTCAACTTAGGGAAATACAATACGCCCGTTAAATTAAATGGATAATCAACATTCAAGTGAATCCAGAATAATGGTTCTTCGCTAAAAGGATATAGTTCACGGTAGAACTTTAAATAATCCTCGTCTGACAAATCTGCAGGTGCTTTAGTCCAGATCGGATTGGTGGTGTTGATGATGTTATCAACTTCTACGTCTTTATATTTTTTCTTTCCCTCTTCGTCTTCGCCATCTTCTTCTGATTCTGTTTTGGTACCAAACTTAATTGGAACAGGTAAAAATTTAGCGTATTTATCAAGGATTTCCTGCAATTTCGACTCTTCTAAAAACTCTTCTGAATCTTTATTAACATGAAGAATGATATCAGTACCTCGGGTCGTTTTGGTACCTTCTGTAATCTCGAATTCAGTACTTCCATCACACACCCAACGGGCAGGTTCTGCACCATCCTGGTATGATAGCGTATTAATTTCAACTAAATCGGCAACCATAAAGGCTGAGTAAAAACCCAAACCAAATTTACCGATGATTTCGTTTGCATCTTTCGCATCTTTAAATTTTTCTACAAACTCACTTGCGCCAGAAAATGCAACCTGGTTGATGTAAGTGTGTACGT
>NZ_AJLG01000016.1 GCF_000258495.1 Pedobacter agri PB92
GAATCGCTCATATAATCAGATATTTTCCCGATGATGTCCATTTCGTTTCTGGTTAAAAAATCAAGTGAAAAATGGGAATGAGCCAAATTCAAAACACCTTTCAATTTAAGTTTAGTAATTGTTGGAAGTGTTTTGTATTTATTAGGGAATAAACGCGATTTAAGCGAATAAAATTTCTTATGCTTTACTGCTTCTTTGGCATTATTAAGTACAATTTCGTAGTTTGTAACACTAAGCCACCAAACAATTTTTTTAATAGCAGAATAATTTTTATCAAATATAGGCTCTAAAAAAGTTTCTGGTAAAATAAGAAAATTACCTTTTTGGTTTTCGATTTCATTTACAAATGGGACATTGTACTTGATATATGATTGATGTACTGGATGTTCACCTTGGTGATAAAAATAATACATGAAAACACTATGACCTAATTCAATCAATCTTTTGCCAAGCTGGTGTAGCGCTTCAGGGCCGCCTGTAGCATAATTTGAAGGGCAAAAAATGTATATCTGGGTGTTAGGTTTAATCTGTATCAATTCAAAATTTTTCCTCAAAAATAGGCAATTATACCGTAAAAGTTGAATAATGGTTATGAGCTTCGAAATATCGTTAAATATCAAAGAAAAATAGCACTTATATATCATTTTGATATCTTTGGCATTTGCTTAAAGTTATGATTTCAATAATAATATCCTCAGTTAATAAGCGCAACCTTGATAATGTTAGTAAGAATGTCGCCACTTCAATCGGGGTGCCGTATGAAATAATTGCATTTTATAATGGTACTGGAGAGAGAGGAATATGTGAGATTTATAATGAGGGGGCAAAAAAAAGCAAGTTTTGATATTTTATGTTTTATGCATGAAGATATCTTAATAAAAACTTCAAATTGGGGCATAGAAGTTATTAATAATTTTGAGAAAGATAAATCATTGGGTCTGATAGGCATTGCTGGCAGCTCTTTTAAAACCTTGGCTCCTTCTGGCTGGGGTAGTCCTGTATATGAAATCGATACAAATTTTTACAACTATGAACAGCATTTTAAGCATAGCGATAAAAAAACATTTCATACTTGCCATAATCCACGCGGAAGAAATTTAGAAAATGTTGTCGTTTTGGATGGTGTATGGCTTTGCACAACTAAAGAGGTGTTCTCGAAATGTAGTTTTGATCAAAGCTTATTTAAAGGCTTTCATTGTTATGATCTCGATTTCAGCTTAAGTGTGGGCAAGCATTTCAACGTAGCAGTAACCTTCGATATTCTGATTGAACATTTTTCAGAAGGTGGTTATAACAAGGAATGGTTTTATGATACCTTAAAATTACATAATAAGTGGCGAATGGAGCTACCTAAAAGTATAGAGCCGATTTCTGAAAGGCTGATAGCACAAATGGAAAAGAAGGCTTTTTTACGCATTTTATTTAAAATGATCAACTTAGGATTTAGTAACAAATATCTATTTAATTTTCTTCGTGATTATAGAAAGCACTCAAAAATAAGCAACAGTTTATACTGGAAGCTGGTTTATTACTTGATTAAAATGATATATCTCGGTAAAACAGTCGATTAATCATGTAAGTTTGTAATGAAAATCTTCAATTTTATCCTTCCAGAATTTTAGATTTTTCTCCCAGGCATGGCAACCAAAAGGAAGTTTACCGTCGTTAAGTTCAATGGCAATTTCAGGGCAAGTTTCGATAGCGAAGTTAACAGCTTCCTTGTATGAGGGGATTTTGAGGGTATTCGTTTTGCGATTTAATTCGATGCTGAAAAAAATATCCTCATTAAAAATACTATTTTCTTTATCTTCATATTCCGTGATTTGCGTTTTATACTTTTCGCAAATCTTAAAAAAAGTATCTGTTTTACGCAGAGAGAAACCGCCATTGCCGACCATTTTGTTTAACTGCTTATCCAGTGCTGGTTTACCGTCTTTTCCTTTAATATTGTATCTCCTATGCCAATAAGATCTGAAAGCTTCTTTCAGTTTTTTGAAAGTTGATTGATGACCTTTGTCGTAAAACCAGGGCGCACCGATATAATCATATTTTTTTGAACACCAATAATCCAATTGGTTAGAAAATACAAATGCGTCTAATTGGTAAATTAAGATATAAGGGTAATCCTGAAAAGCTGCGTAAAATGTCGATGATAGCATTAACCTATTATAGCCAAAAACATTTTCAAAGTAGGCATTTTCGAAGGTGATTACTTTGGTAAATCGTTTGTCGGTAGTTTGGAGTTGTACTGGCTTTACGGCCACAATATCCAAGCCCTTAAAAATGCGGAAGCATTGTTCGAGCGATATTTGTTCGTAAACAGATAAGCTTTCTTTGTAAATTGGAATTACAATTGCATTGGTCTGGTTACTTGACATGTCTTCCTTGTGCTTTATGTTTCATTATTCTAAACTTAAACCTCAAGTAATTTAGAAGACCTAAATGTTTCTTGATAATTAATGGTTTATCACTTATAAATTTCGAATCAATTTCTGAACTAGATAGGCCAGTAGTGCCAAATTTAGCAACGATCAAAGGGATGTGCTTAAATTCGTAATTTGCATCTCCCCTTAGTTTTAAGTTTAAATCATAGTCTGCACAAATTCTATATTGCAGGTTGTACTCGTATTTTTTAAATACACTTGCAGGATAAAAAATGGCCTGATGCGAAATATTATATTTCGCTAGCTGGTAAGCCTTTGCCGATCTTACAATCCGAATATCGTCCATTAAAATGTCTCCATAATAACAGGTACTCTCATCTGTTAAGTATTTGGGAACTGATTTGAAATCTGAATAAATTTCATCATCTGCACCAATAAAATAAAACCACTTGCCTTTGGCGTGTTTAAGTGCTTTATTCATAGCATCGTAAATTCCAAAATCTGTCTCTACAACAACTGTTTGATCAATATTGCGTTTTTCTTTGAGCAATTCTAGCGTATTATCGGTACTTTCTCCATCAAAAAAAATTAACTCACAATTGTTAGGCATGGATTTTTCAATGCTTTCGAAAAACGAAGGCAAATGTGTTGCAGCGTTAAATGTAACACAGATGATGGAAACTAGGGGTGTAGTATTTTGCATTTACAAAAACTTTCTTGCGTAATTAAGTTTACTCCAATAGCCTTTTCTCTGCATAAATAGCAGGATTTTTTGATTACTAATGATAAACTGAAGCAGCCTGATGTTTATTTTTTCTCACTTTTTCTGCTTACTAAATTTAATAAATGAGTTTTGAATTTTTGATGATCGTTATACAGGTACGCGGTAAAATGTTTCAATCGTTGAAGAAATTGTTGGTCAGCTATTTTTCTATCTGCCCTCTTCGGTTTTTTGGTCCTGAGAATGTCCGTGCTGGTTGAAAGATGTTGACGGTATTTTACCAAAATAGCGGTTGAAGCTAATATTGTTCCTGTGTTTGTAGCAACGTATGCAATCCACCAATCATGAAAAATTTCTGGTTTGAAATGATCCAGAAAGCGTACTATCCGCTTGTTAAATAGGATCGTATGCCCTGAAACACAGTTTTCGAATAAGAAATATCTTGAATCACCACCAGAATAAAATCTTCTTACGTCAGAGATTTTTTTATTTATAGAAATTCCATGTTCATTTATGAATTCCGAGTCATGATAAATGAGGTTATGTTCCCCAATTTCGTTAACCTGAACTGCTATTTTATTTAGATGCCAGATATCATCCTGATCAGCCAGGGCTATAAATTCACCCGTACAAAGCCTAATTGCCTTTTCAAAATTTTTGATATAGCCTAAATTGATCTCATTTTCATATACTTGAAAATAAGGATATTTTTCGGCATAAGCTTTCAGTATATCAACAGTTCCATCAGAGGAACAATCATCAACTGCAATGATTTCAATGTTGGGATAACTCTGATTGACAATAGAATCTAACTGTTCAACCAGGTATTTTTCTCCGTTATAGGTACATAAGGCTATTGAAACTAATGGCTTATCCATACTTAATCATTAAAAGCCTGCATATCAATCAATCTTCTATATAAACCATTTTTAGCCAGTAACTCAGTATGGCTTCCTGATTCTACAACAGTTCCTTTATCGATAACTACAATTTTATCTGCATGCTGTATGGTGCTTAAACGGTGGGCAATTACAATAGATGTACGGTTCTTCATCAGGTTATTCAAAGCTTCCTGTACCAGTTTTTCTGATTCTGTGTCAAGCGCCGATGTGGCTTCGTCTAGCAGCATAATTGGTGGATTGGCAAGAACTGCTCTTGCAATACAAATACGTTGCCTCTGCCCACCAGAAAGTCTATTACCCCTGTCACCAACAAATGATTGATAACCATTTTCAGTATTGAGAATAAATTCATGGGCATTTGCAATTTTAGCAGCCGCAATTACTTCTTCTTCGCTAGCTTCTGGTCTTGCAAAGGCGATATTATTAAAAATGCTATCGTTGAATAGGAAAGACTCCTGATTGACGGTACCCATCTGCGCTCTAATGCTTTCGACAGTTAAGTCTCTATAATCATTACCATCTATTTTAATAGAGCCTGATTTCGGATCATGGAAACGTGGAATAAGATCCATTAAGGTACTTTTTCCACCACCTGATGGGCCAACTAAAGCTATTGTTTTGCCTTTTTCTATGTCAATATTAATGTTTGAAAGCACTTGCTTTTCACCATATGAAAAGGAAACATTATTCAACGTCAGTGCATGCTCAAAAGTTTTTAGCGGTTGGGCATCTGAAGAATTCACCAGTTGTGGTTTGGTGTCAATCAGGTCTAGCACACGCTCTCCAGCTGCAATTCCTGAATGAATGCCACTAAACGAATCGGTTAGGGCTTTAGCCGGACGCATGACCTGTGAAAATATCGCGATGTAAGCAATAAAGTCAGCTGCAGCCAGCGCATTTTTATCATTGTGTAAAATTAATGAACCCCCATACCAAACAATAATCGAGATCATCAGCACCCCTAAAAATTCAGATACAGGTGAACCCAATTGTTGTCTCCTCACCATTTTACGTGTAAGATTCGAATAGAAGATGTTTTCCTCGTTAAACTTATTTTTAATCCTTTCAGTTGCATTGAAAGCTTTGATAATTTTAATGCCACTGAGTGACTCATCTAAAAAACCAATCATTTTTGCAAAAGACTCATGCGATTCTTTGGCTTGTTGCTTCAGTCGCTTTACAATTTTACTAATGATGAAAGCCGAAATGGGAATTACCAGTAAAGAGAAGAAGGTAAGCTTTGCAGAGATGTTAAACAATAAAATAACATATACAATAAGGGTAACAGGCTCTTTAAAAACAACCTGTAGCGTATTGGTCACTGTAAATTGAACCACCTGAACATCTGAGGCAACTTTCGAAATAATATCGCCTTTACGCTCGCTGTTAAAATAACCTACGTGAAGGTTCATCACATTGTTAAAAACCCTTTTTCTAAAATTCAATAATGTATGTACGCGTAAATCTTCCATAATACGTTGCGAAAGATATCTGAATATGTTTGAAAGCAATACAGAAATCACAATTACGAAACATACATACATCAGGGTGGTTTCAATGGTGTTCACCCGGATAGAATAAGCTACAAACTCTCTTAGTTTACCCAAAAGGCTAAATGATGATGCCGCCTTGTCAGTTAAACTAGGGGTTTCACAAGCTTGTTTATTGGCATTTAAAAGCGTTTCAAAAAGTGGAGATAATAGCGCCAGGTTAAATGTGCCAAAGAGAATGGAAAGTAACGTAGCAATCACATAAGGAATTGCAAATTTTTCTATCGGCTTGGCAAAAGATAATAAACGAAAATATGTTTTCATTTGAAGTGAAATGGAATATGTAAGATGGACGATGAATCAAATCATCTCCAAAAAAATCTAATTAAAACTTGGCAAAGGTAAGCTTTTCAGACAAACCTGTTGGAATTTCAGCAGCCAGGAAGCTTAAAATTACAATCGCTTAATTTTCTTATGCTTAATTGATTGATTGATCACGTCGATGATATCATCGATGTTGTGCTGAGATTGATGTTTTAACTTTAATTGTTCCAACTTTTTTTTGCTTTCATCAATCCGGCCCTGGTGGTTCAAATATTCCTGATAACTTTCCCATACCCAGGTTTTGCCTGTAACTAACTTTGGGATAAGTTCTGTAAATATTTGTTGCAGTGGATACAAGGCTTTTCTAATTCCGGTAAGATGAATGCCCTGCAGGATGTATCTGTTCCGATAGTAGATTTTTTTAATGAAATTCGATTTGATTTGTGTTTTAGTGCTGCCGCTCACATGGTGGAAGCAAAAGGACTGATGTTCATAGTAACACTTCCAGCCAAGTTGCCAGGCACGTAAACTCAAGTCAAAATCTTCTGATGAGAAAGGAGAGTAGATTTCGTCAAAACCGCCCAACTCCTTAAGTTTCTTTGCGTCAACCAAAGCATTCGCACCTGAAAGATATGCCGTGTAAACATCTTCATCAGCTGGATTTTGGCTATAATAAAATTTGTTCGCCTTAATTCTGCAACCAGAATAATATAACAGGCGAGCGGCATCCTCAATCCGGCTTTCATCAAAACTCATGATACGGGCCATCACGCCAAAAGTATCTTCCCGTTCAAAATACTTCCATTGTGCCTTAAAATAATCAGGATCTAATTTAACATCAGAATTTAAAAGTAAAATTAGCTCATGCTGAGCTTCCCTAATTCCATGGTTACAAGTAAATGAAAACCCCCTGTTCCTATCATTAATAAGCAACTTTATCTTTGGATAATGTTGGTGAATAAATTCGATACTGTTGTCTTTCGAGCCATCATCAATCACGATAACTTCAAATTGTGAGCCGGTATTTTCTGCAGCTGTAAAAACCGATGGCAGATACTTTTCTAAAAGGTGCCTGCCATTATAATTTGGGATAACAATTGAAACGCTTTTTTGCATCTACTTCACAATTTTATAATTTCGATACTCAAATAAGCGTAACCCGGTTAAATCTTCAATCTTTTGCAATAGCCTTCTCCTGAAATTCATTTTTGGTGTTTCCTTAGTCAGATCTTTCTCAAACTTCCAGTTAGCCGCCCCAATTCTGGGTGCCATTACTTTTGGATGACTCCCTTTAAAATGCACAAGGCGATCGGCATTACGCATATCAAAGGTTTCCTGAACCGGATAATTTTCTTCAATCCATTCTTCCGTTTGATAAAATTGATTGAAATTCCGCACTTTGCCTTGAAGTCCTTGTGGTGGTTTTACCCAGCCATAATGAAAAATATAAGCATCGATCAATTTTACCCTCAGCTTTCTGTCATTGATACGAAAACCTTGCGCATCACGATATGAGTGCACACCAGGCAAATTTTTGATGATTCTAACCTCTCTTCGATACCACCTTCTTGATTCAGCCAGGTAATCATAAGAAGCGTAGAAGTGTTTGTATTTTAATAAGAGCGCCTCTACCTGTTTATTCTCCAACTCCAGCTCCATTTCTTTCCTAATTATTGGAAGATAGTCTTCATGAATGGCTTCATCGCCCTGAATATAAATCATCCAATCCGTGTCAGCAGAAATTGCGGCGATGGCTTTGTTGGTTTCATCAGCAAAAACTCTTCCGCCTTCGCGGATAGATTCATCCCATATGGTATCGATAATTCTGATTTTTGGATCGATATTTTGAACCAGTTCTGCGGTTTCATCGGTCGAATTACCCAATGCAATTACAAACTCATCGCACAAAGGCAGCACAGAAAGAATGGCCTCTTTTGCAGGGTAGTCATTTATAACTGCGTTTCTCAAAAAAGTAAATCCGGTAACTTTCATTCGGGACAGAGGTTTGTGCGCTTTGTGGTTTATTATTTTGTTAATTTGTACAAAGATAGTTTTATTGATGAATACCCATCTATCCATTTTAAGCGAAGTAAAACAAGGCAATTATAAGATTTTGGCCCGGGCACTTACGTTCGTTGAAAATAATATTGCACCGGCAGATCAGATATTAAAAAATTTAAATCCACATTCAGAAAATCTTGTTATTGGAATTACAGGGCCTCCAGGGGCAGGAAAAAGCACTTTGGTTAATGCCATTACCAATCATTTTACTGCTGCAAATAAACGGGTGGCAATATTAGCGATAGATCCGACCTCGCCATTCAATTTTGGTTCCTTGCTTGGAGATCGGATCAGGATGGCGGCACAGTTTAACAATCCAAAAGTATTTATCCGTTCGCTGGCTACAAGAGGTGCGCTGGGTGGTATCTCGGCGAAAACCATTGAAATGGTTGATGTATTGAAGGCTTCAAATTTCGACATCATTTTAATTGAGACGGTTGGTGTTGGGCAATCTGAAGTGGAAATTGCAGGCCTGGCTGATAAAACGATTGTAGTTTTAGTTCCCGAATCGGGTGACGAAGTGCAGCACATTAAATCTGGCTTAATGGAGATAGCAGATTGTTTTGTGATCAATAAAGCTGACCGTGATGGAGCCGATACCTTCGCCAATAATCTAAAAAAAATCGTCCACCAAGGGCTCAAGTCTATTCCGGTATTAAAAACTGTCGCTGACAAAAATACTGGTGTAACAGAATTATGTAAATGGATACTGAAACCAGTTGAAATGACAAATGAGCGGAAAGTTCATCTTTTTGCAGAGAAAGCCTGGAGGATTATACAAAATCAGAAGATGATGGCAGTGGACAAAAAAAGGCTGCAAGAAAATATTCAGGCAGCCTTAGTAAAAAATGATTTTAATGTTTATCGGTTTGCAGAAGAGTTTGTGAAATTGTAACTGATTTTGTTGGATCAGTGCCCAAGAAATCAATCATGTGGTCAGCCCATTAAACCGCTAGCTATTCATGATGCTTTCGATCTCTTCAGCTTCCACAGGGATATCTGACATTAAATCTATATTACCACTTGAAGTAATCAAAATATTGTTTTCGAGTCGGATACCCAAGCCTTCTTCAGGAATATAAATTCCAGGTTCAACTGTTAAAATGTTACCTGCCGCAAATGGCGTATATCTTCCGGCAAAATCATGAACATCGATACCAAGGTGATGGGAGGTGCCATGCATGAAATATTTTTTATAAGCCGGATAGTTCTTGCTTTGGTTTTTTACATCATTAGTGGTAAGCAGGCCAAGATTAATAAGCTGCTCCGTCATTATCTCACCAACTTCTTCGTGATAAGTATTCCATACTGTATCGGCAACAATTAATTTGGTTGCCTCTTTCATTACATGCAAAACAGCGTTGTACACTTCTTTTTGCCTTGCAGTGAATTTGCCATTAACAGGAATCGACCGGCTCATGTCGGCATTGTAGTTGGCATATTCTGCGCCAAAATCAAATAAAATTACATCGCCATCATTACAAGTTTGATTATTATCGTTGTAATGGAGGATGTTGGCATTATGTCCAGATGCTATAATTGGGGTATAAGCATGCCCTGTACCACCTTGCCTGATAAATTCGTGGATAATTTCTGCCTCAATCTCGTATTCTTTCACACCAGGTTTGGTGAATTTCAATACCCTAACAAAAGCATCGCGGGTAATGGAACAAGCTTTTTTGGTTAATTCAATTTCTACTTCCGACTTAACTGCTCTTAATTCACGCATGATTGGCGCTGACCGCTCATAGTGGTGTAAAGGATACTTCGATCGCATCTGCTCGATAAAACGAATGTCGCGATAGGGAACAGTGTGTGCATACCGGTCGTTTTCATTTGTATTAAGATAGATATTCTCTGCATAGTGGACAATGCTGTGCAAAATATTATCAAAATCTTCCAGCCAATAAATGCTTTCAATGCCAGAAGCAGCTTTCGCTTGTTCCTTCGTATACTTGTAGCCTTCCCATACTTTGATGTAATCATTTGTCTGTCTTAAAAACAGGACTTCTCTGTACAAAGGATTAGGACAATCGGGATATAGCAGTAATATAGTCTGTTCCTGGTCAATACCAGATAAATAAAATAAATCAGGATTTTGCTTAAAGATATAGTTCTGATCGCCACTTCTTGGGAATTCATCAGCTGCGTTAAATAGTGCTAATGAATTGTTTTTTAGCTTTTTAACGAAGTTTTTTCTATTTAAGATAAAGAGGTTCTGATCAATTTGGGAATATTTCATAATAAATGCAATTTTAACAAGGTGATGGCCAAATGTAAGAAAATCATTAATCACAGCGAAGTTTGGAACAGAGTTTGTATAAAAGTTTGAAAATTTAAAATTTTGTTTAATTTTGCCATTACTAAAAAATTAATCAATTAGATTGTTTACCCTTAAAAGAAAAAAGATTATGAATTATTCTACTTTAAAGAAAAGTGTTGCGCTTTCTTTAGTGGCATTAACAGGAGTTGCTACTCTTGCTGTCGCTCAAGATGCTCCTGCAACAACTTCTTCAACCAAGGTATTTGGTGGAAGAGGACAGTACAGAACCTGGTCAATTGGTGTTAATGCTGGTGTGTTAGCTCCTGTTATTGCTATTGGTGGTACTAATGATTTTGACAAATGGGATGTGAACTTAGGTTACGGTTTAAATATCCGTAAACAATTAGGTCACTCTTTCGCTTTAGAATTAGCTGGTGTTCGTGGTAAAGTTTCAGGAACAAACAATTCTGTTCTTTCTCCAACTTCAACTGTTAGAGAGTTTGAAACTGAATTACAATATGCTGTAGATTTACGTGGTGTTGTTAATTTAGGTTCTATCGATTTCTTACGTCGTGAGAACTCAGTAGGTTTCTTCTTAACTGCCGGTGCTGGTTATTTAGCTTATGCTCCAAAAGTAACTTATACTAACGGAAATGTTGTTGACTGGAAAGGTAGAGCTATAGGCCCTGCTGATGACAGACACGATTCTCCAAAAGATTACGTAAAAGGTTTCTATATCCCAGTTGGTGCTGGTGTTAAATTCAAAGTTTCTGAGCGTGTTAACTTTAACTTAGGTTATACTATGAACTTTGTTGATGCTGATAACTTTGATGGAGTTTATGCTAAAGGTACTACTAAAGATAAATTCTCTTACGGTTACGCTGGTTTAGAATTCTCTTTAGGTTCTTCTGCAAAACCAAGCTTAGAGTGGTCTAACCCATTAGCTACAATGTACGATGAGTTAAAAGATCCAACTTTACGTCAAGAAGTTGAAGCATTGAAAAACCGTGTATCTAACGTAGAAAAATCTGTTGAAGATTTGAAAAAAGATACTGATGGTGATGGTGTTGCTGATCAATTCGACAAATGCCCAGGAACTCCTGCAGGTACTGCTGTTGATGGTTCAGGATGTCCACTTCCTAAATTCACTGCTGCTGCTGATTCATCAAACGTAACTGGTTTCGAAAAAATCGGTTTCGATTTCAACTCATCAGTATTAAAAACTGAATCTTATCCAACTTTAGATAAATTATCTTCAGTGTTACGTGAAAACGGTGGTAAAGTAACTGTAAACGGTTACGCTTCAAGCGAAGGTACTGCTGCATATAACTTGAAATTATCTAAAGACAGAGCAAATTCTGTTAAAACTTACTTAGTAAACTCTGGTGTTAACGCTAGTCAAGTTGCTACTAAAGGTTTAGGTGAAGCTAATCCAATTGCTTCTAACGATACTGAAGAAGGTCGTATCCAAAACCGTCGTGTTGAAACTGCTAGAAACTAGTATTTCAATATAAAGTTTAAAAAAAAAGTCCCGATGCAAATCGGGACTTTTTTTATGCCTTTTAATTTTCTGAATTAAGCTTTTTAATTAAGTTTGTAGCATGTACTTCTTCAGGAAAAAAGATCCGAACAGGCCAGATAATATCAATATTAAGATTATGCATTTCATTAATGCATTGGCAATAACAGTTTTTCTGGCAGGTATCCTCTACAAGCTTATTCAATGGCTTGCTAAATAATTACTTTTATTATGAAACAAATCATCACCACAACAAATGCTCCAGCTCCAATTGGACCATATAGCCAGGCTGTACAAGCAGGTAACTTTTTATTCGTATCAGGCCAGGTAGCAATCAACCCTGAAAATGGAGAGCTTAACCTCATCAATATAGAAGAAGAAACCCATCAGGTAATGCGAAACCTTAAAGCAGTATTATTGGAAGCTGGTTTAACGTTTGATCACGTTGTGAAGTCAACTATTTTTTTGAGTGATATGGGTACTTTTGGGCAAGTAAATGAAATTTACGGGCAATATTTTACCGCAAATTTTCCTGCCCGCGAAACGGTGCAGGTATCTGTATTACCAAAAAATGTAAATGTAGAAATTTCTGTTATTGCCATTGTAGCATAAATTTTGGCGAGCAGCAAGAGTAAATATTTCCTGGCCGGCATTATCCCGTATATCATTTGGGGTACAATGTCAATTCCTTTGCGAAACATTAAAGGATTTCCTCCACAGGAGATATTGTATTATCGAATATTCGTTTCCATTGTTGTGGTGTGGGGCATTATTCTACTCTTTAGAAGATCAGCGCTTAACAAAGATATTGAATTCTTTAAAGCGTTAACGCCCAATAAAAAGGTTAAGCTTTTAGCGCTAACCATATTATCTGCGATTTTAATTACTGGGAATTGGTTTACTTATATCTATGCTGTAAATAGTGTAAGCTTAAAAGCTGCGGCCTTTGCGTATATGGTTTGCCCGTTATTAACGGCACTATGCGGTTTTATCATCTTGAAAGAACAGTTAACAAAAGCCAAAGTTGCTGCACTTGTTGTGGCATTTGTAAGCATTGTGCTTCTTGCCACGGGTTCGTTGCAGGAAGTGTTATGGGCAATTCTAATTGCTGCTTTTTATGCGGTTTATGTTATTGTTTTAAAGGTTATTAAGAATATTGATAAGTTCAATTTTTTAGGCATTCAGCTTATATTATCAGGATTGATGATGCTGCCTGCCTACTTAAGTAACTCGAATGTTTTTCCTACTGATTCATTCTTTTGGATACATATTTTCTTAATTGCAATTGTATTTACCATTATTCCCCTGTTTTTAAATGCTTATGCTTTACTGGGAATGCCATCATCTGCGCTCGGTATCTTAATCTATTTAAATCCTATAGTAGCTTTTACCGTTGCATTTTTCTATTTCAAAGAAGAGATAGATGTGCATCAGCTTTTTGCCTATTTGCTTTTACTGTTGTCTATCGTTATTTTTAATGCGCAATTGCTACAGCGCATTGTTTACAAGAAAGCATAAAGAATTTGTACCAGTCGATTCTAGATACCCCTATCGAGTTTATAAAAGGCGTAGGGCCAAGTCGTGCAGATGTTTTGAAAAAAGATTTAAGTCTTTTTACCTTTCAAGATATGCTGGCGCATTATCCCTTTCGCTACATTGACCGTACAAAGTATTTCAAGATTAATCAGATACACCCCGATTCACAATATATCCAGATTATTGGTCGTGTGATTAGTAAAAAGGTAGTTGGCGATAAAAGAACAAAACGCATTGTAGCTGTTTTTAAAGATGAAACGGGCATCATGGAGTTGGTTTGGTTTCAAAGTCTGAAATGGGTTGAAGACCATATTACTGTCGGAACAGCCTATGTAGCATTTGGAAAACCAACGCTTTTTAATGGCACCTTTAGTATTTCACATCCGGAAATGGAGTTGTATCAAAACAGATCTGTTGGTCGTGGAAACTTAACCCTGCAACCTATTTATAGTTCTACAGAAAAGCTCAAAAAATTTACGCTCGATTCCAAAGGAATTCAGCGACTGATTGCCGGTTTATTAGATCAGGTAATTCCACAGGTTACTGAAAATTTGCCACAATATATTATCGATAAATATCAGTTGCCAGACAAGAGGATGGCGCTTTTAAATATTCATTTCCCAAAAAATGAAAAAGATTTAAATGCCGCTCAGCGTAGGCTCAAGTTTGAAGAGCTTTTTTACATTCAGTTGCAGTTGCTTCACAATAAACAGTTAAGGCAATTAAAATTTAAAGGTGCGAGGTTTGATAAAGTTGGAGAGAAAGTAAACCGTTTTTACAAAGAGTTTCTGCCTTTTGAACTAACGAATGCACAAAAACGCGTTGTTAAAGAAATCAGGATCGATACCCAACGGGGTGTTCAAATGAATCGGCTTGTGCAGGGCGACGTAGGAAGCGGTAAAACCGCCGTGGCACTCATGAGTATGCTTTTGGCAAATGATAACGGCTACCAAGCTTGTATGATGGCTCCAACGGAAATTCTAGCCCGGCAACATTATGCTTCCATTACGGAATTGGTAACCGATGATTTGGTCAAAGTGGCGATTCTTACCGGAAATACCAAAAAGAAAGAAAGAACCATTTTGCATGAGCAGCTGGAGAACGGCGAAATCGATATTTTGATTGGTACTCACGCACTCATTGAAGATAAAGTAAAGTTTAAAAACTTGGGCCTGGTGGTAATTGATGAGCAGCATCGGTTTGGGGTAGAACAAAGGGCAAAACTTTGGCGCAAGAACATCATCCCGCCACACATTTTAGTGATGACGGCAACACCCATTCCGCGTACGCTGGCCATGACTTTATACGGCGATTTGGATGTTTCGATTATGGATGAATTGCCTGCAGGAAGAAAACCGATTGAAACCCGGCATTTATTTGAAGGTCAGCGGCTGCGTATGTTCGGTTTTATGAAACAGGAGATTGCTAAAGGCCGACAGGTTTACATCGTTTATCCACTGATTAAAGAAAGTGAAAAACTCGATCTCTTGCATTTGGAAGCGGGAGTAGAGCAATTAAGTTACCAATTTCCTCGCCCTGATTATCAGATCAGCATTGTACACGGACAAATGCCAAACGCCGATAAGCAATTTGAAATGCAACAGTTTATTGAAGGGAAAACACAGATTATGGTCGCCACAACGGTTATTGAGGTTGGTGTTAATGTTCCAAACGCTTCCGTTATGGTCATTGAAAACTCCGAACGTTTCGGACTTTCTCAATTGCACCAATTACGTGGACGAGTGGGTAGGGGTGCAGAACAATCTTTTTGCATTTTAATGAGTGGAAATAAACTCAGTAAAGAAGGTAAAGTACGTTTAGAAACCATGGTACGTACCAACAACGGTTTCGAAATATCGGAAATTGACTTACAGCTTCGGGGTCCAGGCGATATTACTGGAACACAGCAAAGCGGCGTGCTGGATTTAAAGCTTGCAGATTTGGCAAAAGATCAAGTTATTTTATCAGAGGCGAGGAATACTGTTATCGAGATTTTTTCTGAAGATCCGCAATTGGAGAAGCCAGAAAATGCCATTCTAAAGGCACATCTCCAAAAACTGGAGCGTGGAATTTCTTTTGATAAGATATCTTAATATCATTCCCAGGTAACGTTTCTAATGGTGTTCTATTTCCATTGCGGTTTTCATTTTTCAAACCTTAGTTTTGCATAAATATTTTCCAGTGGCAGATTCAGACTCCAACCCCATAATCGTTAAACAAGATCCTTTTGCAGCGCTTCGCTTTAAAGAATTTAGGTCGTTTTTAGGCATGCGTTTCTTTTTCACACTTGCTTACCAAATGCAGGCTGTGGTAATCGGTTATCATATTTATGAGCTAACGCATGATCCATTAAAGCTGGGTCTGGTTGGGTTATGTGAGGCCATTCCTGCAATTGGTATAGCACTCTACGGCGGTTACATTGCCGATAAAAGCGAAAAGCGTGGTTTGCTGATTAAGATATTTTCAGGCGTTTGGCTGGCGTCGGTGTTGATGCTTATCATTACCAGTAAATACCTGCATTTGAAAGAAGATCTCATCGTGCTGATTATGTATGGTTTGGTTTTTTGTATCGGTTTAGCGAGAGGTTTTTTCGGACCTGCTACCTTTTCATTAATGGCCAATATTATTCCTAAAGAACTTTATCCTAATTCAAGTACCTGGAATAGCAGTAGCTGGCAATTGGCTACCATTATTGGTCCGCTTTTAGGAGGATTGATCAACTGGCTTTGGGGAATTACTGCAGCTTACAGTGTAATTGTATTTTTAGTATCGGTATCGCTAATCTGCATCTTCACATTTAAAAAACACCCAGCAACGTTTGCGCCCACACAAAATATTTTTCACAGTTTAAAGGAGGGAATTCAGTTTGTATTCAAAACCAAAATGATGGTTTGGGCCATGAGTTTGGATTTGTTTTCTGTGTTTTTTGGCGGTGCTGTAGCCTTGCTTCCAATTTTTGCAAAAGATGTATTCCATTTAGGGTCTTTCGGATTGGGCATGATGAGGGGTGCGGCATCTTCTGGTGCAGTCATCACTATGCTCTTAATGACCAGATTTTCTCCAATGGGAAAACCGTGGCGAAACCTGTTAATTGCTGTTACAGGATTTGGTTTGAGCATCATTTGCTACGGACTTTCCAGAAACTTCTACCTCACCCTTTTCTTTTTATTTCTTGAGGGGTCGTTTGATAGTGTAAGCGTAATCATCCGGCAAACCATTATGCAGTTGCTTACGCCAGATCATATGCGTGGTCGTGTATCGGCAGTAAACAGTATGTTCATCGGCTCATCTAACGAAATTGGCGAATTTGAATCAGGCTTAACGGCGAAATATATGAGGCTGGTTCCTGCAGTAGTTTTTGGCGGCAGTATGACCATTGCCATCGCAGGAATTACGTGGCTAAAGACAAAATCATTAACAAAGTTAAGCTTGCAGGATATAAACGAACAAACCGCGAAAGTTTAGTATTTATTGGAAAGCCAACTGCTGCTTATATTTAAGTTTGTTCCTGCCTTTCCTCCAATCTTTTAAAAACAACTGTCGTGCTGAGGCACGAAGCATTTGTTTCATCGGTTGCAGGTGCTTCGTGCCTCAGCATGAAAGCTTATTCAAGTCTACTGCTGTTTTAAAAGTATTTCCGTTCAGTCAGGTTTATTTAGGAAACTATTCTGCTGATAAACGATGGAATCGTTAAGTTATTGGTGCGCTCGTTACAAACGAACGCAAGCTTAGAAAGCCTAGAGCACTTTATTTTCCGTTGGGTAGGCAATACGATCAAAAAAGCGAGTGACTTTGCAAACTAAACCCGATGGCACAGCGGGACAGAAACCAACCTAAGAAAACTGAACTTGCTTTCCAAATCCTTATTTTGTAGCCGATTACTAGATCAAAATTTTCTGTTCTTTCCCCAGATCAAGTAAATTATTGAGCCTAAAAAAGGCGCAAGTAATATGATGATAAACCATAATGCTTTTACGGGGAAAAGCATGGTTTTGTTCCGTGATATATGATAAAGCGCAGTTAAAATTAGTGCCAGCCAAAGGATGGCACCAATTATAATAATTATACCGATTTCGTTGCTTTCAATTTGTGCTACTAACATAGGATGAAGTTTTATTATACCTCAACAATTCTTTCGCCAATTTGTTGACGCCACATGGCTTGGTATAATCCATTTTGAGCGATTAAGGCTTCATGCGATCCTTGCTCGATAATGTGGCCTTTCTCCAACACGTAAATTACATCTGCATGTTTAATGGTCGATAAACGGTGGGCAATTAAAATCGTCATATGGTCGGTAAGATTGGAGACCGAGCGAATGGTTTTAGTAATCTCTTCTTCCGTAATTGAATCCAATGAAGATGTTGCCTCATCGAAAACCAAAATATCTGGCTGACGAAGTAATGCTCTGGCGATTGATAAGCGTTGCTTTTCACCTCCGGAAACTTTAACACCGCCTTCGCCAATCAACGAATCTAAACCTTTATCTGCTCTGGTCAATAGGGTTTGACATGCAGCTTGATTTAATACTTTATAACACTCATCATCAGTTGCGGTTGGATTTACAAAAAGTAAGTTCTCTCTGATTGTTCCGGAAAATAGCTGAGTATCTTGCGTTACAAAACCAATTTTCTCACGCAAAGCATCTAAATCAATATCATCACTTGGTGTGCCGTTATATAAAATTTTACCTTCCTTAGCTGGATAAAGACCCACCAATAATTTTACCAGGGTAGATTTTCCTGCCCCTGATGGACCAACAAATGCGATGGTTTGTCCGCTCTGCGTTTTAAATGAAATGTTTTCCAATGCGTTTCTGTTCGCAGTTTGGTGTTTAAAACCAACATTACTAAAAGTTAAATCTTTTATCTTCTGAATAGAGATCGGGTTTACTGGTTTCTTATCAATTGGCGTACTCAAAATCTTTTTAAAATTGCCTAAAGAAACTTCTGCCTCACGCCAGGCCAAAATTACGTTTCCCAATTCCTGCAACGGACCGAAAAGGAAGAATGAATAAAAAAGGAAAGTTAAATACTGACCTGCAGTAATGTCGTTATCGAAAATAAGCAGCAACAAAACTAAGATCATCGTGCTTCGCACTAAATTCACAGTGGTTCCTTGAACAAAGCTCATGCTTCTCACATATTTCACTTTCTTCAATTCCAGACCTAAAATTTTATAGGTGGTTTTGTTCAAACGATCAATTTCCTGATCGGCCAAACCCAAACTTTTTACCAGTTCGATGTTCCGCAAAGATTCTGTAGTGGAACCCGCTAAAGCAGTAGTTTCGCCAACAATAGAGCGTTGAATGGCCTTAATTTTACGGCTTAAAAACCAACTTACAAAACTGATGATTGGGATGGCTGTAAAATAAACCAATGTGACTTTATAACTGATGGAAACAGAGTATACGATAACGAAAATCATCCCAATCAAACTTACAAATAAGATACTGATGAAAGAGGTGATAAATTTTTCAGAATCCAAACGCACCTTTTGCAAAATGCCTAAGGTTTCGCCACTGCGCTGATCTTCAAAAACTTGATAAGGTAATTTTAGAGAATGCTGCAAACCATCGGCATACATTTTAGCGCCCACTTTTTGAACGATAACACTGGTAAAATAATCCTGAAAATTTTTAGCCACACGAGAAATCATTGCTGCGCCAATGGCTAGTCCGATTAATCCTAAAGAGCCCCAAAGGTATTGGCTATAGGTTAATTTATCTTTTTGGTTAATAAAACGGTCTAAAATCCTACCGGTGATATATGGATCTAAAAGTGAAAAGCCAATATTTAAACCTGCAAGCAATAACGCCAGAACCACAATCCACTTGTGGTTTTTCAGGTAGTCTAATAATAATCCCATTAAAGTTTTGTTGTTTGTAATGCAAACATAAAAAAAGGGAATGGATAAAAACCCATCCCTTTTTTTATGACTTTTCGGAAAGATACAGCCTATCTTGCGATGACTAAAATCCGTATCTCAAGCCAATTTGTGCCTGCCATGGGTTACCTGTTGGAATGACAACACCTGTGTTATTTAAACGGTAGTTATAGTTCGAACTTGCAGCATCAAAACCAGTAACCGCATAAAGTGCTTGCGTACCTAAAGTTTCTGATGTACCCCAGGTTTTCTTAAACAAGTTGGCTACGTTAAATAAGTCGCCCGAAATTTCCAGGCTTTGTTTCTTATTTGAGCCAAATTTAAACTGATAGGCTAATCTTAAATCGAACGTACCATAAAAGCCATTGATACCTCCATTACGTTCCGCAAAAGTACCTTCGTATTTTGTGATATAATCTTTTAAGCTTTGGCTCGCGTCGCCATTTGCCAATAATGTTTGTAAGGCAGTTCTAAGTGCCGCTGGTACATTTGTATTTGATGTATTGAAAATATACGCCAAATCATTTGTTGCTACAAAATCGCCGTTGGTATTTCCACCAGATAATAAACTATATCTCGTGCCACCGATTCCCGAATAGCGGATACCTGCCTTAATGCCATAGAATGATGGTAGTGTTCCATAAACTACCACTTTGTTTCTGAATTGACCATTTGAATAAGTCATATTGCTTAAGTTCCTTGGGTCATCTACCACTGGTAGTGATAGGGTAGCTGAGTTGGCCACATTACCATTGAAAGATGTATTGTCTTTTGCATCATTCCAGGTAAAGCTTGCTGAAATTTCTCCATCTTTAAAGTATTTCCAGGTACCATCTACAACAACGGCAAATTGATTTACTTTACCTTTACTGTTCATTTCTAACACCCTACCGAATGCATTGGTTAAGCGGCCTGTTTTCCAATCAGTAGTACCATTACCAGCAATAATTGTATTCGCAGGTACATACACACCTCTATTCCCTTCATTTGATAATGTGAAGAATGGATTGGCAACCATATTTCTATCCACATACATATAGTTATTACGTGCTAATGTAGCGTAACCCGTAATACCTATTCTTATTTTATCATTTATTAATTTATTATACGATAAGTTGGCTTTATACACAACTGGTATTTTAGCGTCCTCTGCGTAAGTATTGATGGTAGGGATTTGTAATCCTGGTAAAGTTGGTGCTGTTGCAGTTCCATTTCTGTAACCAATAAAGTTTGGAGTAGGCACGCCGGTTCCGGTAACGTCAACTGTAGCGAAGTGTTTACCATCAAACGTTAGGTTATTAATGGTTACATAATTGTTCACATCCGATCCGAAAATTCCGGCACCTAAGCGAACATAGTCGGTATGTTTTTCATTCACGTCCCAGTTAAACTGAATACGAGGTTGAATTAAAAACTGCTTTAATTTGTGATCTGTTCTTACGCCAATGGCATCAAACAGTTGTTGGTTAAGTGGCGATGTTGGATATTTGCTATAATCTAAGCGTAAACCACCAGTAAAATCTAAGCCTTTACCCAATTTGGTTTGCATTTGACCGTAAATTGCTGTATTCCATAGCTTACCAATTACGGTTGGGTCATCAACTAAGGGAACTTCTCTGTAATAGCTGATGGGAATTAAATTATCAAAGTTTTGTAAGGCTGTTTGCGCAGTTGCTCCTGTACCCGATCGGTTAAATGTAAATCGACCGTTAACTTCACTACCATACAATGATTTTGCATGGGTGTACATGATGTCTACACCAAAAGTATATTTGATCTTATCTGTGTTATAGTAAAAATTATCTACCAATTGCAGAACGTTATTGGTAAAACCCTCTTGTCCGAACCGATGTCCACCAATTTGAACTGCAGCGAACCGACTGCCACTAGGAGTGATCGATTCTAAGTTAGAAACAACAGCTCTAGGGATGGCAAAACCTAATTCATCATTTTGCGTGCTGGCCTGGTAGGTATACAAATGTTGTAATTTCAATTCATTCGTAACCTTGCTGCTAATGGTCGAACGTAAGGTAGCCAATAAGCTATTATCAACATTTTTATCATTACCGTAACTTTCGTAAAAGTTAATTCCGGTATTATCTGCTAATCCTAATGGATTTCTGTCGTTGGTATAATTGTCCCTAACGGTTAATAAATTTTTCTCATCAATTTGCCAATCTAAACGAAGAAAGCCTGCATCTGTACCTCTTTTTTTAGAAAAAGATCCAAATTGTGGAGAGTTAGCCACACCATATTTGTTTCTGGCAACAGCTAAAAAGTTGTTTAAGGTGTTGTTTGTGATATTAAATCGGGCTTCGTCTGCTTCTGAATTAATATCTGCAATTAGTAAGGGGCGAGAATCTCTTTGATGATCCCACGCAGCAAAATAATGTAATTTATCTTTGATGATTGGTCCACCTAAACTAAATCCATATTGATAAGTGGAGAAATCGTTTACTCTTTTGTTACCTCTGATATCGTAACTACTGGCTAAAAAATCTGCTCTGTTGTATGCAAACGCACTACCTGTAGTTTCGTTTGTTCCTGATTTCGTTACTGCACTGATTGTACCGCCTCCGGAACGGCCTAAACTCACA
Source organism: Pedobacter agri PB92 (assembly GCF_000258495.1). Classification (GTDB taxonomy): domain Bacteria; phylum Bacteroidota; class Bacteroidia; order Sphingobacteriales; family Sphingobacteriaceae; genus Pedobacter; species Pedobacter agri. Next base: position 21,684 of record NZ_AJLG01000016.1, read on the forward strand.
TCGTATTGGTTGGTTACTACTTTAAATTCACGAACACTTTCAATTGAGATAGAGTAGGGTGCACCGCTTCGGCTGGTTGTACTTCCAGATGAAGTTGGGTTTTTTGCAGTCATACCATCAATGGTAAAGTTGGTAGATGAACTTAACTGTCCAGAAATACCACCTGGGCCAGCCAAAGGCGATAGATCCGTCAAACTAGAAAAGTTACGTCCGTTTACTGGCAATAGATTCATTGTTTTTGATGAGATCTCTGTTGAAGCGCCAAATTGTTGTGCCTTATTTCTTAGGGCAGAACCATTAACCTCAACGCCACCCAGATTCTGAGAAGTTTCTTGCATGTTGATGGCGATTTTTACAGCATCACCCTGGTTTAGCATAAAACCGGTTCTATTTTGTTCAGCATAACCAATGTAAATTGCTTTTACTGTATATGGCCCACCTAATGGAAGTTCTTTAAAAGTGTATTCGCCTTGGTAGATGTTCTGGTGGTAAAACCAGTTGAATTGTTTTTAATTTGAACGGAAACTCCAGGAATCGGTTTCTTTTGTTCATCCGTTACAATACCGGATATGGATGCTTGCGTGGTTTGTGCAATTGCAGAATGGGTAGCAAAAGACAATAGTAGCATCACTGCAACTAGTAAATTTTTCATCATTGTTTGATTTTTTAATAGGTTATGAAGCTTGCATGAGCTCGCAGAATATTGTTTGATGCTCATGCAGGTTTCATCATGATTAGTTCTGATTTTTATGATGCAAAATTGTAGTTGTAGTGTTAAGCTAAATTCGATTTTATGTTATCAAATGATTTATAAATTGTTTGATTTAGGGATTGATGTTAAAATAAAAAACGGCCAATAATTAATATTGGCCGTTCCTGTTAACTTATTGTGAACCTACTTTTTATCAGCTGTATACTTATCGCTGAACTTCTTATCCAACTGTTTATGCAAATTATCCAGATTGATATCTCTTCCCTGAATAAATGCCTGTTCCACTTTGTTGGTTCTCATATCCAAAGCATCGCCGGCAGAAATAAAGAAAGTAGCATCTTTTCCAGTTTCAATGCTCCCGGTAATTTTATCAACGCCCATTACTTTTGCGGCGTTAAGGGTAATGGTAGATAATGCTTTTTCTTTATCCAAACCCCAAGCGGTAACTGTTCCAGCCATAAAAGGCAGGTTCCGTTGTTGCCAGTAACCATCGATGCTTAATACTACATTTAAACCGGCATTAGCCAAAACAGCTGCATTTTTATACGGCATATTTACATCATCATCATTGTTGTTTGGCAAGGCGTGAGGTTGTTTTACCACCAAACTGATATTATTTTCTTTTAAGAAATCGACTATTAAATAAGCTTCATCAGCGCCGGTGATTACGGGTGTGATGCCGAATTTCTTGGCAAAGTTTACAGCAGCAACAATATCTTTTTGACTATCAGCTGTGATAAACAACTTTTCCTCGCCAGAGAAGACTTTTTTCATGGCATCGAAGCGATTATTGATTACCTCAGGTTTGCCCATTTCTGAATAGGCTTTTGCTTCTGCGAAGAAAGAGGTTAACTGCGCAATTGCAGCTTGGGTTCTTTCAGCTAATGCTTCAGGCGACATTTGCGGTCTGCCGAAGCCACCGAACCCACCTCTGAAACGTGGTGTAACCGGCCAGCTCATGTGCATGGCGTCATCAGTTTTTATGGCTGCATCTTCCCAGTTCCAGGCATCCAGTTGAACTACTGATGAACTTCCAGATACTGTTCCACCCTGTGGAGTGGGCTGCGCCATTAGTACTCCATTGCTACGTAATGTAGCCGGAACCTTTGAATCGGTATTGTAAGCTACAATAGAGCGAATGTGCGAGTTGAAATCACCAATTTCCTGAAAATCCAAAGTTGCCTTTACCGCCTCAATTTCTGTTAAACCTAAATTGGTTGTAGCGGCAATAAAACCCGGATAAACGTGTTTTCCTGTGGCAACAATTCTGCTTACATCATCTTGTGGCACCTGTCCGTTTGCAGTAACCGAAATAATTTTTCCGTTGCTGAAAAGAATGGTGCCATTTTCAATCACTGTTCCGTTGCCTACGTGCACGGTTGCACCCGTAATGGCGATGGTTTTAGTTTGTTTTTTAGCTGGCGAAATGTTTGCCTGGGCAAAACACATCAGGCTTGTTGCCGAAAAAGCCAGACTCATTAAATATGTTTTCATGTTAGTGTGCATGTTCTTTCTCGGTTAATTCTGCTGAATAATTTTCTAAAGTTTCGCAATTGTACAAGCGTGGTGCATCTCCCATTGGGCGTTGCATTCTGCCACCTTTACTTTTACTTTCTAACATTTTTTGGATCAAACGGGCTTTTTCTGCTTGCTGTGCTTTAATTACCTGCGCATCTTTTTCAATATCCCAGTATGCAATACCGTCAACAAATGTTTTCTCTGCTTTTGCGTAAATTGAAAGTGGATTAGCAGTCCAGATCACTACATCGGCATCTTTTCCAGGTTTTAAACTCCCAACCTTATCGTCAATGTGAAGCATACGTGCAGGATTCAAAGTCACAAATTTCAAAGCATCTTCTTCCGGAACATTGCCATAAAGCACTGATTTGCCAGCTTCCTGGTTCAGGTGACGAGCCATTTCTGCATCATCAGAGTTGAAAGCAGTGGTTACGCCAACATTGTGCATAATTTTTCCATTGTAAGGAATGGCCTCAGCAACCTCATTTTTGTAAGCCCACCAATCTGAGAAAGTAGAACCCGCAATACCATGTGCTTTCATTTTATCAGCCACTTTATAGCCTTCTAAAATGTGTGTGAAAGTATTGATTTTAAAACCAAGGCTATCAGCAACATGAATTAACATATTGATTTCGCTTTGTACGTAAGAGTGGCAAGTAATGAAACGTTTGTTGTTTAGGATTTCAACGATCGCATCCAATTCCAAATCTCTGCGAACGCTGTTGCCTTTTACTTTCATTGCTTTTTCATATTCTTTCGCACGGGTAAATTCATCCACAAAAGTTTGCTCAACGCCCATACGGGTTACCGGGAAACGGGCGCCCGTACCAAAATTACTTTGCTTCACATTTTCTCCTAGTGCAAATTTGATGAATCCATCAGCGCCAGCAAACTTTAATTCCTCCGGTGATTTACCCCATCGAAGTTTAATCAGTTGCGACTGACCTCCAACCGGATTCGCGGAACCGTGTAAAATATGAGAAGTGGTTACACCACCAGCCAGTTGGCGGTAAATATTTACATCTTCCGAATTGATGATATCGGCAATGCGAACCTCTGCAGAAACAGATTGGGCGCCTTCATTAATACCACCAGCGCCAGCAATATGCGAATGTTCATCGATAATACCTGCAGTGATGTGTTTGCCTGTGGCATCAATCACTTTTGCTCCACCTGCCGAGAGATTTTTTCCTACAGCTTTAATTTTTCCGTTCTCTAATAGTACATCTGCATTTTGCAGTACACCATCCTTTTCATTCGTCCAAACCGTACCGTTTTTGATTAAAACAGTTTCCACTTTTGGTAATTCCGTTGCACCAAAAGCAGTGAATGGATAAATTAACGAACCCACCGCTAATGATGGCTTTGGCTCATCTTTTTTAGGCATTTCTTTCGCAGCCTCTTTAAAAGTTGCGGTAAATTTCCCTGTAGATCCATCTGCCAAAGCAGATTCACCTTTAATGGTTATGGGGTTGGCAGAAGTAATGTATCCGCTTAAACGCACATCGCCTTTCGGATTTTTCTTCAGATTGAAATTGATGCTTACCCAGTCACCACTTCTGGTGAAAGTAGCCGAGGTTTTAACGCTATCTACACCAGTTCTTTCAATTGCAGCGGTTGAGCCGCCACCTGTTCCGGTGATTTTAAGAGTTAAAGCGCCAGCGCCATCCACATTGAGGTTATAAGTTCCACGAATATCGCTCACATCAATTTTATTAACAATGAAGCGTTTTCCCTGTACCCAGTTTTCGAAAATGATATTGCCGTTTTTAAATAGGTTATCCGATGAAATTAAAAAATTAGCCACTTTGCCTTTTTCCAGTGAACCAACTTTATCTCCAATTCCCAATAAATTGGCAGGAATTGTAGTTACCGCTAATAAAGCTTGTTTCTCAGTTAAACCGTTTTCAATCGCTGTGCGGATATTCGTCCAGAAATCGCGGCTGTTTTCTAAACCAAAGGCAGTAAGTGCAAAATTAACACCTGCTTTTTCTAAAGCTGCCGGATTGGTTGGAGCCAATTCCCAACCTTTCATTTGTGATAAGGTTACATTTCTGGCTTCCGCAGGGTCTTCTACATCATATGCTTTTGGAAAAGATATCGGAACGATCAAACTTGCGCCAGTTGCCTTGATTTCGTTAATGCGTTGATATTCATCGCCGCCAGATTTAATGATGAATTTCTTGCCAAATTCTTTTCCAATTTTATCAGCACGAAGTACATTCTGCCATCCATCAACTTCAAAAATTTGAGGGATGGTTTGTTGTTTGCCAAATTCATCCAATGAAATGTTGTACTCCTCTTTTTGTTTGCCATACCATTGCGCATCGTAATAAGTTTGGCGCAACAAAGCAATTGATCCCATTAAAGAAGTAGGATAATCATTTGATGAAGTTCCTTTGTTGAAAGAGTAATTTGCTGCGGTTTGATCTTTTAGAATCACTGCATTATCAGCGCCTTCATTCAGCGTTACCGCTGCAGAAACACCACGGGCAATGCCATCGCGACTGATTACATTCACGCTTCCAAAACCAACCTTACGCAATTCATCAGCTTTTTTGGTATCTACCGAAAAAATATTTTTCACATAAGTTTCAGGTCTGATGGCTTCGTTCCAGCCGTAAGCACCTTTCTTGGTAGAAACAAAAATAGATTGACGTTGTCCGCCAAAGCCCCGGGCCTGGGCGGGTGCTTCAGCAATTCCATAATTCGAAAAAGCATCAACCAATGAGGGATAAATAAATTTTCCTTTCAAATCTACAACCACATAACCCTTAGGTACAGCAACACCAGCGCCAACTGCCTGGATGGTTTGTCCTTTGATTAATAGTGTAGCATTTGTTAAGGTTTGGTTGGCATTTACTACTATAGTCGCATTTGTAAAGGCAAACATTCCTGGCCGCGTATCAAAAGAGCCGTTTACAGGGAAGGTAGTTTGCTGTGCAAACATAATTGTAGTAGAAAATACCATCGCAATAGCGAGTAAAATTTTCTTCATGATCAGTTTGGGGGTTTATTTTGTTTAAAACTAATATAAATTAGCGTTGGTTGAGCAGAATATCCTATTTTTTACAATTAATCCCTATTTTTGGACAAACATATTTTATAAAAATGTATAGTATCTTAAAATCTGCGCACTCTGGATGGCGCTACATCGTATTAATCTTATTAGTAATTGCAGTTATCAATGCTTTATCGGGTTGGTTTGGAAAAAAAAATTACACAGAAGGTAATCGTAAATTAAATGTGTTTACACTAATTAGTGCACACATTCAGTTTTTGATTGGCTTAGTGCTTTATTTTTTAAGCCCGCTTACTAAATTGCCAATGAGCGATGCGATTGGCAGATACTTTAAAGCTGAGCATACCGCGATGATGATTGTTGCCATTGTTTTAATTACTGTTGGTAATGCAAAATCGAAAAGAGTGGCAGATGCTGTAGACAAACATCGTAATATTGCTATTTTCTTCGGATTGGCCTTGGTGCTGATTGTGGTTTCTATTTTGGTGATGACAAAAAATGTTCCAGGGAGATCATTTTTTGGGATATCTTAAAAATTAAGCATTTATTGGTAGCTCTTATAGCGTTTCGATAAAGATTTAATTAATAAATTTTAAATTTTACAAGGGAAATTTGATTTAAAAGCAGATTTCCCTTTTTTTAGGATTGAACGTGTTGCAGGAAATTTCACAAATATTTCCATTATTCAAAATTCTTTATATTTTTGTCGCTCATGATCAACAATATACATACATGGCTTTGGCAAAGTAATTCAAAACAGAATTGCGCCGGCTGCGTATGAGGAAAATATTTTTATCAACCTAAACCTTAAAGAACCATTAAAGCCCGGCGTAGAACCACACGCCGGGCTTTTTATTTTTAATAATAAATCCCGTCACTGCGAGGCACGAAGCAATGACGGAAATACCGTAAAGAAAATGTACAGAATAAATACTACTTACAAAAAACTACTTGCCGATACCACCACGCCAGTGAGTATTTATCTTCGCTTACGTGATGTTTATCCAAACAGTATTTTGCTGGAGAGTTCAGATTACCATAGCAGAGAAAATTCAATGAGTTTTGTTTGTGCCGATCCGGTTGCGGGAATTATCTTAAAAGGAAAACGTTTAGAAACATATTTTCCAGATGGTACCGTTGGCATTACAGAAAGCAAAAATCTGATGCAGGAGATCGCAGATTTTAAAGATAAGTTTAAAGAAACTGAACTGCCTGAAATTAAATTTATCTCAAGCGGGCTTTTTGGTTATTTCACTTGGAATGCGGTTCAGCACTTTGAAGATATTCAATTCACTTCTGAAACTCCAGAGGGAGAAGAGATTCCAGAAATGCAATACCATTTATATCGGTACATCATTGCGATCGATCATTTCAAAAACGAAATCACGCTTTTCAAAAATACCTTTGAGGGAGAAGAGGAGGGGGGATTGGAAAAAATGGAATATCTGATTCAGAATAAAAATTATCCTGAATACAAATTCCAGCTTCGGGGGGAAGAAACTTCGAATCTAACCGATCAGGGCTTTATGGATCTGGTAGAGAAACTGCAAAAACACATTTATCGTGGTGATGTATTTCAAATTGTGCCGTCAAGAGCCTTTAAACAGGCTTTCTCTGGTGATGAATTTAATGTTTACCGATGTTTGAGATCGATTAATCCATCGCCTTACCTATTCTATTTCGATTATGGAAATTTCAAGCTTTTTGGTTCATCACCTGAAGCACAAATCACCATTAAAAACAATACGGCGAATATTTTTCCAATTGCCGGAACCTTTAAGCGTAGCGGGAATGATATCGAAGATGCAGAACAGGCTAAAAAGCTAGAGCAAGATCCAAAAGAAAGTGCGGAACATGTGATGTTGGTAGATTTAGCCAGAAATGATTTAAGCCGTCATTGCAATCGTGTAGAGGTGAAATCATTCAAAGAAGTTCAATATTATTCGCATTTGATTCATTTGGTGAGTAAAGTAAGTGGTCATTTACAGGAAAATGTAAGTGCTTTTAATGTGGTTGCAGATACTTATCCGGCAGGCACCTTGAGTGGTGCACCAAAATATAAAGCCATGCAATTAATTGATGAAAATGAAAAGCTGGGACGTAATTTTTATGCCGGCGCAATTGGTTTCATGGGTTTCAACGAAGATTTTAACCATGCCATCATGATCAGGACGTTTATGAGCAAAAATAACGAACTGCATTACCGAGCAGGTGCGGGTATCGTGGCGGATTCAGTTCCTGAAACTGAAATGCAGGAAGTGAACAATAAGATTGCTGCCTTACGTAAGGCTTTAGAAATGGCCGAGGGCATTTGATGGAAGATGGATTTTAATAGAAAATTAACCAATGGAAAATAAAGATAAAAAGGCTGTTCTAGTAATCGATAACTACGATAGTTTCACCTATAACCTGGTTCATTTAATTAACGAGGTGGGTTACGAAGCAGTGGTTTGGAGAAATGATAAATTCGAACTGGCTGATGTAGCGCAATACGACAAAATTTTGCTTTCACCTGGACCGGGTATCCCTGAAGAGGCTGGATTATTATTGGATGTGATCAAAACTTATGCACCAACAAAGAGTATTTTTGGAGTTTGTTTAGGTCAGCAGGCCATTGCTGAAGCGTTTGGTGGAACACTATTAAACCTGGGCAGACCGATGCACGGTATCGCTACACCAGTTACCGTTGTGGATGGCGATGAACCACTATTTTGGGAATGTCCGCAAACGATAAATGTTGGTCGTTACCACAGTTGGGTAGTGAGTAAAGAGAATTTTCCATCTTGTTTGAAGATTACGGCCAGAGATCACAAAAGTGAGATAATGGCTTTGAGACATGAAAGCCTGGATGTTCGCGGGGTACAGTTTCATCCTGAAAGTGTGCTGACCGAGCATGGTAAACAGATGATGGAGAATTGGTTGACTTCTTAATAATTTCGTCATTGCGAGGCACGAAGCAATCTCATTTAGATAGACTGCTTCGTGCCTCGCAGTGACGGTAAATTGGAAAAAATGAATATTTTAGATAAAATCGTATTACGGAAAAAAGAAGAAGTTGCTGATGCAAAGCGACTGATATCTGTTCAGGATTTAGAAAAAGCTGATTATTTCAAACGTACGCCTTATTCTTTTAAAGAGTTTTTGTTGGCTGAAGACAGAACCGGAATTATTGCAGAGTTTAAACGACGTTCTCCATCAAAAGGTTTGATCAATGGTGTTGCTGACGTCGCGGAGGTTACCCAGGCCTACAATAATGCTGGCGCATCTGCGCTGTCTGTGTTAACCGATGTCGATTTTTTTGGCGGAAAAACTGATGATATTTTAGCAGCGAGAGCGGTAAATCAGATCCCCATTCTTCGTAAGGATTTTATGATTGATGAATACCAGATTTTAGAAGCAAAAGCCTGGGGTGCTGATATCATTTTACTAATTGCAGCGATTCTGACGCCAAAACAAATTAATGATTTTGGCAAGTTTGCACAAAATTTAGGATTGAATGTTTTGTTGGAAGTCCATAATCTGGAGGAACTGGAAAGAAGTATTTGTCCAAATTTGGATGCCATTGGCGTCAATAACAGAAACCTGGCAGATTTTACGGTAGATATTCAAACTTCTTTTGATTTGGTTAATCGTATTCCTGATGAATTTTTGAAAATCTCCGAAAGTGCCATCAGCAATCCTCAAACCATTAAAGAACTGAAAACCGCTGGATTCAATGGCTTTTTAATCGGCGAGAACTTCATGAAAACCAATAACCCTGGCACTTCAATAAAAGAATTTGTCGCACAAATTTAAACAGTCTTCTATCCAGTTTTTGTCAGTCTGAGCTTGTTGGAGATTCGTTTTGGCGTTTCGACAAGCTCAACGTGACAAATCTGTAAAAAATGTGGGATTAGACCATTGTATTGATTCCTAAATTTTAAAGTGTAACGCTCCTAATCTCGCCTATTTTTTCTTTCTGAAACAAAGCATAAGTGTTGTTGTTAAATAAATACAAGCGCTAATATTTAACCAACAAATTACTTTTATGCAGTATCTCGACCATTTTTTCGGTTATCCTATTCCTATTTTTATCAAGAACTTAATTATTGGGATAGCCGCAATTTTACTCGGACTACTTATTAAATTTATCATTCATAAAATCTTTATTATGCTTTCCCGCTGGTGGGATTCTGTGATTATAAAATCTACCATCAAACATCTTCGCAGACCAGTTGCGGTGTTCATTCCTTTGCTCTTACTAAATTCATCACTTGATATTATGGTGATGCCGGCTTCGGTTCGATTGCACCTTGATAAAATGCTCGAAATTGCGCTTACTGCAATTTTTGCACTCATATTAATCAGGTTGATTAACGTTCTGGAAGACTTTTTTTATCTCAAATATGATCTCAATAAAGAAAATAATCTGAAAGAAAGAAAAATCCGTACACAGCTCCAGTTTGTAAGAAAGTTCATTGTTTCGCTGATCATTTTAATTACTGCCGCTATCATTTTGTTGAGTTTCGAAAGTATGCGTAAAATTGGTGCAGGTTTACTTACAGGGGTTGGAATTGGTGGAATTATTATCGGTTTCGCTGCACAAAAATCTCTGGGAAATTTACTGGCAGGTTTTCAGATCGCTTTTACACAGCCCATCCGGATTGATGATGTATTAATTGTTGAAGGAGAATGGGGAAGAGTGGAAGAAATAACCCTGACTTACGTTGTGGTGAGTATCTGGGATCAGCGGAGATTGATTTTGCCCATTACCTACTTCATTGAAAAACCCTTCCAAAACTGGACAAGGGTTTCGGCAGATTTACTCGGAACCGTGTTTTTATATATGGATTATACCATTCCTATTGAACCCTTGCGCCAGGAGTTAACAAGGCTTTTAACAACTAATCCCCTTTGGGATAAACGAGTAAATGTGGTTCAGGTTACCGATACGAATAAAGACGGATCAATTGAGATCAGGTTTTTGATGAGTGCTTCTAATTCATCAAGAGCCTTTGATTTGCGTTGCAATGTACGCGAAGCCATGATCACTTTTATCCAAAATAATTATCCTGAAAGTTTACCGAAAACAAGGTTGGAACATAAGGATAAGTTTGCAAATCTTTAAACGGAGCACCATTTCAAAAAATATTGAATCGTATATTGATAAATCGTTTTATTGATTGTATAAATATTAGTTCACTATATTTTGCAATATATTCAGTTTAATGCACTAGATTTTTAGTTTTCAAATTAATTATTCTTAATTTGTTTAACGCTGGTTTTCTGTCAGTTAAGGTTAAGTTCCTTATCTTCTGCGTATTGACTGGCTTTTGATGGGTTTCTGTTGGCATAATTGTTGATTTTTTGGAAAAAAATAATTAATCATCCTAACATTTTAATCCATGAAAAACTTAAAAAAAGTTCTCTTTACTATTCTGCCGTTACTAACTTTAACAATTTTGTTTTCTTGTAAAAAAGAAAGCAATGAAATGCCAACCGATACGGAGAACAAAAACTTTAAATTCACTGTAACTGTTGATGGAGTAGAAGAGCAAGATTACGTATCATTCGTTTTTGTAGGTGGAAGCCTTGACAATGCAAAAACCATTTGGAAAGTTAATGGTGTAACCAAAAACAATGAAACAGCCATCTCTCTAGGAAAAAACGATTTTTTAGGCGCTACAAAAACTTACGTAATTGAAAGTACAACACCTTTAAGATTAGTTACAACCAGTCAACAATGTTTAAATCCAGGTGCTACAAATCCTTCATTTAAAGTGAGCTATAAAGCTGAAGTAAATGGACAAGTCGTTACAAATGATCAAAACTTTACGGTAACTTCTACAACTGATTATACGCATAAATACGATTATTAATCAACACTAAGTTTTGATCAAATACAAAAGGAGAAATCTTTAATCGCTGAATATTGCAATTAAGATTTCTCCTTTTTTTGTTGTCATGCCTGATTGAGCCTAAGTATTTGCCTATTTAAACAAGCTTTTCAGCTTTGCTAATTTCTCCTGCAAATCGCCATCGGCATCTTTTTTTACCTGCTGCGGTTTTGGAGCAAAATTCTTCGTTCTCTGGTAGCTGTTGTTCACTGGTTGTTCCTTATTCCTTGCTTTTTCCGGCTTCGGAACCTTGTCTCCCGATTTTGGACTGTTTTCAGTTTTCATCGATAAAGAAATTCGCTTGCGGGCAGCATCAACTTCCATAACGGTAACTTCAACTTTCTGATGTACTTTAACAACATCATTTGGATTGGCCACAAAGCGATTAGCCAGTTGGCTGGTGTGTACTAAACCATCCTGATGCACGCCAATATCAATAAAGGCACCGAAATTGGTGATGTTGGTTACAATTCCAGGCAGTTTCATGCCTATTCTCAAATCGCCGATTTCATTTACGCCATCTGTAAAGCTAAAAGCTTCGAACGCTTCTCGCGGATCGCGGCCAGGTTTGGCCAGCTCTTTTAGAATGTCGTTTAACGTTGGCAAACCTATTTCATCAGTAACATATTGTTGTGGCTTAATTTGCTTTTGCAATTGTGTATCTTTCATCAAAGCAGAAACTGTTGTGCCTAAATCTTTAGCCATTTTATCAACTACCGCATATCGCTCCGGATGCACGCCACTCATATCTAAAACATTGTCAGCATGACGGATGCGTAAGAAACCAGCTGCCTGCTCATAGGCTTTATCACCCAGGCGAGGCACTTTCTTTAAGCTTTCCCGGTTTTTGAAAGCGCCATTACTATTCCGGTAATCAACAATGTTTTGCGCTAAAGTTGGCCCTAAGCCAGAAACGTAAGCCAGGATTTGTTTCGATGCCGTATTCAACTCCACTCCAACAGCATTTACCGCACTAATAACCGTATCATCTAAACTGGCCTGTAATTTATTTTGATCAACATCATGCTGGTATTGCCCAACACCTATCGATTTCGGATCGATTTTTACCAATTCTGCCAGTGGATCCATCAAACGGCGACCGATAGAAACAGCACCACGAACGGTAATATCTTGCGTTGGAAACTCTTCTCTCGCTACTTCCGATGCAGAATAAATAGATGCACCACTTTCATTAACCATTACAATGGTTACTTGTGGTAAATTCAGAGCACGGATAAATGCTTCAGTTTCTCTGCCCGCAGTTCCATTACCAATGGCAATGGCCTCTACCTTGTGTTTTTCGCAAAGCTGTTGAATGGTTATCTCGGCATTCTTCACATTGCCTTGGCCGGTGTGCGGGTAAATGGCTGTATTTTCCAAAAGCTGGCCTTGCTTATCTAAACAAACAACCTTACAGCCTGTACGGAATCCTGGATCAATAGCCAATACATTTTTCTGTCCCATTGGTGCAGCTAATAACAACTGGCGGGCATTTTCTGCAAAAACCCGAATGGCTTCTTCATCGGCTTTCTGTTTGGTTAATACCCGAAGTTCGGTTTCCATTGCGGGCTCCAGCAAACGCTTGTAACCATCTTCTAATGCTTGCTGAACTTGTTTCGATGCGGCATTGTTGCCTAGCACAAATTGATTTTCCAGCATTTCGATTGCGCCTTCGGCTGGCGGCAAAGCATCTAAACGTAAAATTAACTCTTTCTCGCCACGGCGCATCGCCAAAACACGGTGCGATGCAGCAGTTTTAACAGGCTCATTCCATTCAAAATAATCCTTGTACTTAATGCCTTCTTCTTCTTTTCCTTTAATTACTTCCGATTTAAATTCTGCCTTTTCCTGAAAGTAAGTGCGCATTTTGGTACGGGCTTCGGCATTTTCAGAAATCATTTCAGCGATAATGTCTCTAGCACCTGCTAATGCCTCTGCTAAAGAATTTACTCCTTTTTCAGCATCAATAAATTTATCTGCTTCAGCGTCTAAATCAAAGTGCTTCTGGTCAAAAATTTGCAATGCCAAAGGCTCCAAGCCTTTTTCTTTCGCTACAGATGCACGTGTTTTACGTTTGGGTTTGTACGGAAGATATATGTCCTCTAAAAGTGAAATAGTTTCTGCTTCATTAATTTTCTTTTCCAGTTCGGGCGTCAGTTTTCCAAGCTCGGTCATCGATTTCAAAATCGCTTCGCGGCGTTTATCTAAATCGCGTAATTGCAATACCCTGTCGCGGATCGCAGCAACTTCAACCTCATCTAAACTTCCGGTTAATTCCTTGCGGTAGCGGGAAATAAAAGGTACGGTTGCGCCTTCATCTAACAGGCTTACTGTAGCCGTAACTTGTTTTTCTGCAATTTTTAATTCTGCAGCTATAATTTTATGATGAGCTAACATATTAAGATTTTCAATTTAAAGGAAGCAAAGCTAATCAGGATTTACGGAATTTAAGGATTTTTAAAATCAAGTTTTCCACCGAAAAATGTGGGAAATTTTTATCGGATGAAATTGTATGTGAATATAATTTCGTAAGATGATAAAAATTTGAAAAGCAATATCAGCAGGCAAATTAATGTTCGTCTGGCTTTCCGCTAAATGCCCGATGAAGAATCGGGCGATACCGCTGCAATCCAGTTTATGTGGACAGGTAAATGCAACTATTTGCAGTTGCAAAGTTTACCATATGCTAACGTGTTTTAAAGGAATAATCAAAATGGCCTGTTTTCACAGGCCATTTCATTTAATACATTAAAAATATGGTTGGTTTTTTATGGAGATCGATTTCCTCCTTGCGCCAGTTATATACGCTTTGGGTTTTAATAAACTCATCCTCGGCGGTTAGGTTGCTGGCAACACAAATTTGTGTGTTAGGTTTGCAACTTTTCAGTACTTCTTCAAAAAGTTGATTATTTCGAAATGGCGTTTCAATAAAAATTTGGGTTTGTTTATATCGGCTGGCTGATAAGTCTAAATCCTTAATGCGTTTGGTGCGCTGTTCCTTATCAATGGGCAAATATCCCCAGAAGGCAAAACTCTGTCCATTAAAACCAGAAGCCATTAATGCCAATAAAATTGAGCTTGGGCCAACCAAGGGTACAACTTTGATCCCACGTTTGTGTGCTTCGGCTACAATATCGGCACCTGGGTCTGCAATTCCAGGGCAACCCGCTTCACTCATTAAACCCACATCTTTTCCTGCTTTTAGCTCATTAAAAAACTGCCCTAAGTCAGTACGGTTATGTTTTCCATAATCATGTACAATTAGATCTTTCTGAGGTGTTTTTAAACCTGCCTCCTTCAAAAATCGACGAGCTGTTTTACTGTTTTCTACAATATAGGTGTCAATTTGGTTAATGGTATCAACCAAATAGGGCGTAAAGGTTTTGTGTGCTACCTCTTCAGCAAGAGGAACAGGGATAAGATATAAAGTGCCGTTCTGCATGATGCAAAAATAGGTACAATAAACAGAATTTTAGTTTTAAAGTTTTAGCAGCGTTCGATATAATCTCTTTTGTAAACAGTGGTGTAGCAAATTTTATTTCTGAATGACTTATATTCTGCACAATTATCACGTGTATAAAACGTTAAATAATAGTTAAATATGCCTTAATTGGCATGATTTGGCAGAAAACTAAAAAACTATGCATGCATATTAAACCTTGCTAATTTTTGGTTCTCTAATTGATACACACAAGTTAGGTTATTAAAATAAACACACAAATGAAAACACTGAAAAAATCGGCAGTTGTGCTGGGGCTTTTTGGGCTCCTTGTCGGAACCACCACCTTAGTCAGGGCACAAGACTATCAAGATAGCTACCAGGATGATGGTTACAGTACGGGGAATATTTCCATGCAAACCTTTTATGATGAACTTAGTCCCTACGGAACTTGGATTCAGGATCCGCAGTATGGTTACGTATGGCGTCCGGATGTTGATCAAAATGAATTTCGTCCTTACTACACCAACGGGCGTTGGGCTATGACAGAATATGGCAATACCTGGGTTTCCAATTATGATTGGGGTTGGGCTCCATTTCACTATGGCCGTTGGGTAATAAATAGTTACCGCCAATGGATTTGGTTACCGGATACCAACTGGGGACCAGCTTGGGTTGATTGGAGAAGTGGTGATGGTTATTATGGCTGGGCACCAATGGCGCCAAGCATTAACATTAATTTAAGCTTTGGCCGCCGTTATGTGGTACCAGAATTTTGCTGGAACTTTATTCCGCAAAGAAATATTTACATTAATACCTTTCCAAGATATGATTACGGCCGTAATAATGTTTACATCCGCAACACTACCATCATTAACAACACTTATGTTTACAACAGAAGAAGTTATTATGGCGGCCCGAGAATGGAAGACATTAGAAGAGCAACCAATCGTGATGTAACGGTTTATCGTTATGCGCAAAGTAATCGCCCGGGTGCAAGTAGAGTAGGTGGAAGGGAAGTTTCGATTTACCGACCAAGGCCGGAACGTAATGCAGTTGATAATCGCAATGCTGCTCCAAGAAAATTTGAACAAGGGAATGCAGGAATTAGCAGGGGCGGCAGAAATGAAGGCTATGCAAATCGTGATCAAAGGGGCAGAGATAACAATGCCAATCGTGGCAATAATGAGCAAAGAGGAAATGGCGATAACCGTTTTGGTTCAAGAAATGATAACCGCAACGGCAGAGGAAACGATGCAAACGTTGGCAGAGACATTCAACCCAACAATAGCGGTGAGGCTTATGATCGCAATGCCAATGGAAGAACAAGCCGTGGAAATACCAATGGAATTGAGCAAAGAAATGGTGATGCAAATGTGAACAGCCGTCAGGATCAGCAGCGTTCGGAGCAAATACGCCAGCAACGCAACCAGCAAGATCGTATGAGCCAGGATCAGCAACGTGCTCAACGTGAAGTGAGGGGCAATGACGAACGTTCGCAACAAATGCAGCGGCAACGTGCTGAGCAAGCTGCTCAACAGAACTCTCAACGTAATGAGCAAATGCAGCAACAACGTTCTCAGCAAATGGAACAGCAAGGGGCACAGCGTAATGAGCAAATGCAGCAACAACGTTCTCAGCAAATGGAACAGCAAAGGGCACAGCGTAATGAGCAAATGCAACAGCAACGTTCACAACAAATGGAACAGCAAAGGGCACAGCGTAATGAGCAAATGCAGCAACAACGTTCTCAGCAAATGGAACAGCAAAGGGCTCAACGTGAGCAGCAAATGCAGCAACAACGTTCGCAACAAGCTGAACAGCAAAGGGCACAGCGTGATGCGCAGCAGCAACAACAAAGGGCGCAACAGCAACAACAAATGCAACAACGCCAGGAACAAAGAAGAACTGAAGCAGCACCTCAGCAACAAAGAGGGGGCGGCGAAAGAAGCGGCTCTGAAGGAGGAAGGCCATCGAGAGGTGGACGAGGATAGATGGATTGAAAGTCCCGATGAAAATCGGGGCTTTTTTTATGGGTAGTTATTGCCCCGCAGCTTGATGTAATTTGCTCAAATCTTTTCCTTTAAAAGTACTCTTAGCATTTGGATGAAGATTGTCCGGATCCAGCAGGAAAGTTTCGATCCCAAGTTCTAAGCCAAATTTTATTTCTGAATCTGCGTCATCACCAATGATTAAAATTTCATTTTTGTTGAGGTTATGTTTTTCGATCAAATTAATGAAAGCTTGCTTTTTATTCGATACAGAAACATCAACCACGTGCACCTCTTCAAAATCATCGGCTATACCCAACATGATAACTTTTGATTTTTGCTGTTTTGGAAAGCCCGCCGTAACAATAAATTTCCGGCCTTGTAAGCTTTTAATATAGGGGTAATCGTCGCTTGGTTGAAGCGGCTTCAACACCTCTCTGTTGGCAAGATATTCAACAGTATGATCAACCACATCTTTAGGGAAATGGTATTTCTCTGCCACTTTTAAAAATGGTGTTCGCAACATCTCATCTTTAGCTGCCTGGTAATCTGCTTGATCGATCTTTAAATTTTGTTGATCTAACAGATCATATAGCCCAGTCATTAACACCTCTTTATTTGGTTTGGTAAAGTAAATAGTGTTATCAAGATCAATAAAAAATACTTGTTTCATTATGGATTGGTTTTTGTATGATGAAAAAAAGTTAAAACACCTCAAGGTAAAATATGTTTAATTACTAAATAGCAAACATCATGAAAAAAGAGACAAAAATTATAGTAGGCGTATTAGCCGGAGCAGCATTGGGAGCAACTATCGCATTAGCATTATCGTCAGATTCTACTAATGATTTAAAAGGTAAAGTATCAGATTTTTTTGCTGATTTGCTAGATGCATCAAAAGATAAATTAGCTGGCTTAGCTGATAAAGCTTCAGGAGTAGCCGATAAGGTAAAAGATAAAATTGCTGAAGTAAACGCTTAACGAAATTGGAAATGCCGGAAATATCCGGCATTTTTATTTCAAATTCTAACCACATCTAAATGAAGATTGCCTTTCACGGTGCTGCCCGTACAGTTACGGGAAGTAAGCACCTTATTACCCTAAAAAATAATACCCAAATATTATTAGATTGTGGACTGTTTCAAGGAATGGGCCATGTTACCGATAAGCTGAATGATTATTTCGGCTTTGATCCGAAAAAAATTACCTATCTCGTTTTATCTCATGCACATATCGACCATTGTGGCCTTTTGCCTAAATTGGTTGCTGATGGTTTTGAGGGGAAAATATTTTGTACACCTGCTACAATGGATTTATCCAGAATTCTGATGATGGATTCGGCAAAGATTCAGATGCAGGATGCTGAATTTTCTAACCGGCACCTGCGAGAAGGAGAAGAGATGGAGGAAGCACTCTATACTGATGCAGATGTAACCAAAACATTAAGCCAGATGAAGATTGTTGCTTATGAGGAAGATTTTAAAATCGATGAGCACATTAGTTTAAAATTTACCGATGCCGGCCATATTCTGGGCAGTGCCGCAGTACATTTAACCATTACCGAAGATGGGAAAACCCAGAAAATTACTTTCTCAGGTGATGTTGGCCGCTATGGTGATTTACTTTTAAAAAGCCCGCAGCAGTTCGATCAGGCAGATTATATTTTAATGGAATCAACATATGGCGATTCATTACACAAAGATCTCGATCCAATTGAGGACATGCTTTTTGAAATCATTAACCATACTTGCAAGGTAAAGAAGGGAAAAGTCATCATTCCGGCTTTTGCTGTGGGCAGAACACAGGAGTTGCTTTTTGCCTTAAATGGTTTGGAGTTGAAAGGCAAACTGCCTGATGTTCCATATTACGTAGATAGTCCTTTGTCTTCCAAGGCCACTGAAATTTTGCACAACCATCCGGAGGTTTACAACAATGGCGTGAAACAGGTCTTAAAGGTTGATCATGATATTTTTGGCTTTAAGGGTTTACGCTTTATCGAAAGCGTTGAAGAATCGAAAAAGTTAAATGAAGATCCGCGACCTTGTGTAATTATTTCTGCTTCAGGAATGGCTGATGCCGGACGTGTGAAACACCACATCAGAAACAATATCGGCAATCAGAAAAACACCATTTTGATGGTAGGCTACTGTGAACCAAATTCATTGGGCGGACAGTTAATTGCAGGTAAAAAAGTGGTTGAAATTTTTAGAGATGAATATGAAGTGAAAGCTGAAATTCAATCTATAAAATCGATGAGTGCGCATGGCGATTATGAAGATTTATTGCAATTTCTTTCTTGCCAGGATCCGGCGAAAGTAAAACAGCTGTTTTTGGTTCACGGTGAATATGACGTTCAGCAAAATTTTGCCACAAGATTGAAGGATCATGGATTTAAGCATGTAGCTATTCCAGAATACCATCAGGAGTTTGAATTGGAATAAACTTCATCTTGGATAAATTGTCATTTCTACCGAACGGAGAAATCTTTTAACCCGCTGATTTTATCAGATTTAAAATCATATTGTTTATTACGAGGCACGAAGCAATCTTTTACCGAATGAGATTGCTTCGTACCTCGCAATGAAAATTCTTATTGGTTTTACAGTAATCCAATACATGTTCCATTTTTTTATCTTTGCCTTATGGATGTTTTTGGTAAAGCGCTTACTGATATTTATAAAACCGGCGAAGCCGATATACTTTGGCTGCATAATTCTTACGGCGAGCCAGAAGAAATGCCTTTAGAATTTTTCTTTCGTGATGATGAGGATATGCCTGTATTGGAACTACAGGCTTTGAAAATGTGTGAGGGGAAAGTGTTGGATATTGGTGCCGGAGTCGGCAGTCATGCTCTACTGTTGCAGGCTTTTAATGTTGATGTAACTGCCATTGATGTTTCGGAGGCAGCCGTGAATATTATGAAAGATCGTGGGGTTAAAAAAGCTTTGCTACAAGATGTTTTCAACTATCAGGAAAAGTTTGATACCATTTTAATGCTAATGAACGGCATTGGCCTAACCGGAACATTGGCCGGATTCAAAGATTTTCTAATCAGAATAAAAGATTTACTTCATCCCGGCGGACAAGTAATTTTCGATTCATCTGATATTTCATATCTCTACGAAGACCTGCCTAAACCTCAAAACCAATATTATGGTGAAGTTTCTTATCAATACGAATATAAAGGAGAAAAAGGGAATTGGTTCAACTGGGTTTATGTTGATGAAGAAACGATCAAAACAATTGCAAAAGAAACAGGCTGGAATTGCGAAATGATATTTGATGATGGCGAAGATCAATATTTGGTTAAACTGACCTTAGCTTAGCATCAACTTTTAAAACACGAGGTCATCTAACTTAGATAGATGACCTCGTGTTTTGGAATAATGATCTTCAAATTTTTAGAAGTTGAAGAATGTTTGTCGGCCACCCACTTTCTGTCCAAAGTTTTGAATATTGTAAGTGAGTGTTAACATTCCATATCTACCTAAGTTATTCGTCTGGTAATCAATCACACTATTTCCCGTAATCTCTACCGATCTACGTACATTACTTTGCAAAATATCATTAATCGCTAATTTTAATTGTAACCGGTCGTTTTTCATGAAAAGATAGGTTACAGCTGCATTCCAAAGTTTAATGTTGTTATTATAGCCTGCAATTTGTTGTGTATTGGCAGTTATGGCGAAATTGGTTTCAAACACAACCTTTTTAGGATATCGAATGATAAGTTCTGAAGTTGCTGTATGTGTGTTATAGCTTAGGTTTGTATAAAAACTATCCTGATAACGGCTGCGGTTTAAACTAACCGAATAAAATTGAGAAATCTCTACCAGATCGTTAAAGTTCACACGAACATTACCATTTGGTCCGATGTAAAATACATTGGCATCACTGAGTGTGTACGT